>CAZWQJ010000034.1:0-29404 GCA_964635825.1 uncultured Victivallales bacterium | reverse complement strand
GGCCTGGGGGCTGAACAACGGCTACACGGATCTACCGGCAGGTGGTGGCAAGGCGTCGAACCACCCGGTGCAGACTGTCAGCTGGTATGATGTTGTCAAGTGGTGCAACGCACGAAGCCAGAAGGAGGGTCGCCCGGCGTGCTACACTGTGGGAGGCAACGTGTACAAGACGGGGCAAAGCACGCCGGACTGCAACTGGTCGGTGGCGGGCTACCGGTTGCCGACGGAGGCGGAGTGGGAAAAGGCGGCGCGTGGGGGGGCGAGCGGCCGGCGCTTCCCGTGGAGCGACAGCGACAATACTCAACACACGCGGGCGAACTACTACAGCTCCAGCTCTATAAGTTACGACACGAGCGCGACGAAGGGCTATCACCCGGACTATGACGATGGCGGGGATCCGTACACAAGTCCTGTTGGTTCGTTCGCGCCGAACGGCTATGGGCTGTACGACATGGCGGGCAACGTCTGGGAGTGGTGCTGGGATTGGTCCGGCAGCGGCTACTACGGCACATCGCCTGGATCAGACCCTCGTGGTGCGACTTCAGGCTCGTTCCGCATGGATCGCGGCGGCAGTTGGGGCTTCCACGCCGGCCTCTGCCGGGTTGCCGATCGCCACGGCTTCAACCCGGTCAACCTGCACAACGCCCTGGGTTTCCGGGCTGTCCGGCCCCCAGGTCAGTAGTGGGCTCAAGCAAGGGGAGTGTACGTTCGAGCCGTGGTCCGCGGGACGCAGGGCTGAGCGGGACGCGAAAGGTCGAACGGACACATAGGCAAGGTTACGGCGGGCACACAGCATGGCGCGGTGGTGCACCGCGAATTTGTGGGCCAAGGGGACTGTGTGCGATGACGATTACGCGACCGCCAAGTGCCGCTGAAACGCGATCACCTGCGATTGCCCTTTCGGGGTCCTGTTTGACAGTTTCGACCGGTCCTGTTTGACAGTTTGATGCGCTTCGTACCGATGGGCGTCAGGCGGTGCGGAGTTCTGAACCGAGGCAGGAGATCGGTTCAAGGATCTGATAGTCAATACGTTGTGGAAACGCCCCGAACGACGGTGTGAGCGAGACGCGGAACTGCCAACTTCACTTCTTCGGAGCAAGCTTTGGGAGCTGGGTGTCGCGGGTTCAAATCCCGCCGCCCCGACCACTTTCTTCTCCTGTTCTTGCAGTCGGGCTCGTTCCGCCCATACTACGGGCCATGCCCCCGGACCACGCTCAGGATCTTCCCCTCCGCCAGCCTTCCTTTCGGGAAGCGCTACGCTTCTGGGTCAAGCTGGGGTTCGTTTCCTTCGGCGGGCCGACGGGCCAGATCGCAATCATGCACACGGAATTGGTTGAGAAGAAGCGCTGGATCAGCGAGTCCCGATTCCTGCATGCGCTGAATTACTGCATGCTGCTTCCTGGCCCAGAGGCGCAGCAACTCGCGACCTACGTGGGCTGGCTGTTGCACAAGACCTGGGGCGGGATCGCCGCGGGTTCCCTGTTCGTGCTGCCGTCGGTGTTCATCCTCTGGGCACTAAGCTATATCTATGTCGCCTATGGGAATATCGCCTGGGTCGCGGCGGTCTTCTATGGTCTGAAGCCAGCCGTATTGGCGATCGTGGTTGGGGCCGTGCTGCGTATCGGAAAGAAGGCGCTGAAGAATGCCGTGATGGGATCCCTGGCGGGGGCGGCATTCATCGCCATCTACTTTTTCAACGTCCCGTTTCCGGCAATCATTCTGACCGCCGCGATGGTGGGCTTCGTCGGGGGCCGGATCTGGCCGAACACGTTTCTGGTGATCAAGGGCCACACGGCCACGGGCGACCCGCACGCGATGATCAGCGACGATGGCGCGATGGCCGAACACACGCGACCTTCATGGCCACGCGCCCTGAGGGTTCTTGTGGTTTGCCTTCTGCTCTGGTGGGCGCCTGTCCTGTTGCTCGCGGCCAGGCTGGGTTGGGATCACACCGTGATCCAGCAAGGCATCTTCTTCAGCAAAGCGGCCATGGTGACCTTTGGGGGCGCCTACGCGGTCTTGCCGTATGTTTCGCAACAGGCCGTGGAGAACTACGCGTGGCTGAGTGCGGGCCAGATGTTTGACGGTTTGGGGCTGGCCGAGACCACGCCCGGGCCGCTGATCATGGTTCTGCAATTCGTCGGCTTTCTTGGCGCGTGGAATCACCCGGGAGCCCTGCCGCCCCTGGTCGCCGCCACCCTGGGTGCTGGCCTCACGACGTGGGTGACCTTTGTGCCGTGCTTTCTGTGGATCTTCCTCGGCGCGCCACACATCGAACAACTGCGTGGGAACGTGAAGCTTTCAACAGCGCTCTCCGCCATAACCGCCGCCGTTGTCGGAGTCGTGTTGAATCTGGCGGTGTGGTTCGGGCTGCAGGTCCTGTTCCCGGAAGCAAACCGGGTGGATGGGTTCGCGGTGGCGATCAGCGTGGTCGCACTGGTCGGCATGACCCGATGGAAGTGGGACATCATTCCCGTCGTGATCGGCGCCGGCCTTCTCGGAATCCTTTACCGGGGCGTTGCGGCGATCGTGACCCACGCGACCGCGATGTAGCGGGCGAGTTTGCCAAGTATCACGAGGAGCGCGAAGCGCCTCCACGGTGTTCGGAAGAGCCCGGCCAGAGCACACAACGGATCTCCCACGATCGGAACCCAGGATAGCAGCAGCGACCACGCGCCGAAACGGGTGTAGAGCCGTTGCGCACGCGACAGCGCGCGATCGTCGATGCGGAGGAACCGCCGGACGAGAAGCTGCCCCCCCCACAGCCCGATGGCATAGGTGGTGAAGGCGCCGAGGGTGTTGCCTCCGGTGGCTACTGCAACGACGGAGCCCGGTTCGAAGCCCTGCAACAGCAGCGCGACGACCAGCCACTCGGAGCCAACGGGAAGAACCGTGGAGGCGAGAAAGCTGAGGCCAAGAAGCGACGCATAGCCGGCCAATGGAGTGAAAGGTTCCATGGGGTGCGTCGAATCGGATACCCGCGCGCGATCACGGCCCTTCGTCCGCCGGTCTCGGGAGTGCGTTCAGTGCCTGGCTGGGATCGGCCTCGAACTGCTGCTTGCAGTAGGCGGAGCAAAGATGGACCGTGTAGTCGCCGAGGGTCGCCGCGTTCGCCGCCTGGCCGTTCATGTGCAGCTGGCAGAGGATGCACTTGCCGACGAGGTGGTCTTCTTTGCCATCGGCGGTGTCCGCCCGTGCCAGCGCCGCGATCATGCCGGGCGTCACCTCAATGGGGCCAGTCGGCGGCTTTGCGGTGGCGTCCTCGGGCGACTTGCGGCATGAGCACAACATGCCCGCGACCGCCACGCACAGGAACCAACGTCCAAGTCTGACACAATCTCTGCTCATCATAATGCCATCGTCCGAACGCATCGCCTTGCTCATGGCAAGGACTTTGCGGGTTTTGCCCCCACAATTCGATAAGAATCCGCCGAGGCTGTTCTTCCGTCTGCCCCGTGCACGTCGTTCACTGCCACGATGTCGCTGATCTTGCGCACCTTGCGCGGTTGCATCCAGTTCCGCATGCGCGCTGCCACCCCCGCCCGAGTCAAGGGGGATCGACCCGCAACACGCGCATGGTTCGAGACCCCCTCCCGAGTCACCAGGCCACACGAGTGCCAACGCTGCAAGAATGGCAGCGGTCGCCAAACGCTGCTTTCATCTGCGCCGTGGCGAGGCTCCCGGTACAATGGCACGGCCAAAGCCCTTCGATGTCGAGTTGCTGCAACGCTTCCAACGTCCGGTCCATTCGTTCCGGCGAAGCGGAGGCCAGGTGCATGCCGCCCGCCACGGCGCGGATGCGCGCTCCGCCCGTTTGCTCCCGGATGTGGTTCAGCGTGTTGACCACGCCCGCGTGCGCGCAGCCCAACAGCACCACAAGCCCATCCGCGGTTTCGACCCACAGAGCCTGATCGTCGGCGAGGGCGTCGGGCACCGCCCCTGCCGCATCCAGAGAGAACGGCCCTCCCGTGTCCTCAAAGGAGTTCCGGCGCGGGATCGGGCCGGTCACAACCACACCGGGCGCGACTTCGGTGCGCGACGTCGTCCACGTGAGCAAGGAACCGCGGGATCCGACGGCTTCGCGGACCCGCGCGGCCATGCCGATCTCGCGGGGGTTCCCGGCGTGTCGGCTGTAGCGGACCGACGTGGCCGCGGGGTGCAGGAACAGCCGGGCCTTCGGCGCGCGCTCCAGTGCGCAGGGCAAACCACCCGTGTGGTCGCGATGGCCATGGCTGATGACGATCGCGTCGGCGCGCTCCAACGCCGCGCCCAGCACCCCGGCATTGTGCGGCAGTGCCAGCCCCTGGCCTGTGTCAAAGAGCACACGGGTACCCCCGGCCTCGAGCCAGAGGCTGAGTCCGTGTTCGCCGATGAGGGTCAGGCCCTGAACCGAATTGTCGGCCAGTACCGTGACGGCGACTTCTGTGTGCTTCATGGAAAGCGGCCGGCGCCCATGCGGCGCCGGCCGCGACTCCGTTTGCTAGCGGGGACACTTCTTCAGACACATGAACCAGTCCAGGCACTTCACATCCGGATCCGGTTTCGCCATGCGATCCTTCGCCATGCCGCACGAGCCCGGCGGCGGCACAATGACGTCGTCACCCGGCTGCCAGTTTGCCGGCGTCGCGATCTGGTGCTTGTCGGACGTCTGCATCGCAATCAACAACCGCTTCACCTCCTGCATGTTCCGTCCATTCGAGAGCGGGTAATACAGAATCGCGCGCACTTTGCCTTCCGGGTCGATGATGAACACCGCACGCACGGCCTGCGTATTGCTCGCGCCCGGTTGCAGCATGCCAAACGCCTTGGACACCTCCATCGTCAAGTCGCTGATCACAGGAAAGGTGACTTCGACGTTTTTCATGCCCTTGTACTCGATCTTCTCCTTGATGGTCCGCAGCCAGGCGATATGGCTGTAGGTGCTGTCGATCGAGAGCCCCAGCAGCTTGCAGTTCAGCGCCTCAAACTCCGGCTGCATCGAGGCGAAGGTCATGAACTCCGTCGTGCACACGGGCGTGAAGTCCGCCGGGTGCGAGAAGAACACCACCCATTTCCCTTTGAAGTCGTCCGGGAAGTTCAGCGGCCCCTGCGTCGTTTCCGCCACAAACGATGGCGCCTTTTCTCCAATCAGCGGGAGTCGTGTTGTTTGCTCGCTCATCATCTCCTCCATTTCCTTGCTTGCTGCGTTGTCCTCAGTGATCACACACATTCGCCCCAGAGGCCAATGTTCCCGCCAGGTATTGAGCGGCGAGAATCTCCGGTGTCTCGGCGGGCGCGCCCACCACCACCTGGATGCCGTTCTCGGCAAAGAGCGTCTGGGCGCGCTGTCCTATGCCCCCGGCAATGATCACGTTCGCACCCTCCTGGTGCAGCCAGCGAGGCAGGACGCCCGGCTCGTGCGGCGGCGGCGTGAGCATTCGCTTCCCTGTAACCGTCTTTGTCCGTTCGTCTGCGTCGAGCAGTGCAAACTGCTCGCAGTGCCCGAAATGCATGCAGAGTTTCCCGTCCACCATTGGTATCGCAATTCGCATGACCGTCCTCTCTTTGTCTGTCGTTGCGCTCTTAGAAATCGAATTGTCCGGTGCGCAGCAGCACCAAGGTGCAGGCATTCATCCATTCGATGGCATTCGCCTGCAAACGCTCGGCCAGCGCCGGATTCTCCGCACCCGGGTTGAAGATCACGCGCCGTGGCCGACTCTGAATAATCGCTTCGGAAACCCTGGCTTGATTGGCGCTACCAAGATAGATGGTCACCACATCGAGCGGTGCTGGAATCTGGCGCAAGGAGGCGAACACCGGGATGCCGTCGATGGCGGTCAGTGCCGGATGCACGGGATAGGGCGTGTGCCCTTTATCCTTGAGCAACCTCAGCGCTTGGTAACTGTAGCGGTCCGGTTTGTTACTGGCCCCGAGCACGGCGACATTCATGGATGCACCTGCAGAAGCGCGATCGTCATGACGCCAGCCGAGATCAGGACGAGCTCGACGGCCAAAGCGGCAATTCCCTTTGGCCCGCGGCGGCCCGGAATCAAGTCCGCCAGCGCAATGTAGAGGAAGCTAGCGGCCGACAGGCATAGAATGTACGGGGCCAGCGGTTGCAGGGACTGGATGCCGACATAACCGGCCAGTGCCCCCACCAACGTCGTAGACGCGGACAGTGAGTTCAAAACGAGCGCTTTGCGGCGACTAAATCCGCCGTGGAGCAGGATCCCGAAATCTCCAGCCTCTTGCGGAATTTCATGCGCGAGGATGGCCAAGGAAGCCGCCACCCCTACGGGCACCGAGTTGATGAACGCGGCGGCGATGACGAGGCCGTCCACGAAGTTGTGGAAAGCGTCGCCGATCAGGATCAGCGTCCCGCTGGTGCCGTGAACCGGGCAATTGGGTTCGTGACAGTGACGCCACAGCACCAGACTTTCCAGGACGAAGAAACCAATCAGGCCCGCGAGGACGGTGGCCATGGCGGGTCCGGCAGCAAGGCTCTCCAGCGCGTGCGGAAGCATGCCCAGCAAGGCCGCTCCCAGTAGCGTCCCGATCGCATAGCTGATCAGATGCGGCACCAGCCAGCGCGTCACCCGTTCCGGCAAGGCCAGGATAAGGCCAGCGGCCGCGATGGCGCCAAGACTGCCGAGCATGGCGAACAAGATGATGTATCCCAACGTTGTCATGCGCTTTCGATCTCCCTGCCACGTTTTGCAACCAACGCCCCCACCGGTGCGCCGATCTCGGCGGCAATCAGGGGGCACTTCACGGCGAGCAGAAAGAACACAGCCTTCGTCGTGTCCGACAAGGTCTCGTAGTTGCCCTGCCCCTTGGCAATGATCAGGTCGGCGCGGTCGAACCAGTAGCGAAACTCTTCGGAGCATTCGCCAACCAACGTGCCGGGTGCATCGGACCCATTGGCAATGACAGGCGCCGATTCCGGAATGCCAGCCGTGTCCGCATCCACGAGCGTCGCGTCATTGAGCACCGGGCCACCCCGCACCGCCACGGTGATCTTTTCGGTCGGCAGGGCTTCGATCAGGAGTCTGTCGAACACGATCTCGCCCGCGTCCCGATGGCATTCGGAGACCTCCGTCAGGGCCGGCAGCAGGTCGAGGGCCATCCGATTCATGCGGTCCTTGAGCAGGCGATACGGGTCCGCCTGGCCGGTCTCTTCGCGCACGATGCGTTGGAGGCGTTGCGCGATGACGACCGGCATCACCGCCCAATCCGTATCGGCAATTTCGCGAAGCAGACGGCGGACCAGTCGCTCGCGTTCCCGTCGGTCGCCGGTACACAATTCAACCGCTTCCACCGCCTGGCGGACGAAGCAGGGAATGCACTCCAGTGCAGTCTTCATCAGTCAATGGCCGTTCTCATGTCAGATCGTGCCCCCCACTTCGTGCGCGTTTCCGTCGGCATTCGACGGGAAGATCATAGCCTCCGTAAACTCCTCGAGAAAGCCCTCTGCCGTGGATAGGTCCACATGGCGGACCAGCCGCGCGAGATCCTCTCCCTGTCGGCGCGCCTCCGTCGAAAGTAAGGCCGCCTTCGCGCCGGCGAGCGACACATTGCCGACATAGCGGATTCGCTGGTGGTCAATACCCGAAGGCAACAGGCCGATACGTTGCGCACTGCTGCGACGGATGAAGTTGCCGAACCCGCCGGCGATGAGCACACTCCGTAAATCCGACACCTCAAGGCCAGCCTTCCGTAACAGGATGGAAATGCCCGCACGGATCGCCCCGCTGCCCAGTTGGACCTCGCGGATGTCGCGCTGGGTCAAATACACAGGGGATGCCGCCCGCCCTGGCGTCGCCTCGATAAGCATGAACCGCGGTTTCCCATCCTCGTCTGTCTGCACCCTCCCGGCGAGGTTCGGCGACAAGGCCGGCGGCAGCTCATCCTTTGGCTGGAGCTGTCCGGTGGGGGTAACAATGCCATGATTCAACAGTTCCGCCACCAGATCGATCAGGCCGCTGCCGCAAATCCCGGTCGCCGCGACGTTCCCGATGACTTCCATGCGAACATCCCCGTCGAAGACCACCTTCTCGATGGCGCCATGGATCCCCCGCATGCCGCACGCGATGCGGGCCCCCTCGAATGCCGGCCCGGCGGCCGTGGACGCGGCATAAAGGCTGCCGTTGTGAACGAGGACGATTTCGCCGTTGGTGCCGATGTCCACCATCAAAACCGGACCGGCAAGCCGGTCGAGGTGCGTCGCCAACATTCCGGCCACTGTATCGCCCCCCACGAATCCCCCGATGATGGGGAAGACGTACGCCAACGCTCCGTGATGGATGGGAATGCCCAACTCGACGGCCGGTACGAGCAGGCCGCGCGCATGCGCGGGGACGAACGGCAGCTCTCCAAGTTGCGCCGGGTTGACGCCACAAAGAATATGCTCCATGGTCGTATTGCCCGCGAACGCCACCTCGTAAATGTATTCGCGACTAATCCCCGCCCCGGCGCACAGCGCGTCAATCATACCCGCGATCTCGCGCACCACGGCCAACCGCATCTCATCGAGGCATCCCTCGCAGGTTGCGGCATGCTTGATCCGGGAAAGCACGTCGTCTCCAAAACTGACCTGGGGATTCATGCGGGACACCACCCCGAGTTCCCGGCCATCGCAGAGACTTAGCAGTTCGCCTACCATCGTCGTGGTCCCGATATCGAACGCCACCCCGAAGCAGCGGTCACCGGTATTCCCCGCCTCAAAATCGATCAGGCGATGGTCTGCCAGTACGGCCGTGCCTTTGAAGCCATTTGCGCGCAAACAAGTGGAAACCCGCCGCACCAGGGGCAGGTCCGCTTTGAACCGCCCGATGCGCTGCTCCAATCGGAGCAGGTCGGGGGCATCGTCCTCCAGCGTCGGCGCCGACAGTTCCACATAAACCTTGCGGATCGCCGGAAGCACTTCCTTTGCCACGCGGGAATCGGCGGTTGCCAGGATCTGCGGCATGCCCCCGAATAGCGAGGTCTCCGGAACAAAGACGACCGTCTCGGATTCTATGGCCGTCTGACATGCCAAGCGCCAGCCCTCCTGCAGTTCCCGCTGCGCAAACGCCTCCTGGTCGGCGGGAGTTGGGGCGCCCGCATTCGCCATGACCCGGACGCGGCATTTGCCGCAAGTGCCGGCTCCGCCACATGGCGTCTCGACCACCAGCCCGGCCCGCGCGGCGGCTTCAAGGACCGTCGTGCCGCCAAGCACGGATACCGACCGCCCCTGCGGCTGGAACGTCACGCGTTGCTGCTGGTCACTCATGCGTTGCATACCGACCCTTCTACTTTTGTCGTGCGGCGCTACGCGCAGGCGTCAGGACAACAGGCGCCTGGCTCCGGAATAGACATCCTCTACAACCAATGCCGCCGCGCCATGTCCGGGATGCTTGGGCGGATTCCACGTCTTCATGTCCTCGAACACGGGGCCGGCTTCGTGATACTCCAGCGCCCCCTTGAGCTGATACGCCTTCTTGTCCTTCGTCATGAACAAGGCCGCACCCTTGGACCCGGCCTGGATGTTTTTTCGGGTCTTGTCGAAATAGTTGTCCTGGCATTACGGCGCGAGCAAGTAGGCGGCGATGGCGCGGTAGAAGGTCGTCACGGCGAGAATCGCGCAGTGCTGGCCCGCCCCCGGTTTGCATTCCCCGGCGCGGATGATCTCGCCGGCGCTGATGGACAACGCCTCCGCGACCGTGCGGCCCTTCGCACGGCGCGCCACCGCACGACCGGATGAGCGGGTATTGCCGCAACCGTCGGTGAAGTAGCGCACGTCTTCGATTCGATCGTCGCGGATGACCAGATGGAACTCCATCGAGTCCCCACAAAGCCCCTTAATGGAGGCCGACGCCGTCGCATCCGCCAACCGGCCAAAGAAGCCATCCTCCGCTGGGATTTTCGGCAGTGGTTGCTGGTTTTCTGTATTCGTCACGCGACCGTGTCCTTTCCTTCGTCCAATCCGGTTACCGGCTTTGCGGCGCATTGCCGAACTGCTGATCCAGAATATCGACGACCTGCGTTCGGGTCTGGATACTGGTTGTGGCCGCCGCCACCTGTCCCTGTTTGAAGTACACCGTGAAGGGCAAGCCTCTGAATCCGGCGCATTGCGGAAGGTTCTTGATGAAATCCGCGGCCGGTGTGTCGAAATCCAGGTCCCGGAAGGCAACGTGCGGATAGAGCGGTTCCAGTTGGTGCATGACTCCGAAGACAGGGATGCACATTTGTCCCATTCTCCCGCAGCAGATCATCACATGCGCGTGGTCGGCCAGTAGCGCCTTGAGTTCGGCTTCAGTTTCCACGTGTTTCAGCTTGGTGTTCAGCATGTTTTGCTTCTCCCTTTATTGCTGGCAGCCCGTTGAAGTCGCGGCCGACTCAGAGGTCGGCCCTCCACTAATGCTCACAGTTGCTCTGTCCCTATTGATGGAGGGCCCGGCTCCGTCCGGGCCGCCCCGACTGTTTTCAACGGGCTGCGGGCGGATGGCCTTGAGCGCTGCTTGCAGATTCGCCCACACCTGTCGAATGGACGCCTCGGCGTTTCCCTTCCCATACTCGATCACCGTTTTTCCGGCCATCAGGGCGTCGTTCACCACGCGATCAAAGGGAATCCGGCCGATGACCTTCGAACCATGCGTTGTTACGATCGTCTCGATGCGTTGAGCCTGTTCCAGGTTCAAGTCCGCCTTGTTGATCACGACGACCGCCGGCACGCCAAAATGCGCCGCCAACTGCATCACGCGCTCCATGTCGTGCACGCCGGACACCGTCGGTTCCGTGACGATCACCACCAGGTCGGTTCCCGAAACCGAGGCAATCACCGGACACCCGGTTCCCGGAGGCCCGTCGCCCAGGATCCATTCCTGTTTCAACTCGGCAGCCAGCTCGCCCGCCCGGCTGCGCACCTGCGCGACAAGCCGGCCGGAGTTTTCCTCCGCGATCCCCAGTCGCGCATGCACCATCGGACCGTACGCCGTGCCGGAGACAAACCAGCGGCCCGTCACGTTCTTTTCGCCGTGGATCGCCCCCGCGGGGCACACCCGCACACACAAGCCGCATCCTTCGCAGGCGAGCGGGTCAATGCGGTACGTCTTGCCGATCAACTCATTGGCCGGACCGTCCAGATGGATCGCGGCAAAGTGGCAGTGCGTCGCGCATTTCCCACAGCCGATGCATAGCGCCGGATCGATGGTGGCCTTGGTGCCGCCCACGAACTCGTGCACCTCGCGCACGGCAGGCGTCAGCAGCAGGTGCAGGTCGGCGGCATCCACATCGTTGTCGGCAAGTACGCAGGATGCCGCCAGTTGCGCCAAGGACGCGACGACCGTCGTTTTGCCGGTCCCCCCTTTGCCGCTGATGACGGTGATTTCCTGATAATCCATGGCCGTGCCCACGGAAAACGGCCGGGGCGTTCCTTGTGCGATTTCGAAGGCGACTTCGACCGGTGTCGGCGGTAGGGCCGTCACCAGATCGTCGTATATCCCCAGAAGAGTCGCGCGCAATTCCGGGAACCGCTCGACCAGGATATTCCCGCCCGAATAGACTTCGGCGTATTCGCGCTTGAACGGGATCCGCCCCGCGATGGGAATGCCCACTGCCGCCGCATACTCGGCGATGATCGCGTCCTGGCCGTCGGAGCGATTGACCACAATCGCGGTGGGCACCCCGAGCTTCAGGGTCATCCCAACGGCCAGCTTGAGATCGTTCAACCCGAACGGCGTCGGCTCCGTCACGAGAATGGCGGCATCGGCGCCGCGAATGGCTTCCACGACCGGGCATGCCGTGCCCGGCGACGCGTCGACGATATTCACGGCGTTCGGATCCAGATAGTGCTTAACCGCCCGCACCACGTTCGGAGCGAGCGCTTCGCCGATATTCAGCAGTCCGTGCGCAAAGAAAAACGGCCGGTGCTGGGGCGCGGCCTGCACCTTGCCGATGGCCGTCGGCGCTTCGTGCAGGGCGCCTGTCGGGCATACAAACGTACACGCCCCGCAGGAGTGGCACAGCTCATTGAAAATCAACACCTGGTCCTTGACCATGGCGATGGCGTTGTAGTGGCAGGCGTCGGCGCACTGTCGGCACGCCGTACACGTGCTTTCGTCCCATACGGGTTTAGGGACCGTAACAACCTTCTCCTCGGTGAACGCCGGCTTTACAAACAAGTGATCGTTCGGCTCTTCCACGTCCACGTCCAGGAGCCGGACGGTCTCCCCGCGCTGCGCAAGCGCGTACGCCAGGTTGACCGCAACCGTGGTCTTGCCGGTGCCACCCTTGCCACTCGCAATGCTTAGAATCACGTCCCGACTCCCTGGGCTTCAACGGCGACGTAGTAGGCCGCGCACCCGCTCTGGTCCTGAACCCGGATCCGGCCCTTGCGCGACAGCGCTCCGAGGTACTTGGATACTTCATTCAGGTGCATCCCGAAAACCTCGGCAATTTGTTGCGCCGTGCAGGGCCGACGCTCCAACATGGCCAGAATCGTGCCCTCACTCACCGCGACCGCGGCGGACGTATCCGCCGAAAATTCGGCGGTCACCGTTGCCGTGGGCCGAAACAGCCCCGCCAGTTCCTCCATCTTGCCGCGTGGCAGGGCGGCCGCATACTCCTCGGCCGGCGGCCGAACCGCCGTGTTGAGATGGATCGCGTCGGGACCGATCGCTTCAACGAGCGCCGCGATTCTCGCAACGTCCCCCCGCACGGAGTTCGTTCCCCAGACCAAGAACACCTCGATCCAGAGCGTGCCTTGAAACCCGTCCCGAAATTCGCGATATCCATCCAGGAGTTTCTGAAAGTTCAGGTCGGCATGCGGCCGGTTGACGTGCGCGAACGAATACGGATCCCAGGCACTGAGCGATAGCTTGACGATGTCGGCGCACGTTGCCGCGTCGCGCACCTCGGGCTGCGTAAACAGCGTTCCATTGGAGAGAAGTGCGGTCGGAATGTCGGTTCGCGCCCGAATGAACTGCAGAATGTCGCCAAATCGGGTGTGCAAGGTCGGTTCTCCGGACCCAGCAAGCGTAATGTGGTCCGCCGTTCCGCTCCCCTTGATCCACGCCGCCAGTTCGGCTTCAACCTCCACCGACGGCACATACTCCTTCCGCTCCAGTGTCTTGTGCGTGGTCCGCCCCAATTGGCAGAAGATGCAATCCAAGGTGCAGGTCTTGAATGGCGTGAGGTCCACCCCCAGCGACCGTCCGAGCCGCCGGGAGGGTACCGGGCCAAAGAGATGGCGGTACGCACTCATGTTCAACGCTGAGCTTGGGTTGCGGGCGATAGCCCGCCGTGGGTTCAACGACCTCCTCCTCCGCCGCCACCACGCGGGCCACCCCCCGTTCCTTGACCGCCGCGCCCGGCACCCTGCCCGCGCCCTCGCCCTCGGCCTTGCCCCTGACCGGCGCCTGCCGCGGGACCGCGCCGCTGGCCGCCGCCACACGGGCCACGGCCGCCACCCATTCCACTCGCCGTTCCGCCGGCCGCCCCGCGCCGCACCGGCCCTGTCCCATCTCGTCCTGGCATTGTACTGCTCCTCAGTTTGACTTCCCGGGGCTTCTACCCTCACCCCACAGGCTTACACGAATTGGCGTGCAACAGCGCCATCAACGCAGGCACTCCAGAATCCGGTGCTCGTCTGCGGCGACTCCGACGCCCATGACGCGTGCGATGTTGCCGCCCATCATCTTCCCCATCAACTCCGTGTTCATAGCCGTCACGTAAACCCCGCCATCCTGCTCGTAGACGCCGAACGCGCAGGGCATCAGGGTGGAAACTTGCGGGTCCGTTTCCAGAACCGCCTTGGCATAATCGGCCTTGCAGAGTTCGACGATGCGAACCTGCCGGTTCATGGCGACCCCTTCCTTCGCAACGGCGGCGTTCATGTCGCGGATGGCGGGACAACGCCAGCCTGTTTCCTCGATGGCCGTCTTCAACCGTTGGCACGTCTCCTCAAGGCCGTAGGCGCTGCGCGTGGTCACCAGCATCATGCCCGGCATCATTACCCGCACGGCCCCCATGGTCACCAGCACGCCCACCAGCACCCCCGCGAGACCCGTCCCCCATAGTTTCAAATGTACGTTGCTCATAGTTGCGCACGACCGCCTTTGGTTCCCCGTTCCTGTTGTCTCACGCCCAGTGTCCGTCCACGTTTGCGGACGAGGCTTCCTTTAGTGTGCCCGCCGCCAATCCGCCCAGCGCCTCCGCCACTGTCCCTGCGGGGGCCAGATACACCTTGATCCCAGCGGCCTGCAGCACGCGATAGGCCTTGGGCCCCACGTTGCCGGAGATCACCGCCTCCGCCCCCAGCCCAACCACTGTTTCCGCCGCCTGAATGCCGGCGCCCTGCGCCGCATTCAGGTTCTGCGCGTTGTCGTGGGCCACGGCCGCACGCGTGGCCGTGTCCACGACCATGAAATACTTGGCCCGCCCAAACCGCGGATCCATGCGACTGGCCAGATCCGTACCCATTGCCGCTATCGCGACTCTCATGCGTCCATCCCCCGGCACCGCGTTGTTCGACCATGAGCGGCCGCCGCTCCACCGCCGCCGCGCCGCCGTTCACCACCCTTGCCACGCTGCTGACACCGTCGCTGTCCGCCACACCCTGGCATGCAAAGCGCTGGGTTCGGCAACGTGCCCAGCAATAGCGCCCCCAAAACTTGGTCCACATCACCCGCAATGAATGCGATCACCTTGATGCCCGTCCCTGCCAACAATCCCGCCATGGGTTGGGAAATGGCCCCACACAGCAGCAACGCCGGAGCCAGAGCCGCCAAGCGCTTGGCCTGGGCCTGCAGGTCCGTGCCGGGGAGCGTTTCCGCGTGCCGTGTAATCACGCGGCCGTCCTCAACCTCCAGCACCAGAGCCTGCCGCGCCACGTCCAGCACCGGCGAAACTCTGCCGTTCCATGTGGTCAGGACCACGCGCATCTGCCCGCATCTCCTTTCCCGCCCACCCCCTTACCATCACAAAGCGTGCCAGCATCCACATCCCAACGGAGTCGGCGCGCAAGATGCGCGCCAGCAACGGGATCCGCATGCACACACGGCCGGACGCGCACCGGCGCGCCGGGATAGGAGTCGCGTATCCGCGACTGTACGGCCGCCCGAGAGGCGCAGAAGCGCGACTCCGTTCCGCCGCCGATTGTCCGTGACATATTAGAGAAGTGAGATATTGTAATGTATCACTTGTCGAAAGGACGGGCGGAGATGGCGACACCGATGACGATTGAGGAGCGCGAGGCGGCGGCGATGGTGTTGAAGGCTTTGGCGCACCCGATACGGCTTGGTGTGATCGAACGCCTGGCGGCGGGCGAGCAGACGGTGACGCAATTGCACGCGGCGCTGGGTTGCAGCCAATCGGTCATGTCCGGCCAGCTTGCCGTTTTGCGGGCGCAGGGTTTGATTCGCATGCGGCGGGAGGGGACGGCGAAGTACTGCGCGTTGCGCAACCGCGATTTCCTGCGGCTGTTCCGGTGCCTGCACACCCACATCCACAAGGTTCTGAAGATCGCGTAACCACGAAAGGGAGCAGGCACCATGGACCACCCGAAGCGTATCGTCATCATCGGCGGCTCGGCCGCCGGACCCAAAGCGGCGGCCAAGGCCAGGCGGATGGATCAGCATGCGCAGGTGACCATCATTCAGCGGGAGCGCGACCTCTCGATGGCCTCCTGCGGGTACCCGTATTATGTGGGCGGCGTGTTCGACGACCGCAACCAGTTGCTGTGCACGCCCACGGGGGTGGTGCGCGATCCCGCGTATTTCCTCAAAGCCAAGGGCATTGTGGCGCTGACCGAGACGGAGGCGATTGCCATCGACCGGGAGCGGCGCGTGGTGCAGTGCCGGCATCTCCCCGACGGCGTTGAAACGCAGATTCCGTATGACAAGCTGGTGCTGGCCACCGGAGCGACGCCGGTGATGCCACCCGTGCCCGGCACCGACCTGCAGGGCATTACCACGCTGCAATCGATGCGCGATGCCGACTTTCTGCGCAAGATCCGCGATGAGGGCAAGATCAAGAACGCCGTCGTCGTCGGTGGCGGGCTGATCGGCGTGGAAACATGCGAGGCGCTGGAGCTGGCGGGTGTTCACATCACCGTGGTGGAGATGCTTCCGCAGATTCTGATGTTCCTGGACTGGGAGCTGGCCAAGTTGCTGGAGAACCACATGCGCGCCAAGGGCGCCCACATTGTCACCGAGAACCCGGTGGCGGCGTTTTTGGGGGAGGGCGGCACGCTGACGGGCGTCAAACTCCGGAATGGCACCGAGTTGCCCTGTGAGCTGGCGGTGGTGGCCACCGGGGTGCGCCCGAATTCCACCCTGGCCCGCAGCGCCGGCCTCAGCATCGGCAAGACGGGCGGCATCGTCGTGGATGAATACCTGCGCACTTCGGATCCCGACATCTATGCGGCCGGGGACTGCATCGAGATCGCCAACCTGCTGACGGGCCAGAAGGTGCACGCGCCCTATGGAGACCTCGCCAACCTTGAGGGGCGGGTGGTGGGGCAGAACGTGATCCAGGAGAATGCGGCGACGTTTCCGGGCACCCTTCAGACCGGCGTCTGCAAGGTGTTCGACTATGCAGCGGGTGCCACCGGATTGTCGGAGCGAACGGCACGCGCCGCGGGCATCGAGACCGTGTCGGCGATCTACGCGGCGCCCGACAAGCCCGGCTATATGGGGGCCAAGCTCCTCGTCATGAAGATGGTGGCGGAAAAGGCAACGGGGCGGTTGCTTGGCGTTCAAGCGGTGGGCCCGGGGGATGTCAGCAAACGCATTGCCACCGCCGCCATGGCGCTGCACGGGAAACAGACGGTTGCCGACCTGACCGTGGCGGATCTGCCCTATGCGCCGCCCTTCTCATCGGCCATCGACAACCTCATCGCCCTGGCGCACGTCCTCGAAAACAAGATGACCTCCCGCATGTCGGGCATCTCGTGTCGGGAAGTCCTCGCCAAGGTGGAGGCCAAGGAGGATCTCTTCTTGCTCGATACCCGCGATCCCGCCGAATACGAAGCGATGCGGTTGGGTCTTGGCGAGGTGTTGATCCCGCTCGGTGCCTTGCGCACGCGCCTGGCCGAGCTGCCGGCGGACAAAAACAAACCGATCATCTGCTACTGCAAGATCTCCCTGCGTGGCTACGAGGCCGCCAGCCTGCTCGTCGCGCACGGGTGGACCGATGTCCGGGTCATGGAGGGCGGCATCATGGCCTGGCCCTTCCGGCGGGAAAAATAGTGGGGAAGGGCGCAACGGGCGCTCCCGCGTCGGGGAGCGGAGCCACCGTTGCGCCCAACCCTGATGCCATTCACGCAGAGGGTCGCTTACGGACCGACCGTCTGGTGGACTTCACCCTTGCCCTTATCCCCGTGGTTCTTGTCTCCGCCGGCAACCGCCGCACCCACGCCGAGGGCCAACACGATCGCGATCACCATCCAGCTCTTCATCGTATGCACTCCTTCCTTGTTCAACGTCCCGCTCATCGTTCCGCCATCGTGCTAACGCGACGCGCAGGAGCCATCGCGCGCCCGGCCCCGCTGCTGGCTCCCCGTCGCCTGACAGGAGCCGTCCCGCGCCCGGTCGCGCGCCCGATCCCGCTGCTGGGTGGCGGTCGTCTGGCAGGAGCCATCACGAACCCGCCCCCGGGCCTGGTCCCGCTGCTGGACGGCCGTCGCGGCGGTCGTGTCTGTGCCACGCCCGGCACCATAGCCCCGGCCATTGCACGATCGGACTTGCTCGCCCTCCGCCATCGCCACTCCGGCCGCCAAACAGGCGCCCCCGACCACCGCCACCATCGCCGACTTCCACAGACTCACTGTCTTCATGTGCTGACTCCTTCTGGGACATCCACCCACTGGCCCTCCGCATCCCATCATCAGATGCTCTACCCTCTATACACCGCGTGCGCACAAAGGGTCACATTCGGGCGGGTGGGCGAGGCGGCGAATCCATGAAGTGACGAAACCGGCGCCAGCGGTGTATACATGATAGGAGACAATGAATGCCGACGATGCGCAACTTGCGGAACAGAGCCAGAGCGGGAATTCCGATGCCTTCGCCGAGTTGGTCCGCCGGAATCAGGACGCCGTGTTCAATCTGGCGTGGCGAATGACCGGCAACTGGCATGAGGCCGCCGACATCACGCAGGATACTTTTGTGCGGGCGTATCGGAAGATCTATTCCTACAAACCGGAGTTTGCCTTCAAAAACTGGGTGATGAGCATTGGCGCCAACGTGACGCGCAACCGTTTTCGCAGCAACAGCCGGCGGCAACGGATGGAGGATACGCTGGCGTCGATGCCCGAGCCGGAACCGGCGCCGACGCCGGCGCCACGCGACGAAGGGCTTGAGGCGGCCCTGGCCCGGGTGCCCGAATCGCTGCGAGTGGCGCTGGTTCTGAAGCACATGGAAGGGATGTCCTACGAAGAGGTGGCACGAACGCTGGGCATCGGCGTGAGCGCCGCCAAGATGCGGGTGGCCCGCGGACGCGACGAACTCGTGCGGCTGCTGGACCACCCTCAGGAGTCTTCGCAATGAACAAGGGTGCGGATAAGCGGATTCATGCCCTGCTGGATGGGGCGCCCGACGCGACCGGCTGTACGCCGGAGGAGACCGCGGCGGTGGCGCGGTATCGAAGCGCGCTGGACCGGCTGGAGCAAGGGCGGGTGCGAGCCCCGGCCTCGCTGACGACGGCGATCATGGCGGCGTTGCCCGTGGCCAAACGCTGGTCGTTGCGCGAGTGGCTGGAGGACGTCCTGCCTCAGCGCCGGCAGTGGGCCGTGCCGGCGCTTGCAGGGGCGATGGCCATGCTCGTGACGCTGCTGGGCGTCTGGCAATTCACCCCTCGGACGCACGCGCAGGAGGTGCTCGTGCATTTCCAAATCCATGCGCCCGGCGCGCAGCGCGTGGAACTCGTGGGCGACTTTAATGGCTGGACCCCCGGCTTGATCCGACTCCGCGGTCCCGACGCATCCGGCCACTGGACGGCCGACGTTGAGCTGCCCGAGGGGCGCTACGAGTACCAGTTCCTGGTGAACGGCAAGACGTGGGTGACCGATCCGAATGCCACCACGCATCGACCGGACGGGTTTGGCCGCGCCAATGCCGTCATGGATGTCTATGAGGAGAGGAGTTGATTCATGAGACGCACCCCCAGACTGAGTTGTGGGCTGGGCGCGCTGCTGATGGTGATCGGGGTCGGTGTATCCGTCGGACAGTCCACCCAGCCCCTTGGCGGACCGTCTGCCTCCGAAATCCAGGCACCGCCCGATGTGGATGCGGGGCGATGGCAGCGGGTCGTCGGCCAACTCCAGGCCAATGGGCTTTCCCTGGAGTCCGCGGACGCATGCCTGGCCCCGGTGCAGGAGGCGGTGCGGCAGGGACTGCCCGCGGATCCCGTCTTGATGCGGGTGGAGGAAGGCGCGGCAAAAGGGGTGGACGCAAATGCCCTGCAGGACGCCGGAAAACAGCGGTTGGATAATCTGGCGCGCGCCGCCGAGATCCTGCGGCAGGCCGGCTATGACGGAGTCCGCACCCGGCACGAGCTGCTGATGAAGTCCGTGACCTTGGCTCTGGAGAGTGGTCTTTCGGCCGACACGCTGAAGGGCGTCTTGATCACGGCTGGCGGCGGACAGTCCGAACGGATGAGAAGCATTGTGGAAGCCGGCGAAACCATGCGCCTGAGCGGTATGGATGAGGGCACCGTGGGCCAGATGATGGCCGACTTCAGCGAGCGCAATATGCGCCGGACGGAGGTCATCCGCGCCAGCCGCTTCGCCGTGCAGCAACATCGCGCCCACGTGGAGGGGACGCGTATCCGCCAACAGCTCTGGGATGGAACGGGCGACGGCGGGCGCTGGGGCGGGGGCGAGAGTATGCCCTGCGCCGTGGGCTCCGGCCCGGGGGCGGGGGCGAGGATGGGGACAGGGCCGGGGCCGGGTGGCGGTGACCGCGCCGGCTTGGGGAACGACCCCGGCGGCAACGATAGCGGCTCAAGTGGATCCGGCGATCCGGGGAGGAACACGCCGTCGGATCCCGGTCCACAGCGTTCGACACCGAACCACGGACGATAAGAATGACCTGGCAGCGTGTGCGCTCTGCGGTCGGTATTCTGGCGATCCTGCTTCCCTGCATTCGTGTCCGGGCCGGCGACTGCTTTGTGAGCCCGCGGCTGGAAGCGGAGGCCGGATACGAGAACAACCGGTTCGGGGATGTCGGCGGCGGCGAAGGGGCCCCATTCTGGCAAGTCAGCCCGGGTCTCGACGTGATGGTGTTTGGCGCACAGACAGAAACGGCTCTGTTACTGGATTACCAGCAGACGCAGTACTCGAAGAGCGAATTTGAGTCCAAGGACGAGGCAACAGCCTTTGTGCGGTGGCGGCATTTCGGGGGTCAGAATGAGATCGGAGTGAGCGGTGGCGGCGGGGTGTATCGAGACCAGGCATTGCCCAGCGACGATTACACGTTCTGGCAGGCAAGGCCCTATGCGGTCCACACGTTTGAGCACATGCCGGCGGAGCTGACCGTGAACGGGGCGTTCCGACAGACGCTCTACGAGGTCTCCGTCTACACGTCGACCACGGACCGTGCCGACAATCGCGTCGAGGTGCGGCCGGGATTGCGGTGGCACCTGTCTCACCGTCTGACCGCGTGGGCGGAAGTCTACGCGGAGCACAACGTGTCCGATGCCCCCGAAGCGGAGTACTCGGGAGTGGGGGGGGCGCTGGGTTGCGAGTTCCGGCCTGTCGCGCGCCTCAATCTGGGTGTCTGGGGAGGGGCTGGCACCCGTCCCTACATGCAGAAGGTGGACGGCGTGAGCGCGCGTGACACCCTGGTGCCCATCGGCGCATGGGCGAGCTACCGGCTGCGTCCCTGGATGGAGTTGTTCTCTACCGTCGATTGGGAGTCCGACACCAGCACGCTCGATGACCGTGATCTTTCCTGGTGGCGAGCCGGAGGCGGGGTGAAACTTCAGTTCGAGCAAGAATGCGGAGGCCCATAGCACCACCCGGCGAAGGCCGCTTCGTCACGGGCCCGATTCGCCGCGCGAACGGCCGTCCTGCATCGGAAGATCCAATCCCAAGGCTTTGATTTTCCGGAAGAGCGTGCTCTTGTGCAGGCCCAGCGCGCGGGCGGCGGCGAGGCGGTTGAACCCGCATCGCTCCAGGGC
The DNA here is from genome assembly GCA_964635825.1 of uncultured Victivallales bacterium. Classification (GTDB taxonomy): domain Bacteria; phylum Verrucomicrobiota; class Kiritimatiellia; order UBA8416; family JAIOPI01; genus CAZWQJ01. The sequence continues at coordinate 8,266 of CAZWQJ010000034.1, read as the reverse complement.
TTCGCGAATGGCGCGGGCTTCCGCGGCACTCGTCTGCGCGGCGATCGTGTGGCCTGGCGACGCCGGCACCGCCCGCTGGCCGGTGAGCTCCGGCGGCAGATGCGCGCACTCAATCCTTCCCGCGCTGCAAAGCACGAAGGCCCGTTCGACGACATTCTCCAACTCGCGCACGTTGCCGGGGTAGTCGTGCGCCATGAGCAGCGCCAGCGCGTCCGGAGCGAGGCCGGTAACGGTTTTGCCCTGCCGCCGATTGAAGCGGCCAATGAAGTGCTCGACGAGCAGCGGGATGTCCTCCTTGCGCTTTCGGAGGGGCGGTAGATCCACCCGGACCACATTCAGGCGATAGAAGAGGTCTTCCCGGAAGAGGCCCTTGCGGATGAGCGCGGCCAGATCCCGATGGGTCGCGGCGATCACCCGCACGTCCGCGCGCTTGGTTTGCGTGCCCCCGAGCGGTTCGAAGGTCTTCTCCTGGAGCACGCGCAACAGGCGGACCTGCATAGCCGGGCTGATGTCGCCGATCTCGTCCAAAAAGACAGTGCCGCCCTCCGCCAGCGCGAAGCGGCCGGGCTTGTCTTTTGTCGCTCCCGTGAATGCGCCCTTCACGTAGCCGAACAGCTCGGACTCCAGCAACGTGTCCGGCAGGGCTCCGCAGTTCACTGGCACAAAGGGCTTGTTCCTGCGGGGGCCCATGTTGTGGATGGCTCGCGCCAGCAGTTCCTTGCCGGTGCCGGTTTCGCCGTGGATGAGTGCGGTCGTGTCGCTGGCCGCGATCGGCGGCAGGAGCTCAAACACACGGCGCATGGCCGCGCTCCGGCTCACCACATCGCCAACCTGGACCCGCCCCTCCAGCTCCTTGCGCAACTCCTCCACGAGGCTGAGATCCCGAAACGTTTCCGCCCCGCCAATGATGCGGCCCCGGCTGTCGCGCAGAATGGCCGTGGATACCGAGATGGGGATGCGCCGGCCGCCGGCATCGACGATGAATCCCGAGCGGCAGACGATCGGCTTGCCCGTCGTGACCGTGTGGCGGAGGGCGCAATCCGCCTCGCACATATTGGCACGGAACACATCGGAACAGGTCTTGCCGATGGCGTCGCGCCGGCGAATGCCCGTGATCACCTCCGCCGCACGGTTGAAGTACGTGATGCGCCAGTCGGCATCCACCGTGAAGACCCCATCGGAGATGCTCTCCAAAATGCTCTCGGCCCCGGCGCAGGGGCTGGTCTTGCTGGCGGGTGGGGTTCCGGAACGTGGCATGGATTCTCCTGGCGTGACACGACCAACAATTGTGATCGCAAGCCCCGACGGTGTCACCATGCATCTGCGGCCGCTCAGAACGGACACTGCAGGGAGGCGACGAGCGAACGGCCGGCCCCGGGAAGGTGTTCGCCGATCGCGACATCGCTGTCGCCGACGCGGTTGATGCCGCCGAGATGATCGGCGTAGCCGACGTCGAATACATTCTCCACGCCCAGCCCGAGTTCACACCCGCCCGCCCACTGATAGCCCGTGCGAAGATGCAGCAGCGCGTAGCCGTCGGTGGGTTTCTCGCCGTTGTAGCGGGACACGTCGTCCTGATCGTCCGCGAGCACCACCTGGGCGCTGTGGTTCCAAGGGCCTGGGTGATAATCAAGTTCGAGCGCGCCACGCAGCGGGGCGAGGCGATACAGGTTGTCGTGGGTGTCGAGGTCGCGCCCGCGCACGTAGCTCACCGTGGCGCCCAGCCGCACGCTGTCTGTCAGGTCGTAGCGGGCGAGTCCGTCGGCACCGTACAGTTCGACCTGGTCCAGGTTCGTGAACTGCAGCACGGGCCGTTGCATGGCGTCCTGCCGGTCCGTGGGGGTTCCCTGAATGTAGTTCTCCACCTGCTGGTAGAACGGGCTGACCCGCAGTTGCCAGCCGGACCCGTGCCAGTCTGCTGTGGCCGCGAGCTGATGGGCGGTTTCCGGATCCAGGTCCAGATCGCCCACATACGTGCGTCCATCGGCCTGTCCCGCGCTGGCGCTGAGCGGAGTCCAGAGATAGCGCTCCAGCAGACTGGGCGCGCGAGTCTTGCGGGCAACGCCCACTTCGTAGGTGGCGTTCGGGTCAGCGCGATACCGCAACAGCGCGGCGGCATCGATGCCGACGTCGGTGGTGTCGCGGTCGCTGGCGTTGAAACGCGCCGCATCCTGCGCGCCGGAGGGATACGCATCCTCGATGGCACCCGCCTCACTCATGACCGCGTCGCCGCGCACGCCGAGGAGGGCGGACCAGGCGTCGCGCCAGTCGGCTTGCCACTCGGCATAGGCGCCCGCGCGCGTGCGCCGCGCATCGTTGAGCGTATCCTGGCGCGCGCCGGTGGCCACGTGCTGCTGGTACGCGTCGAAGGCGTTGTGGTGAACCGAAGCGCCGCTGCGCACGGTGTGGGCGTCGCCAGGCTGGATGGTGGCGTCGAGGCTCGCGCCGCTGTCGTCGCTCTCAGCCGGCGAGCGCATGCGGGGACTGGTGAGCGCCACGGGGCGCAGGTGGTAGTTGTCCATCAGGTGGTCGATCGTGTGCTGGTAAACCCGCGCCTGGAGCAATCCCCAGTCGTAGTCGCCCGCATGCTTGAGGCCAATGCCCGCGCCATCGTCCTCGATCATATCCATCGGCAGCGCCGGGGTCCCGGCGTCACGCGTGCGCAGCAGATCCGCGTCCACGGACCACACCCCGCCATCGCGACGCGCCGCGACCTCCACGCCGTGCTGCTGCGTTTCGTAACCCGTATCGCGCACGCGCCCGGATGCCGATCGCAGATCGTTCGCGGTCTGCCACGAGCCTGCGTAGGTCGCGCTCTCCTGCGGCCCGGCGACCCCGGCGCGCGCGTGCGCCCCAACGCCGTCGTTGGCGCTGCGGTACTCACCGCGCAGGTTGCCATAGACCCGTGCTTCCGCATTCGTCGTGAACGGCGGTGGCGGCGGCAGCACCAGCACCGTGCCGCCGAGGCTGTCCCCGCCGAGACTCACCGGCGTGATTCCCGCCATTACCAGCAGGGTGTCGGCGCCCGACGGCGCGGCGTAGTGGAGTGGGGGATCCATGTGGTTCGGGCACGCGGGGGACAAGGTGCGGCCGTCCACGTCGATCCGAATGCGGTCGCCGCTGAGCCCACGCAACTGGACGATGCCGGTTTGCGGCCCATTGCGCACCACCGCCGCTCCGGGCATATCCGCCAGGAGCCCCGCCGCGTCCTGCGCGCCGAGTCGCGCGCCTGCGCGGGATCCCGTCATGCAACTATTCAGGGGGGCACCGCCCGGCAAGGGAGGCTGAAGCGCGCTCGACACGCCCAACACCACCACGTCGGGCAGGTGCGTGACCGCGCCCGTCTCGGTGCCGTCCTGCGCGTGAGCCAACGGGGGGGCGTCGGCGGCGAGGATGGCGATCAGGGTGATGAGGGCGAATGCCCAACGGGGGCTGCCGATGATTCTGTGCATAGCGAGGCCTTTCTTCTACGGGGCACGACCCATCACGATGCCTGGCGGTCGAGCGGTGTCCACCGGTGTGGTTCGTTCCGCAGGCGCGCCCAAAAGCACGTTCGTGACTTTTCTTATATACCAGAGCCGACGCGGGCTCCATCTCCAATGGCGCCGCCAGATGCGTCAAAAATTATCGCTATTCGTGATGACCCTCACAATAATCCCGTGTGGTGCGGCGTTTCTCCTGTGGGTACGGGGAGAGGGAGGGCAACCATGCGAGGGTGGCTGTTCGCAAGGGGTTTGCGAGTGGGTGGGTTGATCGCGTGCGGGTTCCTGCTGGCGCCGGTGGCAGTCGCGATCGATCTCGAGAGCGATGGTCTCGACGATGTCTGGCAGCAGCGCTACGGGGCCGAGGCGCTGGCGCCGGAGGTCGATACCGACGCCGATGGCCTCGCGAACGGCATCGAGAGCACGGCAGGAACGGACCCATTTTCCTACGCCTCGCGCTTCCAACTGGCGGATGCCCAGCCCGCCACCTACACGAACACCATCCTGCGCTGGCATGCCGAGGCCGGCAAACGCTACCTTCCGCAGACCAGCTCCAATCTCTTCGACTGGCTCGATTGGGAACCCGCCCTCGACGGCACCGGCGGCGACCTCGAAGTCGTCTTTCCACTCACCGACGCCGCCCGCTACCTGCGCATCCGCGTCGCGGATGTGGACACCGACAACGATGGCGTCAGCGATTGGGCGGAGCTGCTGGCGGGGCTCAACCCCACGCTGCAGGAAACGACTCCCGGGACGAATGACCTCGCGGCGCTGACGGCGGTGCTCTCCACCCCGACCAGCCTGCGCGTGGAGGTCGTGGCGGGCACGGCTTACGAGCGCACGCTCGCCGCCACGCCGGGCCCGGGCCTTCTGCGCGTCGTGCGCACCGGCGGCCTGCGCGCGGTCACCGCCCCCTGCACGCTGGCGGGCCGCGCCGCGCAAGGGGAGGACTATGCGGAGATGTTCTCCAACTCCGTGGCCATCGCGTTCGGACAGGATACCCTCGATCTTCCAGTCACTCCCATCGCCGACGATCACCTCGAAGTGCCGGAATCCCTGGTCCTCACGCTGCAGCCCGGCTCGGGCTACACCCTGGACCCGGCCACCTCCGGCGTCGTGCGCCTGCTCGATGACGAAAGCCCGGCGGAGATCCTGTTCTACGCGCCGCTGACGGCTGTCGCCGGCGCCGCCACCACCGCCAGCGGCTACGGCACGCTGTTCCTTTCCCCCGATCACGACTCCGTGCGCGTCTCGGTGGCCTTCTCCGGACTCGTGGCGGCCCAGAGCGCCGCCCATCTGCACGACCACCACACCGGCAACGTGCTCGAAAGCCTGGAACTCGGGCAGATCCAGAATCACGTCTGGGTCTTCCCCACCGCCGGCACCGGCGGGTTCACCAGCGACCAGGCCCTGCTGGACGCCATCGCCGGCCACGAGGTCTACATCAACATCCACAGCGCCACGTACCCCGCCGGCGAAATCGAAGGCGTCTTCCAGCGCACCGATGGCTCCATCGACTTCGTGCCGCCACCCGCCCCCGACCCCGCCCCAACCTACACCGGCACCGCCGCCGCTCAGGATGCCCAGCGCTTCATCGCCCAGTCCACCTTCGGCCAGACGGAGGCCCTCTTCACCAACGTCATGACCAGCGGACTCGCCGGCTGGATCGACGACCAGATGAACACCAATCTCATCCCGCGCACCACCCTGTTGCCGTTCGTGCTCGCCGCCGACGATTGGCTCGTCGCCCAGAACGCCGCCCTTCCCGCACCCGCCGTGGATTACCAGCCCTTCTTCCAGAGCCTGATCCATGGCTGGTGGACGCTGGCCGTCCACGCGGATGACCAGCTCCGCCAGCGCGTCACCCAGGCCCTCAGCGAGATCTTCGTGGTCTCCATCCAGAACTCCACCGTCCGCAACCGCCACTACGGCACCGCCGACTACTGGGATACGCTCTCGCGCCATGCCTTCGGCAATTTTCGCACGCTGCTTGAAGACGCCACGCTCCATCCCATCATGGCGACCTATTTATCAATGATTCAGAACGAGAAGTACAACCCGGCCACCGGCGTCAGCCCGGACGAAAATTACGCCCGCGAAGTGATGCAGCTCTTCAGTATTGGGCTTGTGGATCTTCACCCCGACGGTTCGCTGCGGCTGGACGCCTCGAACGGGCTGCCGGTGGCCACCTACGACAACACCGACATCACCGAGCTGGCCAAGGTTTTCACGGGTTGGAGCTTCAGCAAGACGCAGGCGGGGGGTGCCAATCCGCCAGCCGCCTGGGATAACAGCGGCACCATCAGCGACAACAACAACTTTGGCTATCGCGGTGGCGCCCCCTACGCGCAGGCCGCCTTCTACCACCCGATGAAGATGTTCAGCGCCCAGCACGAAACCGGCGCCAAGACCATCGTGGGGGATGTGCTCATTCCCGCCGGCCAGACTGGCGATGACGATCTCGACGACGCCATGGATGCGCTCTTCAATCATCCCAACACGCCTCCGTTCATCGCGCGCCGCCTCATCCAGCGCCTCGTCACCAGCAACCCCAGCCGCGGCTATATCTACCGCGCCGCGCAGGTCTTTGTGGACGACGGCACCGGCGTGCGCGGCAACCTCGCGGCGGTGGTGCGGGCGATCCTGCTGGACCCCGAGGCGCGCACGCTCAGCGTCGCCACGCAGGTCGGCTATGGCAAGATGCGTGAGCCGATGCTGGAGATGACCCACCTCCTGCGCGCGTTCGGCGCGTCGAGCACGATCCCTGTCAGCGTCCTGGCCTCCGCCGGCTACACCAGCCCCTACGCCGCCGGTGCCAGCCTCCTCCGCTTTGGCGGCGCCATGACCCCCCTCGGCCAGACTCCGCTGAATGCCCCGAGCGTGTTCAACTGGTGGCATCCCGACTACAGCGCGCCCGGACCGGTGTCGGCGGCCGGCCTCCACTCCCCGGAGTTCGAGATTGCCACGGAAACCCAGATGTTCAACCTCGCCAACCTGTTCAGCAGCGCCTTCTGGACGGCCAACGGCGCGTCCGCTGTTGGCGGGTTTGTCGCCGAGACGCCCCCCGGCTACACACCCCTCCAGGCCCGCGTCGCCCTTTCCACCGCCGCCGCCCAAAGCGTGCTCACCAGCGGCGGGGTCAGCGGCCTGCTCGACTACCTCAACGGCCTGCTCACCCACGGCTCGCTCTCTGCTGGCGCCCGCACCATCATCGGCGATGCCCTCAACGCCACCGTCGCCATCGCCGGCTCCACCCAGGACGCCGAGCGCACCAAGACCGCCATCTACCTCTTCCTCAACAGTCCCGACTACGTGATCCAACGCTGAACTCCGGGGGCGCCATGAACATCCTCACCCGCCGCACGTTCCTCAAGCAATCCACCGGCTCCCTGCTCGCCTCGAGCGCGCTTGTGAACACCCTCTTTCATCTCAAGGGCATCGGCAGCGCCATCGCCGCCAACTGCGGGCCCATCCCGGACTTCAAGGCGCTCGTCTGCGTCTTCATGCGCGGCGGCAACGACACCCACAACTGGCTCGCCCCCATCAGCGGCCCCAACCGCACACACTACGACGCCGGGCGCGGCGTGCTCGCCCTGCCCGCCGCCAACCTGCTCCCGCTCACCCCCGCCACCTACAGCGACGGCTCGGCCTACGGTCTCAACCCGGTCCTCTCCGATCTCAAGCCGCTCTTCGATGCCGGCTCTCTCGCGATGGTGGCCAACGTCGGCACGCTCGTGGTCCCCACCAGCAAAACCGACTACACCGCCAACGCCGTGCCGCTGCCCTCCCAGCTCTTCTCGCACAGCGACCAGCAGGTGCAGTGGCAGTCCAGCTTGCCCGATCAGACCTTCTCCACCGGCTGGGGCGGACGACTGGCCGATCTGCTCGTCGCCGCCAACACCGCCCTCGGCGCCGAAATCTCCATCTCGATGACGCTCGCCGGGCTGAACAACTTCCAGGTCGGCGTGGCCACGGCCCCCTACGCCGTCTCCACCTCCGGCTCCATCCCGCTCTCCGGCTACGGCACCGCCTACACCAACGCCCTCAACGCCGATGGCTCCTACAAAAACACCAACCAGGGCGCCCGCCTGCGCGCCTTCCGCGACCTCATGGCCATGGGCAACCCCAACCTCATGCAGGGCGCCTACGCCAGCGTCGTCAACCGCGCCTACGACGCCGACCAACTCCTCACCGCCGCCCTCACCGGCATCACCGTCGCTACCGCATTTCCGGGCTCCAACCTCGGCGGCCAGCTCGCCATGGTCGCCAAGCTGATTGCTGCGCGCGAACGCCTCTGCCAGAAACGCCAGATCTTCTTCGTCGTCCTCGACGGCTTCGACACCCACGACAACCAGGCCGCCACCCACGATGCCCTGCTCGCCGACCTCAACGACTCCCTCTCCGCCTTCTATGCCGCCACCGTCGAGCTCGGCGTGCACAATCAGGTGACCACCTTCGGCGCCAGCGATTTCAGCCGCACCCTCACACCCAACAAGAGCGACCCCACCACCGCCGGCACCGACCACGCCTGGGGCACCCACATGTTCACCCTGGGTGGCGCCGTGCGCGGCGGCGATCTCTACGGCCGCGTCCCCTCGCTCCAGGTCAACGGCCCCGACGATGTCAACACCACCAGCGGCCGCGGCCGCTACATCCCCACCACCAGCGTCGACGAATACGCCGCCACCCTCGCCAAGTGGTTCGGCGTCTCCGGCTCCGACCTCGACGTCGTCTTCCCCAACCTCTCGCGCTTCCCCCAGCCCGACCTCGGCTTCATGCTCTAG
>CAZWQJ010000033.1:0-29951 GCA_964635825.1 uncultured Victivallales bacterium | reverse complement strand
CAGGTGCTGCAGCGTCTCAATCCGCACCGCCGTCTGGATCGTCATGTGCAACGATCCGGTGATGCGCGCCCCCTTCAACGGCTGCTGCCGCCCGAACTCCTGGCGGATCGACATCAGGCCCGGCATCTCCTGCTCGGCGAGATCCATCTCACGGCGCCCGAAGGCCGCCAGGGCCATGTCGGCCACCACGTAATCGCGAAAACCCTTCGGGGCAGCGGCCGCGCCACTACGCGATCCACCCTTGCTCGTGCTCTTGCTCATGCGTCCCTATTCCTTATCGTCTGGCCGCGGAGCCATGACACACGACCGCCGCGGGTCTTGCCTGTCAATCGATCACCGGACGCCTCAGATCGCCGCCTTGAGGGCCGCCACCTTGTCCGTCCGCTCCCATGTGAAGTTGTCCAACTGGGACGTGCGGCCGAAGTGCCCGTACGAAGACGTTTCCTCGTAGATGGGCCGCAGCAGGTCCAGTTGCTTGATGATCTGCGCCGGCTTCAGGCCGAACACCGCCCGCACCGCCGCCTCAATGCGCGCGTCCGGCGCCGTCCCCGTTCCCTGCGTATCCACCAGCACCGACACCGGGTCCGGGTAGCCGATCGCGTACGCCAGCTGCACTTCGCAACGCAGCGCCAGCCCGGCCGCCACGATGTTCTTCGCCACGTAGCGGGCCATGTAGGCCGCGCTGCGATCCACCTTCGACGGGTCCTTGCCGGAGAACGCCCCGCCGCCGTGGCGCCCCATCCCGCCGTAGGTGTCGACGATGATCTTGCGCCCCGTCAGGCCGCTGTCGCCGTGAGGACCACCCACCACGAACCGCCCCGTCGGGTTCACCAGAAAGCGCGTCTTCTTCGTCAATAGCCGCGCCGGGATCTCCTTGCGAATGATCTCCTCGATCACCCCGTCGCGCAGCGTCTTGTACGACACATCCGCGGCGTGCTGGGTGGAGACCACCACCGTATCCACGCTCACCGGCTTGCCATCCTCGTAGACCACCGACACCTGCGACTTGCCGTCCGGCCGCAGAAACGGCAGCTTGCCCGAACGGCGCGTCGCCGCCAGACCGCGCGTCAGCCGGTGCGCAAACATGATCGGCATCGGCATCAGCTCGCGCGTCTCGTTGCAGGCATAACCGAACATCATGCCCTGATCGCCCGCGCCCTGCTCCGCCGTCGCCTTGTTCGCCGCCTTGCGCGCATCCACACCTTGCGCAATATCCGGCGATTGACGGTGCACCGCCACCAGCACCGCACAGTTGTCCGCACCAAAGCCGTCGCGCCCGTCCACATAGCCGATGCGCCGGATCTTCTCGCGCGCCACTTCCGAGTACGGCACCGTCGTGCTGCTCGTAATCTCGCCCGCCACCACCACGAGGCCGGTCGATACCAGCGTCTCGCAAGCCACCCGCGACTTCGGGTCACCCTTCAAGTGGGCGTCCAGAACGGCATCCGAAATTCCATCGGACACCTTGTCGGGATGCCCCTCGGTCACAGATTCAGAGGTGAAGATCATGCGCTTCATACGATGCTGCTTCCTTCTTCGCTGTTCCTGTTTGCTGACATTGCCCGGCCGCGCCGTCTCAGGCGAGTTCGATCAGGTCCGGAGCGGCCTCGCGCATGAGCGCCCGGCAGTGCTGCCGCACTTCGGCCGCGTGCGTGCAGGTCAGCGCCAAGGCCGCCAACTCCTGGGAGCGGGCGTAGTGTACGCTGCGGACCGCATCTTTCACAAGCGGAACTGCACCGGGCGCCACGCTCAACTCATCCACCCCCAGCCCCACCAACAGGGGCGTCAACATCGGATCGGCCGCCATCTCGCCGCAGACGCCCACCCATAGCCCATGCCGGTGCCCCGCCGCCACCGTCTCCTGGATCAACCGCAGCACCGCCGGGTGCGTCGGCTGGTACAGATACGCCACCGCTTCATTCACCCGGTCCACCGCCAGCGTGTACTGCACCAGATCATTCGTACCCAGGCTGAAAAACCTTACGTGCGGGGCCAGCGCATCCGCCGACAGGGCCGCACTGGGGATCTCAATCATCACCCCCACCTCGATGTCCTGCTGAAAGGGGACACCCGCCCGCTCCAGATCCGCTTTGGCCTCCGCCAGCAGCGCATTGGCCTGCAGGACTTCCTCCACCCCGCTGATCATCGGATACATCAGCTTGACATTCCCGCCCCGGCTCGCCCGCAAGATCGCCCGCAGCTGCTCCTTGAAGCCCTCGGGGTGCTTGAGCGAGTAGCGGATGGAGCGGCACCCCAGGAACGGATTGGCCTCAGGGTGCATCGCCAGCTCATCGGTCAGCTTGTCGCCGCCCAAATCCAGCGTGCGGATGATCACGGCGGCTGGCGCCACGCGCTCGGCCACCCGCGTGTACACCTCCGCCTGCTCCGCCTCGGTCATCCCATCCTTGCGCGTCAGAAAGAGATACTCGGAACGGAAGAGCCCGATGCCTTCCGCGCCATACTCCAACACCGCATCCACTTCATCCAGGCCCTCGATGTTGGCCGAGAGCGTCAAGCGGCGCCCGTCCGGCGTCACCGCCGGTTCGCCCTTCAGCGTCGTCCGCAAGCCACTCTCGAAATGCCGGCGCTCCTCCGCGCGGCGCCCATACTCCTCCAACTGCGCAAGGGTGGGATGAATGATGAGCAGCCCCTTGCTGCCGTCCACCAATATCTCGTCGCCCGTCTGCACCCGCCGGCTGATGTCACCCAGCCCCACCACCGCCGGTATCTGCAGCGCCCGCGCCATCACCGCCGTGTGCGACGTCACGCTGCCGTAATCGGTGGCAAAGCCCGATACCTTCTCGCGCCGGAACATCGCCGTCTCCGAGGGCGCCAGATCCTGCGCCACCACCACGTGCTGGCGCGCCAGATCCGCCACGGACACCGCCTGCGAACCCGTCAGATTCCGAATGATGCGGCGCGACACGTCCTTGATGTCCACCAACCGCTCGCGCAGGTACTCGTCGTCCAGCGATTTGAGCACATCCGCGTAGCGGTCCGCCACCTTCCGCACCAGCCCATCCACCGTGCGCAATTCCCGACGCACCCCGTCCACGATCTCGTCGATGAAGGTCTTGTCGTCCAGCACCATCAGGTGCGCATCCAGAATGCTGGAGTCCACGCGGCGGTCGCGGCGCGCCAGATCGCGCTGGATCTGCTGCAGCTGGGCCCGCGTCTGGATCAGCGCATCCTCGAGCCGGCCCACCTCGCGGTCCACGTCCGCCGGCGCGATCGGACGATCCGCGATCAGCGTCGCCTCGGGCGACAGCACAAAGGCCGGCCCGATCACGACCCCCGGCGAGACGCCGATGCCATGCAGGATCGTCGGCTGGGGGGGGCCGTCAGGCAGTGCCACGGTCATTCCTCATCAAACTTGTTATCCACAAGTTTCTGCAGCGCATCCAGCAGCGCATCGGCGTCGATGCCCTGCGCCTTGAGCCGCAATAGGGTGCCGCAGGACGCCTGCAGCGTCATCAGGCCCATGATGCTCTTGCCGGATACTTCGCTGCCGTCCTTCTCAACGACCAGGTCCGCATCAAAACGGGACGCCATCTTCACAAAGAGCGCCGCCGGACGCGCATGAATACCATACTGGTTGCGGACTTCCACATCGCGAACGCGCAGATCGGGGGTCGGGGGCGGATTACTCACTGCCAGCCCTCCCGCCGCTCATGAGCGCCATCAGCCGCTCATCCAGCTCCTTCACCGCATCGTGCCCAAGCCGCCGCAGCTTGTAGTCCAGCGCCGCCGTCTCCACGAGCAGCGCCAGGTCGCGCCCCGGCTTCACCCCAATCATCACCTGCGGAAACGTCACCCCCAGCAACTCCCGCGTCGGCCGCACTTCGCCACTCCGATCCGGCTCCTCGATCGTGCCGCTCTCGTACAACGTGGCCACCAGATCCAGCCGCTTCTCTTCGCGCACCGAGGTGACGCCGTACAGGCTCGGCACATGAATGATCCCCAGCCCGCGAATCTCCATGTGGTAACGCGTCACACTCACCGGAGCCCCGATCACCGCGCCGGCACTGTCCAGCCGCATCGCCGTCACATCATCGGACACCAGCGAGTGCCCCTTCTTGATCAGCCCCAGGGCCGTCTCGCTCTTGCCCAGCCCCGCTTTGCCGTCGATCAGCACGCCGATCCCCATGATCTCCACCATCGTGCCCTGCACCGTCATCCGCGGCGCCACCATGTTCTCCATGATGATCGTGGCCGCGTTGATGAAGTGCATCGTGATCTGCCGGCTGCGCAGCACCGGCACATGAAACTCTTCCGCCAGCGCCGGAAGTTCCGGAAACACCCGCCGGTGGCGGGTCAGCACCACGCACGGAATCCGGCGCGCAAAGAACTCCCGCAGGCGCTTCGCCCGCTCTTCCCCGCTCATCGAGGACAGGTACGCATGCTCCGCCATGCCGAGCACCTGGATCCGCTTGTGCGCGAAATAGTCAAAGAAGCCCGAAAGCGCCAGTCCCGGCCGGTTCAGGGCCGCTTCATGAATGAAGCGGCCGAGCCCGGCCTCGCCGGCCACTAGCTCGAGCTCAAGGGCCTGCCGTCCTGTCTCCAGGAAGGCGGACACCGGCACCCGTGATGCCACCAGTTTGCGTTCCACGAATTCTCCTCACAACCTGCGGGTCTTGTCCTGTTCCTCGTGCCGCATCGCCGCCTTGTGGTCCTGCACCTTGTCGTTCAGCCGCCGCAGCTGCCGCTCCACCTTCTCCATCGCCACGTCGATCGCCGCCTTCATGTTCTCCGCTTCCTCGGCGGCTTCCATCGTCCCACGGTTGCGCACCTGCGCCACCACCTCGGCCATCTGCCGGTGCTTCTGCACGTCCAGGATCACATGCACGTGCTCCACCCGCGAAAAGGCTGCACCAAGCTCATCCGCCTTGCGCCGCGCATAGTCCTGCAGGGCCGCCGTCGCATCCATGTGTCGGGCTGTGATCTCCACGGTCATGGGCACCCCTCCTTACATGCTAAACTTTTCACCAAGATACAACTGGCGACTGACCTCGTCGTTGATCAGGAACGAACTTTCCCCTTCCCGCAGCACCTTTCCCTCGTAGATCAGGTACGCGCGGTCGACCACCGAAAGCGTCTCGCGCACGTTATGGTCGGTGATGATGACGCCCATGCCGCGCTGCTTGAGGCCGCGCACGATGTTCTGAATGTCGCTGACCGCCAGCGGATCGACGCCGCTGAAGGGCTCGTCCAGCATCATCAGCGACGGGCTCATCACGAGCGCGCGCGTAATTTCAAGTTTGCGGCGCTCGCCGCCACTGAGGGTGAAGGCCTTCTGCTTGGCCACGCGCGCGGTGCCCAGCTCCTCCAGCAGCTCCCGCAAGCGCACCTGCCGCGCCTCGGCGGTCAGGTCCAGCGTCTCCAGGATGGCCATCACATTCTCTTCCACCGTAAGCCGCCGGAACACCGACGGTTCCTGGGCCAGGTAGCCGATGCCCTCGCGTGCGCGCCGGTACATCGGCATGCGCGTCACGTCACGGCCGTTGAACTGGATGTGGCCACCATCCGGACGCACAACCCCCACGATCATGTAAAACGTCGTGGTCTTGCCGGCGCCGTTCGGGCCCAACAGCCCCACGACTTCGCCACGCCGAACGTGCAAGTCGATACCGTTCACAACGGCCCGGCCCCCGTAGCGCTTTACGAGGCCACTGGCCTGCAACAGTGTGTCCTGGTCCGACATCGTATGGCTCGAAGTCACGCCCCGCGCCGGGCGTCAAGGCGCGCGCGTACCCGCGGGCGACTGTTCACTCGGCTTTAGCCGGCCGGGTTTGGCGGCGGCCGGAGGGGCATTGCCGCCGTTGCTCATCGAGGCGGATGGCGGCTGGGTGCTCCGCCGACTGGGCAGGATGTCCGCCGCTCCACCCGATTGGCCCTTCGAAGAAATGATCAGGCGCCCGGGCGTGCACGTCATGCGCTCTTCGTTCATCCAAAACGTGATCTCTTCGCCCGCCACGCTGTCTTCGCCACGCTTCAGGGTCGCATCGCCGCGCAGGATGATCTCGCCGGATTTCGCCACATACAGCGCCCGCTGGCAGGTGGCAATCTTGTCGCCCTGCCACATGCGGACATTGCCCGACGCCGTCACCGACTTGATCGTGTTGGATCCCTCAAACACGATGTTCATGCGATCCGCCTCCATGCGGATCTGGGGATCCTCGACCACGACATCGCCCTCGAACACGGCAATGAAGCGCCCGTAATCAAATTGAAGCGTTTTGGACGTGATCACCGTGCTGCCCTCGGGGGCGGCCACCGCGCTGACGGCCGCCATCCCACCCACCAGCACCATCGCCATCCATCGTTGCATCCGCCGCATGATTCCTCCAAAATCGCCCACCGGCGTCGTCAGTTCCGCTTCCACAAGGCCGTCTGCTGCGGATCGCGCACAAAAACCACCCTCGCCTGATCGTGTATCATAAAGGAGCGGGTTTCCGCGTTCCACTCAAAACCCATCCCGGCCACCGACAGCCCGCGCTGCGTAAACTGCACCCGCGAGTCCGATGTGACCGTCCCGCGCTCGCGATCCACCACGCAGTCGCCCGCCTGGGCCATCCCCGCGACCTGGCCATCCTCGTTGTACATCTCGACCTTGATGTTCGTCGCCTTGATGCTGCCGTCGGCGCCAATGATCGCGGTTTCAGCCACGATCTGGGTCTTCACGCGCCCATCCGGGTGGTGCTCCAGCGGCACGCGGAGATTCCGAATCGGCGCGTCCTGCGCGGAACCGGACCCGGCGGCTGCCAACCAGCAGACCAGTGCCGCCGGCCCCACGGCCAACAGCCCCCATCGCCGGCCACGTTTACCCCACCAATGCATGAATCTCCTTCATCACGCGCCACGCCCGCCGCAATCGCGCAAACGGAATCGCGTTCTCCTTGTCGGACAAGGCCTGCGACGGGTCCAGGTGCGTTTCCATAAACACGCCGTCGCAACCGGTGGCGACCGCCGCCCGCGCCAAGTCCGCCGCCCATTGCCCATCGCCGCCCGTGTGATCGCCGGCGCCGCCGGGCCGCTGCACACTGTGCGTGGCATCGAACACCACCGGGTATCCCAGTTCGCGCATCACCAGCAGGCTGCGCATGTCGGCCACCAGATTGTTATACCCGAAACTCGCCCCGCGCTCTGTCAAAATGATGCGGCGGTTGCCCGTGCTTTCGATCTTCGCCACCACATGGCGCATGTCCCACGGCGCAAGGAACTGCCCCTTCTTCACGTTCACCGTAAGCCCCGTCTCGCCCGCCGCCAGCAGCAGATCGGTTTGCCGGCACAAAAACGCGGGGATCTGCAGCACATCGACCACCCGCGCCGCCTCCTTGGCCTCGGGCACGCTGTGCACATCCGTCAGCAACGGCAACCCGTAGCGGGCCTTCACTTCCGCCAGGATTTCCAGCCCCCGCTTCAGGCCGGGCCCGCGGTACGATTGCACCGCCGAGCGGTTGGCCTTGTCGTAGGACGCCTTGAAAATCAGGGGAATCCCATCCTGCTTCGCCAGTCGCGCCAAGCGCCCAGCCAGCTCCAGGCACCCTTCGCGGCTCTCGATCACGCAGGGGCCGGCAATGAGGGCCAAAGGACGGCCTCGGCCGACGCGAACGCGCCCAACCGACACCACATGCGTCGGCTTGCGAGCCGCGCCCAGCACCTTCGGCATACCCTATTCCCCCCCTTCGCGAATGAGGGATTCAACGTATTGCACGTCTGCCGGGGTGTCAACGCCGATTCCCCGGTCCTGGGTGCGCACCACCAGCATCCGCGCCCCAAGATGGAGCGCCCGCAACTGCTCCAGCGCCTCCGCACGCTCCGTCTCACAGGGCGGTGTGGCCACCAGCCGCGCCAGAAACGCGCGCCGGTAGGCATAGATCCCCAGGTGACGCCAGTACAGGCCCTCCGTGTCGATCTTGCCCGGATCGCGCACACACGGAATCACGGATCGCGAGAAATACAGCGCCCGGTCCTCCTGGTCGCATACCACCTTCACCACCGTCGGCGAACGCCACATCGACTCCTCGAGGATCGGCGTTGCCGCCGTCGCCATGTCCCAACTCGCATCGGCCGCCATCGCTTCCACCAGCGCCCCGATCAGCGCCGGATCGATCAGGGGCTCGTCGCCCTGCACATTTACCACAATGTCGGCCTGGATCGACGCCACCGCCTCCGCCACCCGATCCGTGCCCGAAGGATGGTCGGCACGGGTCATCACCGCCTCGCCGCCCGCCGCTTCCACGGCGGCGACGATGCGCGCGTCGTCCGTCGCCACCAGCACGCGGTCCAGTTGCGGGCAGCGCCGCGCCCGCTCCAGCACACGCACGACCAACGGCTTGCCCGCAATCGGCACCAGGCTCTTGCCGGGCAACCGCGTCGACCCCCACCGCGCCGGTATCACTCCCACCGCTCTCATAACCTGCCCCCACTCCCGACAAAGCGCTAATGTATCCGCGCCTTCTGCCTTCTTACTTCTTACTTCTGCCTTCTTGCTTCTGCCTGCCCCGCCAATTGGCCAGCAGTTCCTCGGCGCTGCAGGTGGCCGTGCCGATCTTGGCCACCACCACCCCCGCTGCCACGTTCGCCAGCATCGCCGCCTGCCGGTGCCCCGCGCCCGCGACCATCGCCAGCATCGCCGTCGCAATCACCGTGTCGCCCGCCCCCGACACATCGAAAACCTCGCGCGCTTCCGTCGGAATATGCAGCGGCCGGTCGTCCCGCGTCACCAGATACATGCCGTGCGAGCCCAGCGTGATGATCAGCAACTTGCAGTTCCAGCGCCGCACCAGCACCTCGCCCGCCTCGACCAGCAGCGGGTTCTGCCGCGGATCCCCATCCCCCAGCGCCTTGTGCGGCAGCTCCGCCGCAATGCACGCCTCCAGAAAATTCGGCGTGGCCAGGGTCAGCGCCGAAAACCGCAGCGCGCGGTTGTCCTTGGGATCGAGCCCCGTCAGCACGCGCGTGCCCCGCGTGTGCCGCATGATCGTGTCCACCACCCGCTGGCACACCACCCCTTTGCTGTAGTCCTCGATGATGACGCCATCCACCTCCGGAATCGCGCCCGCAATCCGCTTGCACAGGGCCTCCACGCAGGCCGGATGGATCCCATCCAAATTATCATGGTCAACGCGGACAATCTGCTGCCGCTCCGCCATCACCCGCGTCTTCACCGTCGTGCGCACGCGCGCGTCCGCCACCACGGCCGCCGTGGAGACGCCGCGCTCCGCCAGCACGCCCGCCAGTTCCCGGCCCGCCTCATCCTCGCCCACCACGCCGGCCATCACCACCGAGCCGCCGAGCGAACGGATGTTGGCGGCCACGTTGGCCGCACCGCCCGGGCGCGACTGCTCCCGCGTCACCTGCACCACCGGCACCGGCGCCTCCGGCGAGATGCGCGCCACCGTCCCGGACACATAGCGGTCGAGCATCAGGTCCCCGACCACCAGGATCCGCTTCTTCGCAAACGTCCCCACCAACGACTTAATGACTCGCGGTATTGCCATGCGTCACACTCCAGAATCCGGTCCCGTTCGCCGGCGGCAGGCTGGCCGACCGGGCGATCTCCACAAACCCGCCTTCCGTCCCCGATATCCATTCCAGCACCGTGTTTTCGATCGCGCCGGCGCCGCCATCCACCACCCGATCCGCCGCAAACTGGTGCACGTACACAGTCCGATCCGGCAGGGCGATCGGCGCCACGCGGAACACCACCCCGTCCACCCACGCCAGCGGGCGGCTCTGCTCGCCAAACCAGCGCAGCGTGCCATCCACCACGTTCAACCGCACGCTCCGCCGCCACGGCTGGCACATCGTCTCCAGCGTGCCGATGTTCGAGCCCGGCAAATCGCCCACCGACCGAAACACCGCCGGCGACCATCCCGCCTCGGTGCTCCAGATCATGTTCAGCTCCGGCTGCAGTAGCGTCACCCAGACCCACGGCTTGAGCCCGAGCCGGATCTGCACTTCGCGCGCCCGGAAGCCCGTCGAGCCCTCCGTATAATCCTCGGACTGCACCCCCTGCATCCGCAGCGTCAGCGGAAATCGCAGCCGGGTCTCCTCCACCGTCAGCGCCGTGTTGAGGTGCTTCGACAGCCGCGCGGCCACCAGGTTGCGCCCGCCCCCTGTCCGCAACGCGCCATAGAGCGCCCCCCACAGGATCGCCAGCAACAACACCAGCGCCACGAGAAACCCGCGAAAACTGCTGCGCGGGCGCCCCTCCTCGATCACACGCATGTCGCCGTGCAGCGTTACACTCATGGTGTCGCCTCCCGGGCACCGAAGATGCCGGTGCCAATCCGCACACAGGTGGCGCCCTCTTCGATGGCCACCCCATAATCGCCCGTCATCCCCATGGACAACTCCGGCAAGGCCAGCCCGGTCTCGCGGGCCCAGCGGTCGCGCCCCTGCCGCAGTGCCGCAAAATACGGCCGCACCTTCTCCGGATCCGGCTCGAACGGTGGCACCGTCATCAACCCCACCACCTCCACGCGCGTCAGCGCCGCTCCGCGCTCCAGCACGCCGGGCACCTCCTCCGGCGACAGGCCAAACTTGCTGCGCTCGCCCGAGACATTCACTTCAAGCATGGCCCTCACCCGCACGCCGGCCGCCACCGCCGCCTGCTCCACCGCCTCCAGCACACGCCAGGAATCCACCGAGTGAATCGTCGAAAACAACGCCACCGCCGCGGCCACCTTGTTGGTTTGCAGATGGCCGATGAAATGCCACTCCAGTCGCCCCGGGCACTGCGGAATCTTCTGCGCCGCCTCCTGCACCCGGCTCTCCCCAAAGACCGTCATCCCGGCCGCCGCCGCCGCCGCGATCGCCTCGGGCGGCTGCTTCTTGGAAACCGCCACGATGGCCACCGACTCCGGATCGCGCCCCGCGCGCGCGCAGGCCTGAGCCACGTGCGCCTGGACGGCCGCCACCCGTTCGACCATCTCCGTATTCATGCGGGGTAGCGCCCCTGCATCGCCCGCGTCAGCGTCACCGCGTCCGCATAGGCAATGCCACTGCCGGCCGGAAGCCCGAAGGCCAACCGCGTCACGCGCGCCTGCGTCCGCTTGAGTTGCTCGGCCACGTAGCTCGCCGTCGCCTCCCCCTCCACATCCGTGCCCAGCGCCAGAATCACTTCCTCAATCCCTTCCGCCGTCACACGATCGAGCAGGGCCTGCACGCGCAACGAAGCCGGCCCCTGCCCTTTCCCCGGCACCAGGCGCCCCATCAACGCGTGATAGCGGCCATGGTACCCGCCCGAGCGTTCCATCAGAAGGATATCGCCGGGATCCTCCACCACGCATATCTGCCGGCCCTGGCGCTGGGGGGAGACACACAGCACGCAGGGATCGCGATCGCGCGCCGTCAGCGCCCCGCAGCGCGTGCAGCAGCACAGCGTCGCCCGCGCCGCCTCGACCGCACGCACCAGTTCCGCACCCAGATTTTCCGGATCGCGAACCAGGGCCAGCGCCATCCGCTCCGCCGACCGCCGCCCCACTCCCGGCAGCCGGCTCAGGCAGGCCATCAGGGCTTCCAACGGCCCCGCGCCGCGCGCGTTGTGTGCCATGCGCCTTCTCCCGCCTTAACGCCGGCAGGCGGCGTCACCACGCTCGCCGCCGCCGCGCTCAGCCGCCGCCGAACATCTCCGAGAGACCACCGAGGCCGCCCGCCATCTTCGCCATGTCCGCCGCCGCCGCCTTCTTCGCGGAGTCCATCGCGCCGTTCACCGTCGAGGCCAGCACCCGCTCCAGCTTCTCCAGCTTCAGGGTCGTCAGCGCTTCCGGCTTCAGCTTGATGCTCTCCACCGTCATGTCGCCGCGCGCCACCACCGTGACCAGGCCATCGTTGCTCGAAATGCTCACGGTCTTGGCGGCCAACTGCTTCTGGATGCGGCGCATCTGCTGCATCTGCTTCATCGTTTCCAGCATTTTCACGTGTGCTTGTCCCCTTGTTGTCCGCTCACTATTCCCGTACATCGATGATCGTGCCGCCGAAGGTCTCCAGCGCCTTGCGCACGGTCGGATCCTGAGCCAGTTCCTGTCGCGAGCGCTTGCCCGCGCGCGGCGCCTGGCCCCCGCCCCCCGCCGGCTCGCCACCGCCCGCCTCTGCATTCGCGGCTTCGGCTGACGCCGCCACCGCGTTGGCCGCCGCCACATCCAGCGCGCCTTCCACCGCCACAAATTCCACCCTCACCGTACGCCGTACCACGGCACCCAGCGTCAGCTCCAGCGCCAGGCGGTCGCGCCCACGCTCAAACCGCTCTATTTCCTCCGCAAACTCCCTGTCATACCCCAGGACCACTTTGTTCGCGTCCACGCCCACCGGCCGCACATTCGAAAGCACCCCGCGCGCCAGCACCGCCTTCTTGGCCATCTTGCGCACCACCTCGCCCCATTCCCCCACCAGCCGGCGCAAATCGCCGGCGTGATCGGCCGGAGCCGCTGCCGCTGGCGCAGGCGCTGCCACGGGTGCTGCCGCAGGCGCAGGTGCCGCCGCCGGCTCCGCCGCGGCCGGCGCGTAGCGCGGAGCCGCCGCCTCATGCACCGCCGGCACCTTCTCCGCCGGGTCCGACTTGTCCGACCGGTCCGACTCGTCCGCCCTTCCCTCCGCCCCAGCCTGCAGCGTCTGGATCTGCCGCAGCACCTCTTCGAGTGAGACCACGGTGGCCGCCCGCGCCGCACGAATCAGCGTCGTCTCCAGCAGCGTCCGCCGCGACAACGCAAATTTCATCCGGTCTTCGGTCTCGACCAGCAACTGCACGACGCGCAACACCCGCCCGGTTTCCGCTCGCGCCGCCTGGGCCCGCAACGCCTCCAACTGCGCGTCGGTCAACTCCATGTGGGCCGACGGCTCGTCGACATTCAAAAACACCAGCAGGTTGCGGAAGTGCTCCATCAACTCCACGACGAGCCGCTGCAGATCCTTGCCGCCCGCGTCGAGCTCCGCCACCAGCCCCAGCACGCGCTTGAGATCCCCGCCCAAAATCGCATCCGCCAGCGCTTCCAGGTTCGCTCGCGAGACCAACCCGAACACCGCCAGCACATCCTCTTCCTTGATCGATTCGCCGCGAAAGGCAATCAGTTGGTCCAGCGCCGACTGCGCGTCGCGCAGGCCACCCTCCGCCCCGCGCGCGACCGCCAGCAAGGCCTCGTCATCCACCGCCACGTTCTCGGCTTTCGCCATCAGGCGCAGGCGCTCGACGATCAGCGTCACCGGAATCCGGCGCAAATCAAACCGCTGGCAGCGCGACATCACCGTCGCCAGCACCTTCTGCGGCTCCGTCGTCGCAAATATGAATTTGACGTGCTTGGGCGGCTCTTCCAGCGTCTTGAGCAACGCGTTGAACGCCGCCGTCGACAACATGTGCACTTCGTCGATGATGTAGATCTTGAACGGGCCCCGCGTCGGCGCGTACCGCGCCGTCTCGCGCAGATCGCGCACCTGCTCGACCCCGTTGTTCGAGGCGCCGTCGATCTCCAGCACGTCCAGATTCGTCCCCGCCGCAATCTCGCGACAGGAATCGCATGTGCCGCACGGCTGCGCCGTCGGCCCCTTCTCGCAGTTCAGCGCCCGCGCGAAAATGCGCGCGATCGAGGTCTTGCCAATGCCGCGCGGGCCCACAAACAGGTAGGCATGCGCCAGGCGCTTGGCCGCAATCGCATTCTCCAGCGTCCGGGTGACGTGGTCCTGCCCCACCACGTCCTCAAACAACTGTGGACGCCACTTCCGTGCTAGGACTTCGTATGCCATGGTTCTGCCATCCCGTGCCATCGGCACGTTTGCCGCACAGGCGGTTTTTCTGTATACGCCATCCCCCCCCCTTTCACAAGGGAAATGGAGCCTCCCACCGCTCCAACTCCATGCAAGTCGGGCCTTTACGCCCTCCTCCACCCGCGCCATAATCCGCGGAAAAGCAGGCATCCACACGGCGCCATGACGAACAACGCCCCCTATTATCGGCACCCGCGGACGGAGATGGCCGCCTTACTGCCGGCCCGCTACACGCGGGTCCTCGAGATCGGATGCGGAGAAGGCGCGTTCCGCCGCGAGGTGACGGCCCCCTGCGAGTACTGGGGCATCGAGCCCATCGCCTCCGCCGCCGCCGTCGCCAGCGGCCACCTGAACCGCGTCCTCGTGGGCACCTATCAGGATGTCGCCGCCCAACTGCCCGAGCGGGCCTTCGATCTCGTCATCTGCAACGATGTCATCGAGCACATGACCGACCACGATGCCTTCTTCGCCGGCATCCAGCGCCATCTCGCCCCGGACGGTCGGCTCGTAGGCTCCATCCCCAATGTCCGCTACCTGCGCAATCTCCGCGACCTGCTGATCCACAAGGACTGGCACTATCGGGGCTCGGGAATCCTCGATGCCACGCACCTGCGCTTCTTCACACAAAAAAGCCTGCGCCGCACCCTCGCCGCCCACGGATTCGAAATCGAAGTCCTGCGCGGCATCGGCCCCCTGCGCCTCTTCAGCGCCTCCCCCTGGGCACTCGGCCGCCTCCTCATGGTCGGCCTCCTCGGCTGGGATACCCGCTACCGCCAGTTCGCGTTTCGCGTGAAGACCCCACCGGCTGCCGACGCCCAACGAATCTATTGACGCCACTACGAAACACGCGAAAACCGCGAAAGAAGAGAGTCTGCCGGTCATCACTCGGACACGTTGCCTGACTTGGTCTTCATCGCTTTCGCGCTTTTCGCGCTTTTCGTAGTGGCTCCGCACGTCCCCAGGTCATTGCGATTCGTCGTAGTTCGCGGGCGCAAGGTTTGCGCTTGGAGCCGCCCCCATGCTTCGCGTAAGCTCCGCCCCGTTGATGCCATCCCGGAAGGCGCCGGCGGAGAAATGACCATGGCTACATCACCGATCGAGCACCACGAACGCTACATGCACGAGGCCTTGCGGCTCGCACAAGTGGCGGAGGAAGAAGGCGAAGTCCCCACGGGCTGCCTCATCGTCGACACTCATGCCGTTCGGCGCTGGGACTCCCCCATCCTCGGGCGCGCCTACAACCAGACCGAAATCCTGCGCGACCCCACCGCCCACGCCGAAATGCTCGCCATCACCCAGGCCGCCGAAGCCCTGGACGACTGGCGCCTGACCGACACGGTCCTCTACGTGACAAAGGAGCCCTGCGCCATGTGTGCCGGCGCCATCGTGCTGGCCCGCATCCCCGTCGTCGTCTTCGGCGTGGCCGATCCCCAGCGCGGCGGCGCCTCCGCCTTCAGCCTGCTCGATAACCCCCGCATGAACCACCGCTGCGAAGTCATCGGCGGCGTGCTCGAAGAGGAGTGCCGCGACCGGCTGCAAGAATTTTTCCGCGACCGGCGCTGATCGCCCGTCGCAACGCGGCTCAGCCTTTGCCGCGACTGGCCCGTTCCAACACCTCGCGCTCCTGCCGCGTCAGGCTGTCCAGCCCCTTCGCGCGCACCTTCTCGAGGATACGGTCCACCTCCGCCCGATCCGGCGCCGCGTCGGCCGGCGGGTGCATCCAGCCGACATGCGGGCGCCCACCGCCTCCGCTCTCCCACGTGGGGGCCACCGGCTCGCCGCCCAACCCCTGCATGCGCACGCGCCGCCCATACCAATACCCCACCAGCCCGCCCGACAGATGCGCAGCGTGCGCCACGTTGCCGGCATCCAGCACCATGAACACCACCGAGACGAGCCCAAACACCAGCACCATCGTGCGCGCTTTCATCCGCACCGGAATCGGAACCGGAAACAACACCAACGACAACACGCGCTCAGGCTCGATGGCCGCGAACGCCGCCATGATCCCAAACACGGCCCCCGATGCCCCGATGCAGCGCCCGCCGGCCACCCCACTGAAAGCCAGCCAACCAACGCCGCCCAGCACGCCTGACAGAAAATACAGAGCCAGAAAGCGCGGCGTTCCGATCATGCGCTCCAGCACCCGGCCGAAGCTGTGCAGCACGAACATGTTCATGAACAGGTGCAGCAGGCCGCCGTGCAAAAACAGGTACGTCACCAACTGCCAGACATACCGATGCCCCACCACCCCATCATGACTCAGGGCGAAAAAGGCGTTCACGCTGTCGCCGAGGCGAAACGCCAGCAAACGCTGCAAGGCGTAGGCCACCAGCGTGACAATCACGATGCCCCGCACGGCCGGGGTCACCACCCCGCGCTCATCGTCGTACGATTCGGAGGGGATCATGCCCTCACTCCGCCAGTTGCGGTATCGCCGCCAACGCATTGGTCACGTACGCGTGCTCGCGACTCTCCGCGGTCAGCCCCTGCAGCGCCTGGGTGAAATACGTCTGCGCCTCGCCATACGCCGCACGGGCCTCATCGCGACGCCCCATCTGCACAAGCAGGTCGCCGATGCGCCGCGCATTGAATCCCTGCGTCATGTCGAGCGAGTGCCGCAGGCCCGTCGTCGGATCCACGGCGCCTTCCGCGTTCCCCTTCGCCATGTCTTCCATGAACGCCCGGAATCGCACCACCGCATCGTCAAGCCGGCCCTCCTTGAACGCCTGGTGCGCCAGGACCTTGTTGCGCGCCATGGAGTGCCAGTTCTCGTCCCGCCCCGATAGCCCCCCATCCAGCAAGGCCAGAACCGTCACGTAGTCCTCATTCACAAAGGCCGCATCGAACTGCATGACGCGCAGCGCCGCGCGCTGGTCGGCGTCCTGAATCTGGGACTCGAGCCGCGCCCCAAGGGCCAGCAGCATCCGAGTCCATTCCGGGTTCTCCTGATCCAGAATCGGATAGAGACTGTTCTGATAGTGCGAAAGCATCACCGCCGGCGGGATGCCCGCATCGAGCAGCGCGTCCAGGCGACTGAGGGTGTCGGCGTGCCGGCCCTCCTGCTGCGAGACGGACAGCCAGTAGCCCGAAGCCTGCGCACGCAAGGTCAACGGCCACACCGGCGCCACCGCCAGGCGCCCGTTCACCGCCTCGGCGCGCGCCACCAGTCCTGCGCTCGTCAGCGCCTCCAGCAGCCGTCGCAGACTCTCGCCTGCCAGCGGTTCACTGGCCGCCGCCACCCCAACCAACGCCTGCTCAGCCGCGTCCCAGTCGCCATCCCGGATGGCCACCTCCAGCAGCACGGTTTCCCGAAAGCCCGCGAGCTCCCCAGTCCCGGCGCCCGGGGCTCCCACCTCGCGCAGCAACGCCGCCACCGCCTCGTCGTCACGGGCCGCCACCACCAGGTCTCGCAATTGCCGCAACACCGACAGCGCGATCTCGTCATCGAACGCCGCCAGCACCTCACGCACCCGTGCCACCGCCAGGCTCGACTGGCGCAAGTTCATGTGCGAACGAAAATTCCAGATGAACGCCTGCGCCCGCAACATCGGCGGTAGATTGGTGGACGATTCCAGGGCCGTCCATTCCGCCAGCGCCTGCCACATCTGGTTGGTGCCGTAATGGCGATCCACAACGCCAAACGTGGCGGCCGCCAGCCGGTCCTCACGCCGCGCCGCTTCCAGAAACAGCGCCCGCGCCTCATCCACATGCCCGGCATCCACCAGCCCCGTCAGCCAGATGCGCAGATTGGCGTCCTGCCCCTCCGCAAGCCCCGCGTCCAACACCTCGCGGATGGCCTTCACCGCGCGAGGCGCCCGCCCCGCCGCCAGGTCCGCACGAATGGCCGCATCCCGCGCCTGCGGATCGCTCGGTCCGTGGCACCCCATCGGCACCAGCGCCAATACCGCCACCAGCGCCACGATCACTTTGATGGTCATCCCAACCTCCTCTTCCGCGCGGCGGTCTCCCTCGCCACGCTAAAACCGGTGTGAACGATCCCGGATCGCGTGCGTCATGTCGTCCGGACTGTCGGACCCTTGCCGGGCGATGCTCAGCAAAATCCCCACCAGGGTCAGCGACGCGAGCAGGCTGGAGCCGCCGTAGCTGATGAACGGCAGCGGCAGCCCCTTCGTCGGCAGGCACCCCGTCACCACCCCCACATTGATCGCCGCCTGCATCGCCAGCATCATCGTCGCCCCAAACCCCAGCAACTTGCCAAATCCATCCGGCGCCCGGCCGCTGATGATCAGCCCGCACAGCAGAATCAACGCGAACATGAGCAGCACCGCCCCCGTCGCAATCAGCCCCAATTCCTCACCAATAATAGCAAGAATAAAGTCGGTGTGCGCCTCCGGCAGGTAGAACTGCTTCTGTATGCTGTTGCCCAGGCCGGCCCCCAGCAGACCGCCCTTGATGAACGCCACCTTGGACTGCGCCAGGTGATACGCCGTCGCCGGATAACGCTCCGGAAACATGAACGCCAACAACCGCCCCAGCCGCAGCGGATCGCGCATGATCGCCATCGACATCAGGCTGACGCCCGCCGCCCCCGCCACCAGTAGATACGTGATACGCGACCCACCCACGAAGAGAATCAACATGCCCACGGCCAGGCACAGAATCGTGGTGCCGAAGTCCGGTTCCAGAATCAGCAGGCCCAGGGTCACCCCCAGCCCCGCCACCGGAATCAACAGGCCGTACCGCAGATCCGCCGCGCGCCGCTCAACCCGGCACATCCAGGCCGATAGCCCCACGATCAGCGCAATCTTCGCGATCTCCGACGGCTGCAGGCGCAGCGGCCCGATCCCCAGCCAGCGGTAACTGCCACCCACCTTGTGGCCAATGCCCGGCACAAACACGAGCACCAGCAGCACCAGGGATACGACCGCAAACACCACCGCCATCTTCTGCCAGATGTGGTAGTCCAGGCGCAGGGTGACGTACGCCGCCACCAGCCCGACCCCCAACCATATGAGCTGTCGCTTCAGGTAGTACGAGGGGTCGTTCAGCAGCGCCGCCGCCCGCACGCTGCTCGTGCTGGCCAGCATGACGACACCGAACCCGAGCAGCGTCACAACGCAGGCTGCCAGTAGCGTTGTGGCCGTGCGCAGCCTCACTCGGTCATCGGAATCTTCAGCACCTGCCCCGGGGTTAGCGCGGTGCCGGTGATGCTGTTCAACCGCTGAAGTTCCTCGACGCTGACGTCCCACATCAGGCTCACGTGGTACAGGTCTTCACCCGCTTCCACCGTGTGCTGACGGAACGACGGCGTCGCCGCGTCCACGCTTTCCGTGGCTGCTGCCGGCGGAACCGGAGGCGTCTCGACCGCCGCCGGGGCTGCTTCCGCGGCGGGAGCCGGTGCCGGGGTCGCCGGGGCCGCGGCTTCCACCACGGGCGCCGGAGCCGGCGCCGGGGCCGGGGCTGCCGGAGCGGCCGATGCCGCGGCACCCGCCACCTTCAGCTTCTGACCCGACCGGATGCTATCACTCTTCAGGTTGTTCGCCTCGCGCAGCGCCTTGACCGTCGTCTTGTGGCGCACCGCGATCTTGGAAAGCGAATCCCCCGGCTGCACAATGTATTCACCCGCTGCAGCCGTCGCCGCGGCCGGCTTCGCCACCTTGGCCGGCGCCTTCGCCGGCGCCGCACGCTTCACCGGCGGCGGAGGCGGCGGCGACTTCAGATCCACCTTGCCCGGCAGCAGCATCGTCTTGCCCACCAGAACCTTGTTCGGGTCCTTCATGTGGTTGAGGGCCATCACTTCCGCCTTGCTCACCCCAAAGCGCTGGCAGATCAGCGAGAGGCTGTCCCCCTTCTGAACCGTGTACGGCGTCGTGTCCGACGACCAGGACTTCACTTCGGGCGTCGCCATCGGGGCGGGCCGGATCGGATGGGTCGGGGGCGCGGCCGGTTCCATCACCGGCGCCGGCAACTTCGGCTCGGGCGGACGCCCCGCCGCGGGTCGCGTCGCGCATCCCTGCATCAAGACTGCCGTCAACACCAGACCATGCCCTGCCACCACCGCGCTAAACAACCACGACTTCTTCATGATCCTCCTCTTCGCGAATTCGCTCTACCACCGATGCGAAGCGCTGACCGCGCTCCTCAAAATTTCGAAACTGATCGAAGCTGGCACATCCTGGAGACAACAGCACAACATCCCCGGGCTCTGCGTCGCTCCATGCCGCGCGCACCGCCGTTTCCAGATCGCCGCAATCGCGGCACGCCACCGTGCCCGACCACGCCGCCAGCATCGCGGCCGCACCCTTGCCAATACCATAGACCCCGCGGGTTTTCTTGGCCAGCAATTCTTGAACCACGCTGAGGTCATATTCCTTGAGCAGTCCGCCCGCGATCAGCCGGACCGGTTCCGGCCGCATGCCCAGCGCGGCCGCCATGGCCGCCAGGCTGGTGGCTTTCGAGTCGTTGATGAACCGCACGCCGCCGATGGTCCCCAAGTCCATCATGCGGTGCGGCAGGGGCCGATTGCGGCGCACCGCCTCCGTCAGCGTGGCGGTGGCAAGCCCACAGGCATCGAGAGCGGCCGCCGCTGCCGCCACGGCCAGCCCCAGCACGGGATTGTCGAAGCGGGTACCCACCAGATCCACATCGCCATGCGGCGTGCGGATGGCGCCAGGCACATAGCGGTAGGCCGCGTTGGCCGATTCCCCGAACGTGCGCCACGCCGGCCCGCCATCCGCGCCGGCGCCGTGCGCCTCCTGCACCTCGCCGCGCACGGCATCCACCAGCGTCTCCGGCACCACCGCCGTGTCCCCCGCACGCATGCGGCGAAACAGTCGGCATTTCGTGGCCAGATAGGTGCTCATGTCGCCGTGGCGGTCCAGATGATTGGGCTGGATATTCAGGAGGATGGCCACGCGCGGGCGGAACGCCTCGACGGTCTCCAACTGAAAGGAGCTGACTTCCACGGCCACCCAGTCCAGGGTCGCACTGCGGGGGGCAATGCGGGCCAGCGGCGTGCCCAGGTTGCCTCCGCTGGCCACGCGCAGCCCGCCCAGCGTCAGCGCTTCCGCGCAGAGCGTGGTCAGCGTACTCTTGCCATTCGTCCCCGTAATAGCCAGCAAGGGACACTCGCAACGCGACGCGCCCAACTCGAGCTCGGAACGCAGCGGTGTCCCCGCCCCCGCCACCGCCCGCAGCCAGGGGGAATCGGCGGCAATGCCCGGGCTGACCACCGCCACCGTCGGCGACGGGCCGGACCGGGACGAGGCCCCCAGCAGCACCTCCGCCCCGCGCGCCTGCAACGCCCCCGCCCGCGCACGCAGTTCGGGCGTGTCGCGCTGGTCCAGCACCGTCACCGCGCTACCCTCGTCCAGCAACAGGGTGGCCGCCGCCAGCCCGCTTTCGCCAAGGCCCAGCACGAGCGCCGACGCATAGCGCTCCGCCGCGCTTGCTCGGGTTGCCCCGCCTCGTAGTCGCCCATCCGCGTTCATCGCCTCTCGCCCTCTCAGCGCAGTTTCAGCGTCAACAGCCCCAGCAGCGCGAAAATGATGGAGAGAATCCAGAAGCGGATCGTCACCTGGGTCTCGCTCCACTTCTTCATCTCGAAGTGATGGTGCAAGGGCGCCATCGCAAAGATGCGCTTGCCCTTGAGCTTGAAGGAGGCCACCTGCAGGATGACACTCGCCGCCTCAATGACAAACACGCCGCCCACCAGCACCAGCACGATCTCCTGCTTGATCAAGATTGCCACCATGGCGATCGCCCCCCCCAGGCTGAGGCTGCCCGTGTCCCCCATGAACACGCGGGCGGGGTGGCAGTTGTACCAGAGAAATCCCAGGCAGGCCCCCGTGAGACTGCCGCAGAACACCGCCAGCTCGCCGCTGCCCGGCACAAACGGCACGCGCAGATAGTTGGCAAACACGGCATGCCCGGCGGCGTACGCCATCATCAGGTACGAGATCGCCACCGAGGCGCTGCACCCGATCGCCAACCCGTCCAGGCCGTCGGTCAGGTTCACCGCGTTGCTGGCGCCCACCAGCACGAGCGCCACGAACAGCAACGTCCCGATCACCCCGATATCCGCAATCAGCGGCTGCGACATGAACGGCACCATGAACTGCCGCGCGTGGTCGCGCGTCTGCGGCAACACCAGCAGCAGCACCGTCACCACAACGGCCCAGCCGCACTGCAGCGTAAACTTGCCGCGCGCACTCAGCCCCTTCGACCGCTTGCGCACCACCTTCACGTAATCGTCGACAAAGCCTATGGCACCCGTCACCACCATCGTCGCCAGCACCAGCCAGACAAATACATTCGTGGGGTCAGCCCATAGCAGCGTGGACACGAAGATCGTCCCAATGAAGATCAGCCCGCCCATGGTCGGCGTCCCTTGTTTCTTGCCATGGTACTGATACAACGGAGGCGCTTCTTCCTTGCGGACGTTCTGGCCGACCTTGAGGCGGCGCAACTGCTCGATGGCCCAGGGCGCGATGAGCAGCGTCAGCAGGAACGCCGTGCCCGCCCCGAGCACGGCTCGCACCGTGATGTAACGGAACACCCGCAGCGGGGAAAAATACGCTTCGAACAAGTGCAGATAGTAAAACATGGCGTCAGGCGGGCGCAGGCACCCGCCCCTGTCTCCAATGGTTCAGAACATCTTCAAGCCGGATGCCGCGCGAGGCCTTGAGGAGAACGCCGTCGCCGGGGCGGGTGCGTGCGGCCAGCAGGCGCGCCGCATCGCTCGCCTCGAAGCAGCAGTGGATGCGCGCGGCGGGAAACCCGGCGGCATCCGCCCCGCGGCCGATGCAGTCGCCCAGCCCCCCCACCGCAATCAGGCCGGCCCAGTCGCCATACTCCGCCACCGCCCGCCCGAGCGCCACATGCTCGTCGTCGGCGTGCACTCCCAATTCCAACATGCCCCCCAGAACCAGCCAGCGTCCGCCCGTCACCGGTTCCTCATGAAACGTCTTGAGCGCTTCGCGCATGCTCAGCGGGTTGGCGTTGTACGCGTCGTTGACGACCAGCACCCCCTCCACCTCTTCGCGCTGCCAGCGCAGCGGCAGGGTCATGTCCATGGCCAAGGCGCCTTCCAGCGTGGCGCGATCCAGCCCCAGGCAGCGGCCAACCGCCACCGCGAACAGCGCGTTGATCGCCGGAAAGACACCGGCGGCGGGCAGGGTGCACTGCAAGCGCTCGCCGCTCGCCGTCTCGATCACGGTGATCGTGCGGGCGCCCGCTTCGCGCGGGGCCACCGTGTAGTCGGCGGCGCCTCGCACGGATACCGTCACCACCGGCGCGCGCGAAGCTTCCCGCAACAGGGTCGCGTGCGCATCATCCACACAGACGAAGGCCAGCCCATCCGCCGGCAACGCGCGCAGCAGATCCGCCTTCTCATTCGCGATCGCGGCCACGCTGCCAAAGTGCTCGATGTGCGCGGCGGCCACATTGGTCACAATGCCCCAGTCCGGCTGCAGGATCGACGCGAGGTGGGCGATCTCGCCCGGGTGGTTGGTTCCCAATTCGAATACGCCCACCTGGGTATTGCCGGGCATGCGCAACAGGCTCAGGGGCAACCCCACATGGTTATTCCAGTTGCCGTGGGTGCGCGCCGTCACGTAGCGGGTGGCCACCACGCCCGCCGTCCACTCCTTGACCGTGGTCTTGCCGGCACTGCCGGTCACACCAATGCAGCGCGGCGCCAGGTCGCGGCGATAGGCCGCCGCCATCGCCCCGAGCGCCGCCAGCGTGTCGGCAACGCGCAGCAGGGGAAACGCAGGGGCGGTCGACCGGGGCCAGTCCGCGCGCACGATCGCCCCGGCCGCGCCGCGCCGCGCCGCTTCGTCAACGAACGTGTGCCCGTCGAAGCGCTCACCCGACAGAGCCACATAAAGATGGCCCGCCTCCAGCCCGCGCGTGTCATTGGAAATGGCGCACACGGCCGATGGCGAATGGGGGTCCCAGGCGCCGCCGGCCCATCGGGCCAGCGTAGCCGGGTCCAACCGCGGCGGGTCTCCATCCGCCTGGGGCGGTACAATCGTCATGGCATTCTCGCGTCGGCCAACAGTTCCCGCACCACCTGAGCATCGTCAAAGGCAATGGTTCTGCTGGCGAATTCTTGAAATGTCTCATGTCCCTTGCCCGCGATCAACACGAGATCGCCAGGGCCGGCCTGGGACAGCGCGCGGGCAATGGCCTCACGGCGATCCACGATGGCCTCGACATGCCCCGCACCCGGCGCCCCCGCCACAATCTGCGCGATGATGGCCTGCGGATCTTCCCGCCGAGGATTGTCCGACGTCACCACCACGCGGTCCGCCAGGCGTGCCGCCACCGCCCCCATGATCGGGCGCTTGCTGGTGTCGCGATCCCCGCCGCAGCCAAAGACAAGGATCACGCGGCCGGACGTGACTTCACGCACGGTTTCCAAGACATGCGCAAGGGCGTCATCCGAGTGGGCGTAGTCCACAAACACTTGAAAGCCCCGGCCGCTCACCACTTCCTGCAGGCGCCCGGGGGCCCCCGCCGCGCCGGCCAGCGCCTCGGCCACGCGATCCAGCGGAACGCCAAGCGCCAACCCCGCCGCCGCCGCGCCCAGGGCATTGCTGACGTTGTGCCGGCCCAGTAGACGGATCCGCACGGGTGTGGAGCCCCAGGGCGTGCGCAGCACGAACGAGCTGCCGGCCGCCGTCAGTTGGAGCCCCTCCGCCGCAACATCGGCATCACGCGCCTCGCCATACAGCAACCGGGCGGGCCGCGCGCCCAGCCGTTCAGCCACGCGCCGCCCCCACGGGTCGTCCGCGTTCAGCACCGCCGTCGCCACCTTCTCGCCACCGCCAAGACCCGCAAACAGCAGCATCTTCGCCTCGAAATACGCCTCCATCGTCTGGTGGTAGTCGAGGTGGTCGCGCGACAGATTCGTGAACACCGCCACCCGGAAGTCGAGCCCCGCCACCCGCTTCTGCGCCAACGCGTGCGAGGACACTTCCATGACCGCGCTGTGGCACCCCGCATCCCGCATGTCGGCCAGCAGGCGATGCAGCACGACCGGATCCGGCGTGGTCCGGGACGCGGGGATCGTCCGCTCTCCAATGCGATACTGCACCGTCGAGAGGAGCCCCGCTTGGCGTCCCGAGTGCGCCAGCAGATCACGCACGAGGTAGGCGATCGTCGTCTTGCCGTTCGTCCCCGTGATCCCCACCAACTCCAGCGCGTCCGCGGCATTCCCCGAGTACGCCTTCGCCAACCGCGCCAGCGCCAGCCGCGCATCGTCCACCCGCACGCGGCAAACGCCGGGAAGCACCGAGGTGTCGCCCTCCGCCACCACCGCCACCGCCCCCCGGTTCACCGCGTCCGCAATGAACCGCATCCCATCCTGCGCATGCCCCGGGATCGCCACAAAAAGCGCCCCGGGCCGCACCTGGCGGGAATCGCAGGCAATCCCACCCACCAGGACGTCAACCGGGCCATGCGTCGTCGACGCCGGCAGGCACGGCAGCAAATCGCTCAGCTTGATCATGGTCGTTCGGGGCCCTTGTGATGCGCCGGCTCGCGCCTTCGGCTCGTGTCCGTGGTGAAGGATCAGCGCTTGGCCATCGCCGGCGTTTCCGTCGCAGGCAGGTCCAGGTAGCGCGCCGCCTCCGAGGCAATCGCCTGAAAAACCGGTGCGGCCACCAGGCCACCCGTGTGAATGGGCTGTGGCTCGTCGACCACCACAACAATCGAAATGCGCGGACTATCCGCCGGCAGGAAACCCACAAACGAGGCGATGTGGTCGGTCGACGAATAGCCGCCGGGGATCGGCTTCTGGGCCGTGCCGGTCTTGCCTGCCACCGCGTACCCGTCGACGTGGGCGCGCTTGCCCGTGCCATCTTTCTCCGTCACGCGCGCCAGCAGCCGCTGCATCACCTTCGCCGTGCGCACCGTGATCGGACTCCCAATCTCCTCCGGGCGGCGCTCGTGCAGCACGGTCCCATCCGTCGCCACCACCTTGCGCACCAGGTACGGACGCATCATCACCCCGTCATTGGCAATCGCCGAGTAGATCGACGCCATCTGCAGCGCCGTCACCGCCACCCCCTGCCCGATCGCCATCCGGCTCGCGCTGATCGGCGACCACTCCGCCACCGGCCGCAGAATCCCACCCTCCTCGCCGGGCAGATCGATCCCCAATTTCGAGCCCAGCCCAAACGCCTGCATGTATTCGTACAGGCGCTCATCCCCCAGCATCACTGATAATTTGGCTGTCAAAATATTACTGGATTTCTTGAGTCCGTCCGCCACGGTCAGGCGCCCGCTCGGCTTGTAGTCGTGCAGCACGCGCTTGCGGTGCATCCAGCTGCCGTTCTCGCAGTCGATGACGGTCTCCGGCGTGACCAGGCCCTCGTCCAGCGCGGCCGCAAAGGCGATGGCCTTGAGTGTGGAGCCGGGCTCGTACACATAGCCGACCGCCGCATTCAGCTTCTGCAGGTCCGCGGCGTCGCGAAAGGAGTTGAGGTCGTACGCCGGCCGGCTCGCCATGGCCAGGATTTCGCCGGTGTCCACCTCCTGCACGATCGCCCACGCGCCCTTCCAATGCAGGCGGTCTTCCATGCCCTGGCCAATGTGGTCGAGCGCCTTCTCCACGATATACTGCACGTTCTGGTCGATCGTCAGGTAGACGCTGGCCCCCTCCAGCGGCGCCACGTAACGCCCGCGCTTCCAGTACATCTCTTCGCGAAAGGCATTCTTCTCGCTCTCCAGCAATCCCGGACACCCGCGCAAAAACCGGTCGAGGCCCTGCTCCACGCCGGCCGACCCATAGCCCTCGTGATTGACGAATCCGAGCACGTGACACAAAAATTCATGGTGCGGATAATAGCGGACCGTGCGCTCCTGGAAGAACACCCCCGTCAGCCCGCGCTCGCGTACGCGCAGCATGTCCTCTTCCTGCAGCGACTGCGCCAGGCAGCTGTAATGCCGCCCGGGACGGTTGAGTTTGACCGCCAGCTCATCCGCCGGCAGCCCCAGCAGGGCCGACAGCTCCGTGGCCACGTTCACCACCTGCCCGCTGCTGACCACCGCATCCGGATCGGCACACACATCGTGCACGGGCAGATCGAGCGCCAGGATATTCTCCTCCCCGCGCCGATCGAAAATTTTACCGCGCTCCACCTGGAGTTCGCGGGTCCATTTCCGGTTCTGATGGATGGCCGCCAAAGCCGTGTCGTGGGGGCCAATGTGGAGAAATCCCAGCCGCGCGCCCAGGCCGCACATCAGCCCGCCCAGGACGACGCCGCACGTGATAAACCGCCACTCGTACCCCCGCGTCTTCATGGCATGCCGCGCTCCATACCCGCCAGTTGCGGCTCACCCGCCTCCGGCCAGTCGGAGTTCACATCCGCCGCGCGCAGGCGCACCACCTGCCGGCTCGAGGGCCACGTCATCGCAATCCCCCGGTCCCGCAGCTCGCGCTCCAGGTTCTCCGGCGATTTCATCCGCGTCCACTTGAACTGCTCGTGCGCGTGCGACTTCAGCAGCGCGTCGCGCTTCTGCTCCAGCGCGCGCAACTCGTTGCCGAGCGTCTGGCTGCGGGCCACCGTCCACACATAGCCCAGCGCCACGGTAACCGCCACCACCACCACGCCCACCCATGGGGCCGGCAGCGCCTGCGCGTGCAGGGTCTTCTTTCGGTTACGCCGTCTCACGTTGCATCCTCCTCGCGCCACGTTCCCTGCCGTGCCGCGTGCCCATCCCCACTTCCCGCGCCGGTTCCCCCGGCAACCGTTCCACCACCCGCAACCGCGCGGACCGGGCACGCGGATTGCGCGCCACTTCGTCGTCCGTCGGCCGCGCCACCTTGCGCGTCACCCGCACCACCGCCGGCAACACGCCTCGCCAGATTTCGCCGCCCTGTGGCAGCGACTCCCAGCGCCCTGCATGCCGCACCCAGCAGGTCTTCACCACGCGATCCTCAAGGCTATGGAAGGCGATCACCGCCATCCGGCCACCCGGCTTCAACAGCCGCAGCCCCGCTTCCAGCCCCGCCTCCAGGTTCTCCAGCTCACGGTTCACCGCCATGCGCAACGCCTGGAAGGTGCGCGTCGCCGGATGCAGGCGCCCGTGCCGCCCGCCCGCCGCCGCCGCCACCACCTCCGCCAGCCGCGCCGTCCCCGTGAAGCGCTCGCTCTCCCGCGCGCGTACGATCGCCCGCGCAATGCGCCCCGCCTGCGGCTCCTCGCCCAGCGTCCGCAACACCTGCACCAGTTCCGCCTCGTCCAGCGCGTTCACCAAATCCGCCGCCGTCGCCGCGCCGGTCGTGTCCATGCGCATGTCCAGCGGCCCGTCCTTCATGAAACTGAATCCGCGCTCCGGCGTGTCCAACTGCTCGGACGACACCCCAAGGTCCAGCACGATCCCGTCCACCGCCGTCCACCCGATCTGCCCCGCCGCCTCCGCCATCCGACTGAAATTCGCGTGCACCACCTGCGCTCGACTCCCGTACCCCGCCAGCCGCGCGCGCACCCGCTCCACCGCGCTCCGATCCTGGTCCAGCGCCAGCAGCTCACCACCGGATCCCGCACGCGTCAGGATGGCTTCGGAATGCCCCCCGTTGCCGGCCGTGCCGTCCACATAACGGCCGCCTTCCACGATCTGCAGCAGATCCACCACCTCGCCCAACATGACCGGCTCATGCATCGCCACGCCGCCAGTGACTGGGTTAGAAGTGCACGTACGGGCCAACTTCGCGCAGATGCTCCAATCCCAACTCCGCACCTTCCGCACTGCCCGCCGGACTCCACAGTTCGAACCGATCCAACGCCCCCACCAGAATCACCTTGTCCACCAATCCCGCAAATGCCAGCAGCTCGTCCTTGATCCGAATCCGCCCCTGCACGTCCCACGGCAGCAGCTCCGAGTTGCCGCCCAACACCCGCGAAAACCGCCGCGCCTTCTCGTCCGCCATCGGATAGCGCCGCAGCGCCTCGAGCTTCCGCGACATCTCCCCCGCCGGGTACACGTTCAGGCACCGCTGATGGAAATCCGGCAACACGTAGACACTGGCGGGCAACCCCACCTGAACGCGCCATTCCGACGGAATGGTCAACCGGCGCTTCGGATCCAGCGTATGCGTGAAATTGCCCACAAATAGGGCAGCTCCCGATACACTCCCCGAGCCTTGACCGCTTTCCGACTCCATTGCCTGACTCCTTGTGACACTATGAAACACTTGGCCCCACCTAGTGTCAATAGGATTTCAGAAAATGAATCGGGAATTTGTGGCGCCCCCCCGCGCCAGACCGCGCTCAGCCCCTCATGACCGCCGGTACCCCACGGCAGGATACCCCCGCGTCGCCCCTCTTTCTGCTCCTAATCTTAATCCTAATCTTAATCCTAATCTTAATCCTAATCGAAATTCGCGCTCTATAGCCCGATCACGATTAGGATTAAGATCAAGATTACGATCAGGACGGGATCAGGACCTAACGCGTAGCCCCCCACCCGCAACCGTTACCCGTTACCCGTTACCCGTTACCCGTTACCCGTTACCCGTTACCCGTTAACCGTTAACCGATAACCGTTAACCGATAACCGTTAACCGATAACCGATAACCGATAACCGCCCCGCCCCCGCTACTTCACCGTGGCGCCGCTGCCGATCTCGTCATCCACGCCCACCAGGCGCAGTTTGTCCCCGGAAGAGGCGGCCAGCAGCATGCCATTGGATTCGACCCCGCGAATCTTGGCCGGCTTGAGGTTCGTCACCATCACGACCAGCCTGCCGGGCAGCGTGGCCGGATCGTAGTGCTGGGCGATCCCCGCCACGATCTGGCGCGTCTCCCCCCCCACCTCCACCTCAAGTTTCAGCAGTTTGTCCGCTTTCGGCACGCGCTCCGCCGTCACGATGCGCGCAGTCTGCAGGCGCACCTTCTGGAAGTCCGCATACTCGATCATGGCCACACCCGCCGCGGCTACGGCCGCCGGCGCCGGCGCCGGCGCCACGGGCGGTGCCGACAAGGCAGCCGAATCCACCGCCGCCGGGGCCCCACCGGCGGCCACCGGCGCCGCGACCGCGGCGCCGCCGGCCTCAATGCGCGGGAACAGGGAGCCCCCAGGTTCGAGCCGCGTGCCGGGTTGCAGCACCCCCCAGGTGCAGAGGGTCGAGAGATCCGGCTCACCCGCTCCCAGCCCAATCGCCTGGCGCAGCGCCGCCATCTTCCCGGGCATCACCGGATACAGCATGCCGC
>CAZWQJ010000032.1:11743-30222 GCA_964635825.1 uncultured Victivallales bacterium | reverse complement strand
CTGTAAAAGCGGGTCTGCAAAATGAAATCAATAAATCTCATGAGCGCGGTTTCGTTCAAACGGCCTGGACAGAGCGCACGCGACGGATCCTACGGCAAGGCAACCTCGACGCGGTAGTACCGCTGGGTGCTGAAGGACGGATGGCCGCCGGTGCGGCTCCCGTCGTCCTGCCACGTGTAGACCTGATCCGCGGCCACCGAGATTCCTTCGGGCGTCGCGTTCGACCACACCGGAACCACCAGCCCGCGCTTCTCATACCAGACCGCATAGTCGCGCCCCGGGTGCGCCTCGAAGCTCACGCGGAACCCGCTGATCGAGTTGCTCGCACTCGCAACCCCCCAGACATCGGCGCGGTCGTCCGGGTCCGTGCCCGCCACATACTCGCCCGCGTTGTTGATGCCGTCGCCATCGTAATCGAGTGCCCCATCGCCTCCGTTGGCCGGATCCAGGAACGGGTACTGGTCCTCCATGGTATTCGGCACCCCATCCACATCCCAGTCCGACGCTCGCACCTCGAACCCGATCGCAAAATGGAACGTGTTGCTGCCTTGAAGCTCGAACTGATGCGTCAACGGCTGGTTGCGCATATTCACGGTGTCGAACGCCACCCCCTGACCCGGGTTGTCGTCCACCGCGCCCATGTTCAGCCATGCGTTGTGCCCCGGATCCGCATAGCGAATCATCGCCGACACCGTCTTGTTGTAATTCGTCGAAAGCAGCATGGCGATGCCTCCCGCGCCACTGAACCCCGTCAACGCGCGCTGCCCGTGCAACAGCAGGTCGTACAGATTCAGCGAGAGTCCGTTCCGAATATACAGCGTCTTGCCACTGAGGTCGCCGCCGACCACGTAACTCACCTCAAAGATCTCCGACTTGGGCACCAGCGCAATCGTCTTCTGGATCTTGCCGTCCGACGAGGTGAAGCGCCACCCGTTCGAGACCGCCGCCACGGCGTAGAGGTCGTTCACATACTGCGACGTCCCACTGTTCGTGCTCGTGGCCACCCACCAATCCTTGAGCAGCGACGTGCGGTGCGCCACCACCGCCCCGCCCGGCTCGACGTTGGACACGCCCTCCGCTTCGTTGTACGTCCCCGCATTGCCTACGAAGTTGCCGGCGACCTGATAAACATCGCCCTCGCTTGCATCGCGCGCCCACGCCCCAATCAGGCGCCCGCCCAGCCGCTCGAACAGCGCGCACAGCCGGTCGTTGTAGAGCAGGTACTCCGCCTCCCCATCCAGATCGTAGTCGCCACTCATCGCCACCGTCTCGCCATGTGGATAGGCCGCCGCCGCGAACGGCGCCAATTGCTCGTAGACCGCTGTGAACCGCGTCTGGCCCTGCGCATTCACCGCAAAGCCCGCCAACCCGTTATACCCCGAGGCCGGTGCCATGTACTCGCCCGTGCTGTAGCGCCGCAGATCGTGTTCGCTCTCGCTGTGGAAGGCCGTCTGGAACACAGAGGCATGCAAGGTCGCTCGCGCCAACTTCTTGAGTCCGGGCTCCGTCGTCGCCGCAACCGCGTCCATCCCGTAGCCCGCCACCCCATCACCGATGGAGTCCATCCCGTAGGTCAGCAGCGTGTTCGTGCCCGGCCGAATCTCAAAGCGCTTCCCGTACAGCGATTCCTCGAGCCCCGACCCCAGGTACCAGTTGTCGAAATTCTCCGTCGTCGCGTGATTCAACCAGTTGTGACCCTGCTTCGCTTTCCCCGCCACCGAGCCCCGCGCCACCCAGCCCCACGAGTCCCCATCCCCATCCCCGTCCAGATCCACCTCGCCGCGCAGGATCTGCTGGTGCGTCACCACTTCCGTCCAGGGGTGATTCGCCAGCCAACGCAAATTGCGGTCGTACGCATCCGCCTTCGCCGTGTCCGTGAACGCTTCCCAGTTGCTGAACAACGTCACCACCTGATCCTGTGCCCAACTCCGCGCCTTGCGGTTCAGCATCGAGCGCAGCGACAGGTCCAGCCCGCCATCCTCACCCAGAAACAGCGACGCCGTCGGTATCGCGTTGATCACAAAACACTTGATCCCATTGATCTCGTTGATGCGATAGGCCCCTTCCACCAGCGACTCCGTGCGACCGAACCAGTTCCACAGGTGGGTGTCCTGATCGAGGACCGTGGCCGCATATCCCATCGCGCCAATCTTGGCAAAGACGTCCGCATCCAGCAGCCGCTCGGGCGTCCAGAACACGCTGTTCGCGGGCGACAGGCTCGCCCCATAGATGCTCCCCAGAACTTCACGCGCCAGATCGTCGTTGTCCGCGTTGAAGGTCGTCGAGAAGTACGGCAGCATGTGGTCGGAGAATGTGCTTCCCATCAGGTGCACGATGTTGGTGGCCAACAGGCGCCCCAGCCGGCGATTCAGCGCGGGACCATCGCGCCAGGGCTTGCCCGCCGCCGGATCCACCGCCGCCCATTCGAGCGCCGAGGCCAGCGT
Source organism: uncultured Victivallales bacterium (assembly GCA_964635825.1). Lineage (GTDB taxonomy): Bacteria > Verrucomicrobiota > Kiritimatiellia > UBA8416 > JAIOPI01 > CAZWQJ01. The sequence continues at coordinate 27,778 of CAZWQJ010000032.1, read as the reverse complement.
TGGGGTCACATGCAGGGCCAGCGGCTTGCCGAACAGCTCGTGCGCGTCCAGCGGCCGGTAGTAGCCCGCCCCCGCCCCGGTGTTCACCAGCCCCTGCATCACGCTGCCCGGGTGCACCGCCTGATTCCCATGCACCAGCACCGTCACCTTCGCGCGCCCCGCCCGCGAGTTGCCGCTGATCCACGACCGCAGCGTGTTCTCAATCCCCGCCTGCGCCTGCCAGTAGTCCTCCGCCACATGATCATCGTAGATCGTGTCGCGCACGTCATTGCGCCCGCCAATGTCGCCCGCCCCGAGCGGACTATTCTGCGTCCCATCCTTCGTGGTAAACACCTGGTAGTTGAAATTCGTCGCGCCAGTCCCATTCCACCCCGCATCCCGCAGCGCCTGCCGGCTGATCGAAAACTCAACCGCATCCAGCGTGGCATCGTAGTGCGCCGAGATAAATCCGTTGGCCGCATTCTGGTCGCGCCCAACCACCCCGGCCGCCGTCAGGCTCTGCCCCTCGCCGGTCGTGTTGTTGTTGCGGTCCTGATCCACATAGACGCGCCCGCTGTTGTACCCATACACCGCCACCACCGCCTCCCAGCGGTTCAGCGTGAGCGTGTCCACTTCATCCGGCAGGTTCATCTCGCCGCTGCCGGGGTTGCCCGTGTCGATGACGACGTAGAGATCCAGGTTCCCATCTTCCGCGTTCGCCCGCAGGTCCTGGAAGTCCACACGGAAGTAGAATTTGCCGTCGCCCACCCCGATGTCGCCACCGTCGCGCGCATAAAAGGCCACGATGTCGCGCGAGCTGTCCCACCCATCCCAGCCCAGGAACAGGTCCCCCTGCTGATTGTTGGCCCCATCGCCCTCATACTCGTCCAGCACCAGGCAATCCTGCCACTTCCAGTCGGTGAAGTCCTGATTCACCGTCATCTCGCCGAGTGTGCCCAGCACCGGACCGCTGCCGATCATCAGGCCACCTGCGGGCGCCGGATCCAGCGAGTTGAACTGCATCGGATTCGTCCCATTCTGGAACTCCTCCGCATTCGTGTATTGATTCGTCACCCCGGCCGTCACCGTGACATCGCCGTCCGGGTTGCCGGTCGCCCCGTTGCGCCCGTCCGCAATCACAGCCCCCGTCTGGCGATTCGTATGCCCGATAATGCCGTCGTCCCACGGGCTCAACCCGAACTGCTTCTCCCATCCATCGGGCAGCGTATCCCCATCCGTGTCCGGGTTCAGCGGATCCGTCTCCTGCCACAGCTCCCCTCCCTGCCACACGCGGTTGGAGTTCGAGTCCCCATCGATCCACCCATTGAAATTCACATCTTCGCCGTAGCCGTCGCCCGCACCATCCTCATCCGTGTCGGCCTTGCCTGGCGAGGTCTCGCGCCCGGCATGCACAGCCCAGCCCGCATCCCACTTGCCGTCCGGCCAGTCGTTGTCGTTGGGCCGGTCCGCCGCTGGATTGCCCGTCGTGGGCTGCAACGCCTTGCCATCGCCATCCGCCCAGCCGTTGCGATTGCGGTCCTCGATGCCGTCCGGAATCCCGTCGTAGTCGGAGTCGCGGTTGTTCGCGTCCGTCAGCGAGCCGTGAATCATCTTCGTGCGCGAATCGTTGAAGACATACTCCGGCAACCCGCTGTTGTCCGGCACCGTGTTGTAGAATGGCGGATCCAGGTCGCCCCGGAAGTTCGTGAACCCATCGCCATCCGTGTCCATGAACGGATTCGTGTGATTCGTGTTGATCGGCGCCCGCCAACCCAACTCCAGCCCGTCCGGCAGATCGTCGCCATCGCTGTCCGGCAGCAGCGGCGCCGTGCGGCCAAATATCTGCCAGACATGCACATCCCCGCTGGTCCACTCTTCCGAGTTGCCCGTCGGCAACCCCTTCGGCGTGTTCTCGCTCTCGTCATAGATCCCGTCGTCGTCGTCGTCCAGGTCCGCCTCGTTGTTGCTCACCATCTCGCGCAGGATCACCGTCGTGTTGCGGATCGCATAGCCCGACACTGTCGCCGTCGTCGGCGCGTTCGTGTTGACAAACGCATAGAAGGTGAACTTCCCGGCCGTCATCCCCGTCCACAGGAAGTGCCAGTACATGCGGCCGTTCGAGACCTCCGGGTTCCCATCCAGCCGCCACGCCGTCAGGCCGCTCGCCGTCGCGCCCGCGTACGGCGCGCGCAAGGTCAGGTTCGAGGACGACCCAATCGCGCTCACCGCCACCACCTGCCCCCCGATCAGCAACCGGTCCCCCGGCACCAGCGACGTGTCGAAGGACGGCTGCAGGTGCGCCACCACGTTCGATGCGCTCGCCCCCGCGTACGGCTCCGTCAGCACCAGCGTCACCGCCGACTGCACCTGGCTCACCGTCACAACGTTCGTGCCGATGCGCAGCGCCAGCCCGTTCGTCAGCTCTTGCGTGAAGGCGGTCCCCACACCGGTCAGCACCGTGTTGCTCGCCGCAACCGTTACCGTGCCACTTAGCATGAACTCGACCCCGCTCACCGCCGCGCTGCCATTCACCACCGCCACCCGCGCCGGCAGCGCATTCGTCGTCTCCGGCAGCGGCACCGTCGTCCCCACCGAATTCGTAAACTGCAGCCACACCTGCTGCGCCGTCAGATCCGTTTCCACCCGGATTGTGAATTGGCGCTGCTCCGGCGACGGCGAGCCCACGTCCGGCAGCACGATCTCGTACGGCTTGCCGTCCGAATCGAACTCCGGCGGCTGCACGATGTCAATGTGCGCGTCCACGTCCGCCGCGCGCGTCCGCACAAACCGGCTCGCCTCCAGTGTCACCCCGCCACCCGTCTCGTGCGTCACCTTGATGTGGTGCAGCCCATCCAGGTCGCCGTTGAACACATTCGGGAAGGCGAACGTCAGGCGCCCCTCGCTGCCATTGTAGTCGCGCGTGATCTGGTACAGATCGCGGCCCACCGCGGCCCCGTCCACCGTCACCAGGAAGCGCTCGCGCAGCGTGTCGTCGCCGATGCCGTCCCCAAGCGTCTTGCTGAAGTGCACATGCACCTGCCAGCCCGCTTCCACGACGGCGCCATCCTCCCCGGGCCAGTCAAAGAATAGCCGCTGCGCCGGCCCGTCCGTCTTCACGTGGCGCTCCAGCGTGGTGAAGTGTCCGGTCGCATCCGTCAGCGACATGTTGGTGGATGAAGACAGCTCCAGCAGCCGCACGCGAATCGTCGCGTTGGAGTTGCCGGACGGGATATTGCGGTAGCTGAAGCGCCACTCATTCGGGTGCGGGCTGTTGATGTTGAGGCTGGCCGTCACCGCCGAGGCCCGCTGCCACGAGGTCACCAGGCCACCCAGCTCGTTCGTCGCCTGGCCGTTGCCCTCGAACAGGCCGGTGGCGCTGTCGTCGTTGGCCGGGTCCGCATCCGCGAGGTTGTACCAGACCTCCGTGACCGTCAGGTCCGTCCGCACCACCACCCCGTATTCGTTTTGCCCCAGCGTGTCGTTCTCCGCCGGATACACAACCACGCCCGTCGGTGTCGATACGTCGTAATAGAACGGCTGCACAAAGGTGTTGTAGATCGCCGCACGCCCCGACCGCTCCAGGAAGGCCCGCGCACGCACCACGTGGAACCCGTCTTCCAACCCCGTCTGGAACGCGCCGTAGTCGTTGTGCGGCCGGTGCGCCACCGTCTTCGCATTGATGTTCGTCAGCTGCCACACCCCCAGCATGCTCTTCTTGGTGGCAATCGAGTACGCATCGTTCGGGAACGGCACCGACCAGCCCGCGCCGGCAAATCCCTGCTGCTTGTACGCGCCAATCTTGTAGCGCAACACCGTGCCCGCCGGCAGCGGCGGCAGCGTGCCTTTCCACCAGTCAACGGCCACATCCCCGCTGTCGTGGTGATCGAAGAATAACTCCGCCACGCGCGTCTCGCCCACCCCCACGCCACCGGCCCCTTCGGGGTAGCTCGCGCCCGTCGCCGTGTAATACGCAAACACGCGGTTGACCTGGGTCGTGTAGCCGGTTTTCAGCCAGACGGTGATGTCCGTATTCGTCGCCACCGCCGGGCTCGGCGTGAATTGGGCCTGCCCCTGATCGTTGTTCACCACCGGATCGTGATACGCCCAATCGGCCGTGTTGTCCTCGCTGTCGCGCCCCGTCACCCCCGCGTTCACCACGAACACCGCCCCCGTCGCACCCAGCGTCGTCGCGTACGTCTCCGCCCCCGCCGAGCCAATCACGTTGTTGCTCACCGTGTTCCGCGCCGCAAATTTCTCGCGCCACTGGCGATGATGGAACTGCGCCTGCTCATACCCCAGATACATGTCCACCGATTCGGCGCTGTTGGACCCATTGGGGTTCAGGCCGGGCGGGTGGTCGCGCAGGTCGCCCAGCGGATGCGTCGTCCCATTCAGATCAATGCCGCCGTCCAGCTTCAGCAATACATTGAAGGCCGAGCCATCCACCCGCGCCACCACGCTGAGATTGGTGCCCTGCGTCACCCGCGGCACAAACGCCGTGTACGTGAAGTCCGCGTTGTTCGTGTCCGCCACGCCGTACGGATTGAACGCCGGGTCGCCATCCGGGCCGTCTTTGCGCTTGTACGACACCCAGCCCGCCTCCCGGCCATCGTCGTAGATCGTCAACGGCCGCCCGCCCGCTCCCGACCAGAGCTCCGAATCCTCGGGGCTGCGCCACGAAAAGGCAAAGTACCCGCCCGGCGGCGTGATCACCTTGATCTTGCGATCCGCCGGCACCACGTAATAGAATCCCCCGCCAGCCGCCGAGTACTGCCACAAATTCGCCCCCACCGGGAAGGCCGTGTCGATCTCCCGGTACGCGCCCGCGCTGTAGTTGTCATTCAACACAAAGAACAGCACCGCCCCATCCGCATCTCCCATCGACGGCTTCTCGCGCTTGTCCACGCGCTCGTACGCCACCACATCCGCATCCCCCAGCCGCGCCCAATGCTGATCGCGCGCAAAGTGCTCATGAATGTAAACCAGGTTCGGAATCCGCGGGTCGCTGAACTGACCCAGGAACGCAATGTTGGCGTGCCGCGGAAACGCGCCTCCGCTCTCGCCCAGCGTCTCCGCCTGGTAGTTGCCGTCCGTGTACACCGTCGGCAGCCCCTGCCGCGTCAGGATCAACCCAAACTGCAGCTCCGGCCGCGTGGAATAGTCGTCGTCGTGGCTCTTGACGTAGGGCACCCCCTGCCCGGCCGAAAACCCGCGCCCGCCCGCGTACTGCAGGCCGTCCAACGTGCCCCACCCCTGCCCCAGGTTGCCATTCAGGTAGCCGTGCAGCTGGCTGTCCACCAACCGCATGCCCGCATCAATGTAGCCCCCATACCCCGGCGGCTCCCCCAGGTGCTCGCCAAACATCATCAGGTCGTCGCGCGCCACCTCCGTGCTGAACACCGAATCGCGGTGGTTGTTCCAGTCCGAAAACCCGCGCGTCAGATTGTACTGCTCCTGCGCCTGCCCCAGGTACCCCGCGTTGCTCCCGTCTTTGCCGCCGCCATTCTGCTGACCGAAGAAGTAGTCCGGCACATGCTTCACCGCGTCCAGCCGCAGCCCGTCCACCTTCGTCCGGTCCACCAGCCAGCGCACCGCCCGAATCAGGTACGCATTCACGTCCTCTTCGTACAGCCAGGCATTCGCCGCGTTCGTCACCATCGCCGACGTGATGTTCGTCGAACCAAACCCCACGTACACCGCCTGGTACGCATTCGTCCCCGGCGCATAGCAGTAGTAGTCCGGATTGTTCGGATGCCGCACCAACTTGATCTTCGGCACGTGACTGCCTTCGCTCGCACCAAAGTTGCCGTTGTCCGGCGTCTCTTGCGCAATGTCAATCAGGTCGGAAAAATTGCGGTACTGAATCTGCCAGGTGTCGCCCCAGTTCGCGATGTTGTCCCACTTGCGGTAAAACCCGTCCGAGGTCACCCGCAGGTGAAAATCCTCCGGCACCATCCCCGGATAGATGTCGATCGGCGTGTATTCATTGAACCCCGGCACATCGAACGCCCGGTGATTCATGATGTTATCGAAGTACACGCGGATGCCGTGCCGGTGCGCCACCCGGATCAGGTAGGCCAAGTCCGCCTCCGTCCCATAGCGCGTGCGCACCGTGTTGCGCTGATCCTTGCCGCCCAGGTCGAACGGATCCCAGAGGTCGTATCCCACCGACAGCCCGCCGCTGCCCTTCGTCGGTGGCGGCAGCCACAGCGCCCCGTACCCCACCTCCGCCAGCTCCGGCATCTTCATCGCCAGCTCGCGCCAGTTCGTGCCGAAATACTGAAGAATCACCTCGGCGTCGCTGCGCACGGGCCCCAGCGCCAGCAGCCCTGCCACCCCCAGCAACGCCGACAGGCCCCATCGTCGCAATCGATTCATCCGTACCCCCTCGATAGCGTACCGCCGACGCGCCCACGGGGCAAGGACGACCGCAGCCGCCACCCCGTCTTCTCCAACTAACCTAGGTCTATCCTAGCATGTTTTGAAGGCACCCGTCCACGCCAATTGCACCCGCCTCGCCGCACATTCTGCCTTTGACGAACGTTCCCACTTCCCCTATTTCTCTGCGCACCGTATGAACGCCACTCGCATGGAGACACACCCCTCGAAGCAGCCCCGCCCCCGCCACCACACGCTGGGCCTCAAGCTCGCGCTGGCCATCGCCGTCACCGCGCTCGCGCTCGGCATCGCCGAAATCATCCTCCGCACCACCGCCAAGCCGCCGCCCCCGGTCGTCTTCCAGTCCCTCGCCTCGCACATGAAGAAAGTCCGACTCCACGGCTTCATGGAGGTGATCAAGCCTGATGAAGCGCGCTTCTGGATCCTGGCCCCTCACCAGACCCTCCCTGATGAACTCCCCCAGATCCGCGGCCTCATCGCCAACGCCGCCAGCCTGCGCGAGGATCACGAAATCCCCCTGCGGAAGCCGCCACGCGAGGTGCGACTGCTTTTCCTCGGCGACTCCTGCACCTTCGGCTTCGGCGAGCTCCACCGCGACTCGTTCGTCGAATACACCGAGCGCTTGCTCCAGCAGCGCTACCCCACTGTGCCCGTAGAGTGCATCAACGCGGGCGTCCCCGGCTACACCATCATGCAAGGCTGGCAGCACCTCATCCGCACCGGGCTCCGGTATCAGCCCGACCTCATCGTCGCCTCCTTCGGCTGGAACGACGCACGCACCTGGGCCGGCATCAGCGACCTCGAGCACTTTGAAGAAGATCAACGCCTGCGCCCACCCGGCCCGCTCGCCCACAGCCAACTCTGCCGCCGGCTGTGGCGCGCCACCCGCCGCCCGCACCGCTCCTCGTCCTCCCGCAAAGCCGTTCCGCGCGTGTCACCACCCGACTTCGCCGAACTGCTCCGCCGCATGCACCTCCTGGCCGCGGCCAACCAGGCCGAGTTCATGCCCCTCCTCTGGCCCACCGAGAAGAACTTCAAAGGCACCAACGGCTTCGCGCTCACGCCTTACCAACAGGCCATTCAGGACTTCGGGCGCGAGGAACCGGACTTCGGGCCTACGCACATTTCCGACTACATCGATCTCCTGCCCGTCATGGATCGCGCCTTGCACGATCACGACATGAACGAACTCTTCCTCGATACCGTCCACACACGCGCCCTCGGCAACGCCTGCATCGCCGAGGGCATCGTCGCCAAGATCGCCCCCTGGTTCGAGGCCACCGCCCGCGCCCACGGCAATGCCATCCCGCCCCCCTGACTCCTGCCCTGCCGTACAGGCCCCCTTGTCAGCCCGGCGGCTTCCCGCCCACCGCCAGAAACCTCGCCAGCCGCATCAGGAACGGTCGTACCGCCAGCAACTTCTCATGCCTGCGCTCCAACATAATTCCCCCCTGTCTTCTTCCCCAGCAGCCGTTGAAAAACCCGGCCGGGGTGGCACCCGGCCCTCCCAATCATCGATCCATGCCCACATTTGGGAGGGCGCGGTGCCACCCGCGCCGCTCTGTAATGCCTTTTCAACGGGCTACCTGGTCGCCCGGGCGCTCCGCGCGCGGGCACGCCCGCGCGTCCACCTACTCCATGCCGTCAATCACCTGCAGGCTGTTCTGAACCGGATCCGTCTTCGGGCGCGCGGGAGACGCTTGACCCCCCATCAGAGGTGGATAGCGCGACAACAACCCTTGGATGCGATTCGCATCCGCCGGAGCCAGCCCCTCCTCCTTCACCAACCGCCGCCGCACCGCCGCGGCAGCCTCGGTCGTCCGACGTCGATCGAAGCCGCCCTGACGCAGGCGTTCCACGACTTCCGCCGTAGCCCCATTGGTGGCGCTCCCGTACACCGCCGCCTGCTCCTCCGCCCTCAGATCATCCTCCGCCTTCTGAAAGCGCGAGTCGACCGCCGCGTACTCGGCACGCTTCTGCTCCATCAACTCCCGACGCCGCTCTTCAAAGGGTTGCGTCGCGCTCAGCAATCCGCGCCCCCACTCCGCCAGCGCGTCCACCTCATCTGCACGAATGGGCTCATCCTGCCGCGACGCCAGCATCTCCTCCTCGCCCGTCATCCTCCGCACCCAGAAGCCATCTGCGCGCGCCGGTGACGGCTTCTGTCCGGCCAGCGCCATCGGCGGGGCGATGATCGTGTTCCACGCGCACCCGACCGCGGGCACCAGGGTGCCATCCACCGCGCCGTGCCAGGCGCCAGCCACCGTGGAGTTCACCGCGTAGTACCCCGGCACCACGGCCACTCCCCACGCTGTCCCAAGGGCCGTTCCCGCCAGACCCACAGGGACGCGAAGAACGTTGTCCACAATGCCTTCCGTCAAGGCCCACGGGTACGCGAACCACCAACCGAAAACCCGTTGCTGGGTGCGCGCTCGTGCCCGCGACCAGTACCGCCCCCACGCTCGCGGAACGCCCTTGATCGTGAAGTCGTACAGACAATCGTCGTACGCCCACTCCAACGCGTCCCCACTGTGCTCCACCAGCGACGCGTACTTCTCCCCCTGTACATACTCAGCAAAATCGGACCCGGCCTCCCCATAGAACTTCCGTGCGTGGCGCGCTGGCGCCACGTACCCCGGCACGATCCAGATGTCATACCACGCCCCCGCCGCGTCCTCGATCCGCCCCGTCCCAATCAGTTGCCCCTTCTGCTTCAACGACAGAAAATACCCGTCGTCTCCCTCACCGCCCCCTGTCTCGCCTGGCTCGGCCGCCGCCCCCACACGCCCCACCACCGCCAGCAGGGCCAACAGCCATACATACATCGCATGCCGCCGCATCCTCATGCTCCCCCCCGCTCCAGTCGATTCACTGCCCCGCCCGCCTTCTCTCCTGCCCCAGGTGGCCCGGGCGCTCCGCGCGCGGGCACGCCACGCACTCACCGCACGAGCGATGGTGCCGGCTCCGGAGGACCGGCCGGTTGCGCCGCTTCATAGTCCGCCATCGCGACCTCCGCCGTCGCGAGCAACCGCCGCAGCGTCCGCGCCCGCGCCTTCGCCGCCAGCCCATCAAAATACGCGGCGTAGGAATCCACCACGTGACGAAACGCATCGTCGCGGCCCAGCGCCAGCGTTCGCAGGCGCAGCGCCTTCGCATTGCCAAACGCCCAGACCCACGCCTCGCGCCGCCAGGCCATCAGCTCCCGCGCGCCAAACTGCACCGGGATCGGATCGCGGTTCGGCACGCCCAGCACCCCTCGCACCAAAATCAACTCTTCGCGCAACCGCCCCAGGTCCGATGCCCGCGTCACCCCAGGCGTGTAGATGCGGCGCTCCTGGGCCAGCAGCCAGCGGTCCCATTGATCCTCCAGATCCACCACCGTCGCACAAGCCGGCAATGTGGCCGCCAAAAACTCCGGCGTCAGCGCGTCCCCCGCCGCGATCGCGCCGCACAGGCGATCCCAGCGCGCATCGCGTTCCGGCAACTCGAGCAGCCAGCCCACCAACATGGTTGCGTACGCCGCCCGCCGCGCGGGGTCCCCGGAACCCATGGCCGTCGGGTCCGGAATCCCGTTCCGCCGCAGGTACGGGACCAGCGGTTCAAGCCGGCCGTGGTCCCACGCCCGCCGCACAAGGTCCGCCGCCTCTGCGCGCCGCGCCGGCTGCAGGCAGCCCGCCAGCCCCTGCCACAGCCATGTCGGTGTCGCCGCCGGAATCTGCTCCGACACCCACCGGTCTTCATCCCGCCCCTCGCGCACGCCCTCCCATTGATCCAGCACGTACCCCCACACCGCCACCTGGCACAGCGCTTCATCAAAGACCAACCGCTCCAACCCATCCACACCATCGAGGCGCAGCACCTGCACCACGCCATCCCCTTCGCGATGCTGCGACACCGCCGCCCCCACCTCTCGACCACCGCCCCCCGCCTCCACCGCGATGCGCAACACCCGCCCCGGGCGCGTGCGCGTTATCCCCGTGAGCTTCTCGCTGCGGGCCAGACTCTCCTCCGCCCAGCGCAGCAACCCCAGCCGATCCAGCGTCTGCGACGCATACACACGGATCGAGCCGTCCACACTTTGAATCCGCATCGGCAACGGCGAAAAGACGGGAGGCTCATGGCTCGCAGCCTGTCGAATGGCGCGGCTCGCCGGAGTCTCGCCCTCCATCGGAGCGCGAACGTCCGGCCCATTGGAGGGCGAGCGTCCACGCGAGCCGCTCTCAGCGGGCACGCCCAAGTGGGAATACGGCGAGGTCCAGGCGTCACCGCGAAGGGAAACGGGCAAGGCCCCGCGCTGCCAGCCCTGCGCGGGCAGCGCAATCAGGGAAGTCGGCGAGCCCAGGCTCACAACCACAAACAGACCCAACAGCCTCGCCATGAACCGGCAATCGCCGCCGCGGTCTCGCTCGCTCAGCGACGCTCCAGCGTCACGTCCAGGGCGTCTTCCTGCACCTGAATATTGGTGATGGACTTGCAGATCTGCCACTCCTGCAGCGACGTCATGCGCCGGTACACCTGCCGGATCACCGCCGACTTGAATGGCCCGAACAACGGCATCAGCCCCTTGCGCGTCATCCCAAACCGCAACCGGTTCTCCACCGGCGTCGCCGTCAACTGGTACGACACGCGCGGCTGAATGTGCCACGACCCAATGTCAAAACGCGCCAACCGCCGCACAATCCGCACCCGGATCACCCCACCCTCGATATCCACGCTGACCGCATCCACGCGCATCGTGCGCGCCGCACTGTCCCGGAAATACCCATTCAAATCCGCTTCCGTGATGCGCTTGCTCACGCTCTGGCCGCGCAGCAGATGGTCTCCCGCCCGCGTCAGCGCCACCACCTGGCTCGCACCGCCACGACTCCCCTCGACCCCAATCGGACTCGTCTGCGGGATCATCGTCAACCCCACCGCAATCCCACCAAAGAAGGCCGCGGCAATCACCACTTCCACCAGAATCTTCACCACCGCGCGCGCCTCGCCTGTGCGCTTCACCGTCATGCTCGGCTTGAAGCCCGCCAGATCCAGCCGCCCCCCGCAACCTTCGCAGAACACACGACCCAGCGCACTCTGTGCACCGCACTTCGGGCAGGTAATATATGACTTGGTCGTGTCCACCGTCAGGACTCCTTCTTCGAACTGCTCGTCGACGAACTGCTGCCCTCGCTCTTCGGGCCGCCCTCGCCCTTCGGGCCGCCCCCGCTCTTGCGCTTGTAGTCCGTCTCGTAGAAGCCGGTTCCCTTGAAGATGATCCCAGACCCCGCACCCATCAACCGGCGCAGCTTGCCCTTGCACTTCGGGCATCGCTTGAGCGGTTCCGCCGTGATGCGCTGGAACTCCTCAAACGCGTGGTTGCATTTGGTACATTCGTATTCGTATGTCGGCATGATTCCCTCCGCCTCAAAGGCCGTTGACTGTATCCCCAAACCCACCCACCTGTCAAATGCACATCGCCGCCCGCCACCACCCAGCCGCCCTCGCATCGACGAACTCACTGCATTAGCACCGATTATTGAACGCTTGACGCTCTATAAGTATTTCGCATATCATCCCCCTCATGCATGTCGAATCGCTCAAGGTGCTGGCCGATGTCGCCCGCTTCCGCAGCTTCTCCCAGGCCGCGGCTGCCAATGGCATGACCCAGTCCGCCGTGAGCCAGATGGTGTCCCAGCTCGAGAAGCGCCTCGCCACCCAGCTCGTCGACCGCTCCGTCCGTCCACTGCGCATGACCGATGAAGGCCGGCGCTTTGCCGATGGCTGCCAGGATCTCGTCGCGCGCTATCAGGACCTCGAAGCCTCCGTCCGCGGCGGCAACCCCGATGTGCCCGTCACCGTCCAGGTCGCCGCCATCTACTCCGTCAGCCTGCGCGGCATGAACCGCTACGTCGAACGCTTCGCCGCCTCCGATCCCCATGCCCACGTACGCATCGACTATCTCCACCCCGACAAGGTCTACGAACGCGTCAACGACGGCACCGCCGACATCGGCCTCGTCTCCTTCCCCCGCCGCACCCGCGAACTCCAGGCCCTCCCCTGGCGCTCCGAAGACATGGTCCTCGCCTGCGCTCCCACCCACCCCCTCGCCTCCCTGCCCCGCGTATCCCCCTCCCGCCTCGATGGCATGGACTTCATCGCCTTCGATCGCGGCCTCGTCATCCGCCGCGAAATCGACCGCTTCCTCCGCGAACAGGACGTCACCGTCCACGTCGTCCTCGAGTTCGACAACATCGAAACCATCAAGCGCGCCGTCGTCGAAGTCGCCGGCATCTCCCTGCTCCCCCTCCCCACCCTGCGCCCCGAAGTGGACAATGGCACCCTCGTCGCCATCCCCATGCGCGAGGCCCGCCTCGTGCGCCCCATGGGCATCATCCATCGCCGCCACGGCCTCGGCGCGGCGGCCGCGCGTTTCGTGCAGGTCCTCCAGGAACTGGAACCCAATGGGGATGCCCCGCTCGCGGCGGTGTCCGTGGCGTCGACGACAAGGTGAACCGCATGCAGACACAACCTGACCCAACCGAAATCTTCCGCCACGGCCGCCCGCGTGCCTACGGCCTCTATCACCCCGGCCAGGAAAAGGACTCCTGCGGCGTCGGCTTCATCGCCCAGATCCAGGGCCGCCCCAGCCACGATACCGTCGCCAACGGCCTCCTCATGCTCCGCAATATGGACCACCGCGGCGCCTGCGGCTGCGAAGCCAACACCGGCGACGGCGCCGGCATCCTCACGGGCCTCCCCCACGCCTTCCTCGCCGCCGTCGCCCTCGCCGACTCCGGCATCACCCTGCCCGCGCCCGGCCGCTACGGCACCGGCATCGTCTTCCTGCCCCCCGATCCCGCCCAGCGCGAAACCGCTCGCCGCACCATCGAGCGCTTCATCGCCGAGGAAGGCCAGCGGTGCCTCGGCTGGCGCAAGGTCCCCCAGGACAACAGCATGATCGGCAACACCGCCCGCGCGCTCGAACCCTGGATGGAAATGCTCTTCGTCGGCGCCGCCGCCGCAGCCGACGCCGAAGCCCTCGAGCGCAAGCTCTTCCTCATCCGCAAGCAGGCCACTCATGCCCTGCGCCAGATCGGCGGCCCCCTCGCCGACCCGGAGTACTTCTACATCTGCAGCCTCTCCGCCAAGGTCCTCATCTATAAGGGCCAACTCACCAGCGCCCAGCTCTCCGAATACTTCGCCGACCTGCGCGACCCCCGCTTCGAGAGCCACCTCGCCATGGTCCACTCGCGCTTCAGCACCAACACCTTCCCCTCCTGGGATCGCGCCCAACCCCTCCGCTTCATGTCCCACAACGGCGAAATCAACACCCTCCGCGGCAACGTCAACTGGCTCCACGCCCGCGAAGGCATGATGCACAGCGCCCTCTTCGGCGACGAACTGCGCAAGCTCTTCCCCATCATCGAACCCGATCTCTCCGACTCCGGTACCTTCGACAATTGCCTCGAACTTCTCATCCACAGCGGCCGCACCCTCCCCGAGGCCGCCATGATGATGATCCCCGAACCGTGGGAAAATCACGACACGATGGACCCCGAGCGCCGCGCCTTCTACGCCTTCCACGCCTGCAAGCAGGAACCCTGGGATGGGCCCGCCTCCATCGCCTTCACCGATGGCAAGACCATCGGCGCCTGCCTCGACCGCAATGGCCTCCGCCCCAGCCGCTACTACGTCACCGACGACGGCTACGTCATCATGGCCAGCGAAGTCGGCGTCCTCCCCATCGCCCCCGAACGCGTCGTCTCCAAGGGCCGCCTCGAACCGGGCCGCCTCTTCGTCGTCAACTTCGAAGAGGCCCGCATCGTGCCCGATGAAGAGCTCAAGCGCGTCGCCGCCACCCGCCGCCCCTATGGCGAATGGCTCCAGCGCGAGTTGCTCTCCGTCGAAGATCTCAAGACCCGCGCCGAGGTCCCCGGCCTTGATGCCGAGTCCCTTCTCCCTCGTATGCAGGCCTTCGGCTACACCACCGAAACCGTCGAGTTCATGCTGCTCCCCATGGTCGAAGGCAAGAAGGACCCACTCGGCTCCATGGGCAACGACGCCGCCCCCGCCTGCCTCTCCGAGCAGCCCCGCATGCTCTACGACTACTTCAAACAGCTCTTCGCCCAGGTCACCAATCCGCCCATCGATTCGATTCGCGAAGAGGCCATCATGTCGCTCCAGGGCTACATGGGCCCCGAGGGCAACCTCCTCGACACCCAGGCCGAAGATTGCCACCGCATGATCGTGCCCCACCCCATCCTGCGCAACGACTGGCTCGCCGCCGTCAAACGCCTCAACCGCGATGGCTGGCGCACCAAGGTCATCGACATCACCCTCGAACGCCGCGAAGCCCACGTCTGGCGCGGCCAGGCCATCATCGACGCTCTGGACCGCATCTGCACCGAGGCCTCCCATGCCATCGCCGAAGGCTACCGCCTCATCGTCCTGTCCGATCGCGCCGTCGGCCAGAACCGCCTCCCCCTCAGCGCCCTGCTCGCCGTCGGCGCCGTCCACCATCACCTCGTCCGCCGCGTCGAGCGCACCCGCATCGGCATCATCATCGAAACCGCCGAGGCCCGCGAAGTCCACCACCACTGCCTCCTCCTCGGCTATGGCGCCGATGCCATCACGCCCTACCTCGCCTATGAAACCCTCTGGAAGGCCCGCCGCGATGGCCGCCTCGATCCCTCCATCGCCACCGACGATGACGTCGTCGCGTCTTACCGCCGCGGCGTTGGCAAAGGAATCCTCAAGGTCATGGCCAAGATGGGCATCTCCACACTCCAGTCCTACAAGGGCGCCCAGATCTTCGAAGCCCTCGGCCTCGGTGCCGACATCATCGAACGCTGCTTTGTCGGCACCCCCAGCCGCCTCCAGGGCGTCAACTTCGATACCCTCTCCGACGAGTTGCTGCGCCGCCACGAGGAAGGCTACCCCACCCGCCCGCGCGTGCGCATCCCCCTGCTGATGACCGATGGCCAGTTCCATTGGCGCGTCGGCGGCGAGCGCCACGCCTGGCAGCCCTCCACCATCGCCAGCCTCCAGCAGGCCGCCCGCACCAACAGCCGCGCCGCCTACGACGCCTTCGCCCGCATCTGCGATACCGAGGCCCGCGATCTCTGCACCCTGCGCGGCCTCCTCCACCTGCGCCCGCTCCCCTCCGGCCCCGTGCCCCTCGACGAGGTCGAACCCGCTGCCGCCATCGTCCGCCGCTTCTGCACCGGCGCCATGAGCTTCGGCTCCCTCTCCGCCGAGGCCCACGAAACCCTCGCCATCGCCATGAACCGCGTCGGCGGCAAATCCAACACCGGCGAAGGCGGCGAAGATCCCGCCCGCTTCCAGCGCCTCCCCAATGGCGACTCCAAGCGCTCCGCCATCAAGCAGGTCGCCTCAGGCCGCTTCGGCGTCACCATCTGGTACCTCACCAACGCCGACGAACTCCAAATCAAGATGGCCCAGGGCGCCAAGCCCGGCGAGGGCGGCGAACTGCCCGGCCATAAGGTCGACGCCACCATCGCGCGCATCCGCCACTCCACCCCCGGCGTCGGCCTCATCAGCCCCCCGCCCCATCACGACATCTATTCCATCGAAGACCTCAAGCAACTCATCTTCGACCTCAAGAACGCCAACCCCGATGCCCGCATCAGCGTCAAGCTCGTCTCCGAAGTCGGCGTC
>CAZWQJ010000032.1:9363-11733 GCA_964635825.1 uncultured Victivallales bacterium | reverse complement strand
GGCACCATCGCCGCCGGCGTCGCCAAGGGCTTTGCCGACCACATCCTGATCTCCGGCTATGACGGCGGCACCGGCGCCTCCCCCCTCACCAGCATCAAGCACGCCGGACTCCCCTGGGAGCTCGGCCTCGCTGAAACCCACCAGACCCTCGTCATGAACGACCTCCGCAGCCGCGTCGTCGTCCAGACCGATGGCGGCATCAAGACCGGTCGCGATGTCCTCATCGCCGCCCTCCTAGGCGCCGAAGAAATGGGCTTCAGCACCGCGCCCCTCATCACCCTCGGCTGCATCATGATGCGCAAGTGCCACCTGAACACCTGCCCCGTCGGCGTCACCACCCACGACCCCGAACTGCGCAAGCGCTTCGCCGGCAAACCCGAGCACCTCGTCAACTACCTCTTCATGGTCGCCGAACACGCCCGCCGCCTCATGGCCGATCTCGGCTTCCGCAAGATCGACGACATGATCGGCCGCACCGACTGCCTCGAAGCCGTCGACGCCATCAACCATTGGAAGGCCGATGGCTTGGACCTCAGCCCCCTGCTCGCCCCCGCCGCCCGACCGCGCCCCGATGTCCAGGTACGCTGCATGCAGAAGCAGGAACACGCCCTCGCCGACGTGCTCGATCAGACCCTCATCCTGCGCGCCGCCCTCGCCCTCTCCGAAGGCAAGCCCGTCCGCATCGCAACGCCCATCCGCAATGTCGATCGCGCCGTCGGCACCATGCTCTCCCACCGCGTCATGAAGGCCTGGGGCGCCGACGGTCTGCCGGATGACACCATCCACCTGCGCCTCACCGGCTCCGCCGGCCAGAGCCTCGGCGCCTTCCTCGCCAAGGGCATCTCCATCGAACTCGAAGGCGATGCCAACGACTACGTCGCCAAGGGCCTCTCCGGCGGACGCGTCGTCGTCTACCCACCCAAAACGTCCCGCTTCGCCGCCGAAGACAACGTCATCATCGGCAACGTCGCCCTCTACGGTGCCATCACCGGCCGCGCCTTCTTCCGCGGCCGCGCCGCCGAACGCTTCGCCGTACGCAACTCCGGCGCCATCGCCTGCGTCGAGGGCGTCGGCGACCACGGCTGCGAATACATGACCGGCGGCCGCGTCGTCATCCTCGGACCCACCGGCCGCAACTTCGCCGCCGGCATGTCCGGCGGCATCGCCTACGTCTGGGATCCCCACCAGCGCCTGCGCGAACAGGCCAACGACCTCACCGTGGATCTCGACCCCGTCAACACCGAGACCGATGTCGCCGAACTCCACGTGATCGTCACCGAACACCTGGCCTGCACCGACTCCGCCGTCGCGCGCCACGTGCTCGCCAACTGGGAACAGACCCTCCCGCAATTCGTGAAGGTCATGCCGACCGACTACAAGCGCGTCCTGAGCGCGCGCATGAGCTACGACGAGGAAATTGAAGTGGAACTGCCCGAGCCCGCAACGGTGGAGGAGGCGATCCGTGGGTAAAATTACAGGATTCAAGGAAATCCAGCGCAAGACCGTGCCGTACCGGCCCGCGCTCGACCGCCTGGCCGACTACGACGAGGTCCACACCGAGCCGCAGGAAGACCACCTGCGCGAGCAGGGCGCGCGCTGCATGGATTGCGGCGTGCCCTTCTGCCAGTCCGGCACCGGCTGCCCCGTCAACAACCTCATCCCCGAGTGGAACGACCTCGTCTACCGCGGCCGCTGGCACGATGCCCTCGACCGCCTCCATCGCACCAACAACTTCCCGGAGTTCACCGGCCGCGTCTGCCCCGCCCCCTGCGAGGGCTCCTGCGTCCTCGGTATCACCAGCCCCGCTGTCACCATCAAGAACATCGAGAACGCCATCGTCGACCGCGGTTTCGATGAGGGCTGGGTCGTGCCCCACCCACCCACAACCCGCACCGGCAAATCCGTCGGCATCATCGGCTCCGGCCCCTCCGGCCTCGCCGCCGCCGCCCAGATCAACAAGCCCGGTCACGACGTCACCGTCTACGAACGCTCCGACCGCATCGGCGGGCTCCTCACCTACGGCATCCCCAACATGAAGTTGGACAAGAAGGTCGTCAACCGCCGCGTCGCCCTGCTGGAGGCCGAAGGCGTCAAATTCGTCACCAACGCCGACATCGGCCGCAATGTGGACCCGGCCGACTTGCGCCGCCGCCACGATGCCCTCATCCTTTGCACCGGCGCCACCCAGCCGCGCGACTTGCCCATCCCGGGACGCCAACTCGCCGGCATCCATTTTGCCATGGACTTCCTCACCGCCAACACGCGCGCCCTGCTGGATTCCGACGCCGAGGTCATCAGTGCCATCTCCGCCCATGAGAAGGACGTCGTCGTCATCGGCGGCGGCGACACCGGCACCGACTGCGTCGCCAC
>CAZWQJ010000032.1:0-9353 GCA_964635825.1 uncultured Victivallales bacterium | reverse complement strand
CACCTCCCTGCGCCACGGCTGCCGCTCACTTGTGAATTTTGAGCTGCTGCCGCGCCCGCCCGAACAGCGCGCCGGCGACAACCCCTGGCCCGAGTGGCCCCGCATCTTCCGCGTCGACTACGGCCACGAAGAAGCCGCCGCTCGCTTCGGCAAGGACCCACGCGAATTCTGCATCCTCACCAAGGAATTCATCGATGACGGCCGCGGCCGCGTCGCCGGCATCAAGACCGTCGCCGTCGCCTGGCAGCGCGCCGCCGATGGCCGCTGGACCACCCAGGAGGTCCCCGGCAGCGAACGCACCTGGCCCGCACACCTCGTCCTCCTGTCCATGGGCTTCCTCGGCCCCGAGCACTACCTCGGCGACTTGCTCAAGCTCCAATTCGATCCACGCTCCAACGTCCGCGCCGAACATGGCCGCTTCGCCACCTCCATCCCCGGCATCTTCGCCGCCGGCGATTGCCGCCGTGGCCAGTCCCTCGTCGTCTGGGCCATCAACGAAGGCCGCGGCGCCGCCCGCGAATGCGACCGCTACCTCACCGGCTACTCCGACCTGCCATAAGTACCGGGGCGCGTAACTCATGGGTGGCCCGTGCGCTCCGCCGCGCGGGCAGTCCATGCGTCCGCGTGGCTACCGACTTGCCCGCGCGACGGCTCGTCGCGCCAAAGCCTCTTGGCGAAGGCGGAAGCGCGCGGGCCACCCACCACCGTCCGCATCCCACACACGCCATTCCTCCGATACAAACCGCCCCACTCCGGCTTGCATCCGCGGGCTGACGGGGCTAGCCTGTGTAAGGACAGGCGCCTTCGCGCGATGAATTCAGCACAAGGAGATTTCATGCAGGAACTGTTCGCCCAGATGATCACGCGCATCGGCGAAGACCTCACCCGTGAGGGCCTCGTCAAAACCCCCGAACGCGCCGCCGAAGCCTTCGCCTACCTCACCAAGGGCTACCAGCAGAACGTCACCGACGTCATCAACGACGCCCTCTTCGAAACCGACAACGACGAGATGGTCGTCGTCAAAGATATCGAACTCTACTCCCTCTGCGAACACCACCTCCTGCCCTTCTTCGGCAAGTGCCACGTCGGCTACATCCCCAAAGGACGCATCATCGGCCTCTCCAAGGTCGCCCGCGTCGTCGATGTCTTCGCCCGCCGCCTCCAGGTTCAGGAAAACCTCACCACCCAGATCGCCCGCAGCCTCATGGAACACATCGGCGCTCGCGGCGTCGGCGTCGTCATCGAGGCACGCCACATGTGCATGATGATGCGCGGCGTCGAAAAACAGAACTCCCTCATGAAGACCTCGGCCATGCTCGGCATCTTCCGCTCCAGCCTCAGCACCCGCTCCGAATTCTTCAGCCTCATCGGCGGCAACTGATCCTCAGCAGCCACGCCCGCCCCACCCCGCGTTCACCGAAGACAGAGGGACGCCCAACCAGCGTCCCTTCAGCGCTACCCCCAGAATGATCTTCATCCCTGGAGGGCCGACCTCCGTGTCGGCCGCCTCTCAACAGCCTGCTACCGCAGCACCCTCAGCAGTTCCCGCGCAAGCTGCCGCATGCGGGGATAGTCGGGGTAGCGGCGTTCCAGCGCACGAAATGCTGCCGGGTGATAGACCCGGCGCCCGTGGTGGCCCTCGGTCGGTACCACCGCATGCAGCATCTCGTGAAATACAATGTAGCGCACAAATTCGCGCGGAACCCGATGATCGTCCAGCGCCGGATGGATGCGGATCGTGCGCGTCGTGGCATCCCAGGATCCATAGCGGATGGAGCGCGCCCGGCGAAAGCGACGGACTCGGCGCGTCGCCGGCCGCCGCCCCCACCCAATGCGGTAATCCACGCGCCCGGAAAAGAACTGCGTATTCACCTCGGCCGCAATCGCGGCCAGATCCCAAACCGCGCCGGCCGCCTGCACCGGCGGCGGCGGACGCACGGCGGGATTGCGGGCCGGGATCTGTCTCGCAAAGGCCGCTACGCAACGCCAATCCTCGCGCCGGCGCGTCCGCAGATAGTGGCCCAGCGCATCCAGCACCACGCTCGGCGCACTGCCAAAGGCCTCGTGCATCCGGATCTCCGCACGATGCAGCGCCGGAAAGCGCACCGAAATCATGCTGACGCGGTTGCTCGTCCACCGCACCCGCACCGGATACCCGGCCGCCGCCTCCAACAATTGGCGCACCTCATCCTCACCCCGCCCCGCCAGGCGAAACTCTATCTGGCTGACTGGCTCCGATGTTGGATGTTCGATGTTCATTCCTTCTGGGGAGGGCCGGGTGCCACCCCGGCCGCGCACGATCAACCGGCCGCTACCCCAACTTGGCCACGCCCGCCGGCGTCAGCGCGCCCTCGCCAAAGATCACCGATGAACTCGCCGGCCCCTTTGCGCGTTTGTCGTAGGTCGCCGCATCCATGTAGCAGACACTGAAGGCGCGCCGCGAGTTGGAGCTGCGGTTGACGTCGGAGGCATGCAGCACCCAGTTGTGAAGCAGCGCCACTTCCCCTTCGCCCAGCACCAGGTGCTCGATCGGCCCTTTCGCCGCCTGCTCCGCCGCTTGCTCCGCCGTCAGAAATCCCGAGACATGCTCCGGATTCAACAGCCCCAATCGGTGGCTCCCCGGAATGATCTGCACACAGCCGTTCTCGATATTCGCCGCATCCAGTGCCGTGTAGACCGTCAACAACGGATCCCGATCCAGGTACGCCCAACGGTCCTGGTGCCACGGCAAGAACGTGCCGCGGTGCGCCGGCTTGTTCATGAACATCGCGCGAAAACACGCGATCGCCGTGCCCCGCCCGTACAGCCGCCGGCACGTGTCCGCAAATATCGGGTGCTGCATGTACTCCAGAAAAAGCGGATCGAATTCGAGTTCCTGAATCTTCCGGTAGTTCAGCGTCGCGCCTTTGTGCCCCATGCTCTGCGCCGGCGCGTCCTCATATTTGCCCGAGTCGCTATCGAGCTGCATCAGCATCCGCTCGTACGGCACCTTCGCCCGCCCCAGCATGATCTCGTCAATGCGCGAGCGCAGCGCCTGCACGCGATCCTCATCGATCACGCGCCCCAGCCGCACAACCCCCCGCTCCTCGAACTCCGCCCACTGCTTCGCCGTCAACAAATCCATAACTTCCTCCCCCTGCCCCTACTCTTGCCCCGCCACCCCACGCCGTCAAGCCGCGAGCGGGGCAGCCGCAGGGCAGACGCATCATATTTGGGCACGATACGAAGGAAGCGGAACCGCAGAATCGAGTCCATCATCTGCGTGCATCAGCGTCCATCAGCGGTTGCCTTCTCTTCCCGCTTCTCCGAATCATCGACAACTTCTGAATTGCCGCCGCCGCCCGCTCCCGCTAGAGTACGGACCGATTTCGTCGGGTAAGGGGGGTCTGTGGCTGCCGCATCGTCTTCCTCGGTCGTTAAAAAAATCCTCAGTGGTCTCACGGGCATTGGGCTGATGCTGTTCGTGATCATCCACCTCGCCGGCAACCTGACCCTGTTCGCCGGTCCGGAACCGTTCAACGCGTACGCCCATTTCCTCAAGACCTTCCTGCACGGCTCGTTCATCTACTTCGCCGAGGCCGGGCTCCTGCTGTTCTTTGGGGTGCACATCGTTTCCGGCATCCAGGTGGCCCTGCTCAAATTCAAGGCCCGCCCCGTGCCCTACCGCGTGAGCGCCAATGCCGGAGGCCCCAGCCAGAAGTCCGCCGCCTCCGTCGGCATGATCATCTCCGGCCTCGCCCTCCTCGTCTTCGTCGTCCTGCACGTGGCCCACTTCAAGTACGGCCCGGCCGAGGACGCCGGCTACATCACCCAGGCCCACGGCACCCCCATGCGCGATGTCTACCGCCTCGTCATCGAGGAATTCAACAAGCCCATCCCCGCCTTCGGTTATGCCTTCTTCATGCTCGGTCTCGGCCTTCATCTGCGCCATGGCTTCTGGAGCGCGTTCCAATCCCTCGGTTTCGGCTCGCGTCGCCTGACCCCCATCCTGCAGGGCGTCGGCGTCGTCGTCGCCATCCTCCTCGCCATCGGCTTTGTCGGCCTTCCCCTCTACATCTACTTCGCCGTGCCCCCGTCCCCACCCGCGCTCTTGGCGCCTCTCGGAGGTATCCCGTGACTGCGATCCCCGGCAACGTGACCCTCGACGCCCGCATCCCCGAAGGGCCCCTCGAGCAAAAGTGGGACCTGTTCCGCCAGAACGCGAAGCTGGTGGCCCCCGCGAACCGCCGTAAGCACACCATCCTCGTGGTCGGAACCGGCCTGGCCGGTGCTTCCGCCGCCGCCTCGCTTGCGGAGATGGGCTACACCGTCAAGTCGTTCTGCATCTCCGATTCACCGCGCCGCGCGCACAGCATCGCCGCCCAGGGCGGAATCAATGCCGCCAAGAATTATCAGAACGACGGCGACAGCGTCTGGCGCCTGTTCTACGACACGATCAAGGGCGGCGATTTCCGCGCCCGCGAAGCGAACATCCACCGCCTGGCCCAACTCAGCAACAACATCATCGACCACTGCGCGGCCCAGGGCATCCCCTTCGCGCGTGAGTACGGCGGCACCCTCGCCAACCGCTCCTTCGGCGGCGCCCAGGTGTCGCGCACCTTCTACGCCCGCGGCCAAACCGGCCAGCAACTCTTGCTCGGTGCCTACGGTGCCTTGATGCGCCAGGTCAACGAGGGCCGCGTGACCCTCCTGCCGCGCCGCGAAATGCTCGATCTCGTCGTGCGCGACGGCCGCGCCGTCGGCATCGTCGTCCGCAACCTCGTCAGCGGCGCGCTCGAACGCCACGCCGGACACGCCGTCATCCTCGCCACCGGCGGCTACTCCACCGTCTTCTATCTTTCCACCAACGCGGTGAATTCCAACGCGACCGCCGTCTGGCGCTGCTACAAGCGCGGCGCGCTCTTCGCCAACCCCTGCTTCACCCAGATCCACCCCACCTGCATCCCCCAGTCCGGCGCGGGCCAGAGCAAACTCACGCTCATGAGCGAAAGCCTCCGCAACGATGGCCGCGTCTGGGTGCCCAAGCAGAAGGGTGACAAGCGCCCGCCCGCCCAGATCCCCGAGGCCGAACGCGACTACTACCTCGAGCGCAAGTACCCCAGCTTCGGCAACCTCGTCCCGCGCGATATCGCCTCCCGCCGCGCCAAGGAAATGTGCGACGCCGGCCATGGCGTCGGCTCCTCCGGCTTCGCCGTCAACCTCGACTTCGCCGATGCCATCAAGCGCCTCGGCCGCGATGTCGTCGCCTCGCGCTACGGCAACCTCTTCGACATGTACCACGAGATCGCCGGCGAGAATCCCTACGAGTCGCCGATGCGCATCTACCCCGCCCCGCATTACACGATGGGCGGCCTCTGGGTGGACTACCACCTCATGAGCACCGTCCCGGGCCTCTTCGTCGCCGGCGAAGCCAACTACTCCGACCACGGCGCCAACCGCCTCGGCGCCAGCGCCCTCATGCAAGGCCTCGCCGATGGCTACTTCGTCCTCCCCTACACCATTGGCCACTACCTCGCCTCCACCTCACCCAAGGCCGTCGCCGAGACCGACGAATCGTTCACCCGCACCGAGTCCGAGATCCAGCAGTCCGTCAGCCGCCTGCTCAATATCCGCGGCAACCGCACCGTCCGCGAATTCTGGCACGACCTCGGCGGCATCATGTGGGACAAGGTCGGCATGGCCCGCCGCGAGGCAGGCCTGCGCGAGGCCATGAAATCCATCCGCGGCCTGCGCGAGGAATTCTGGCGCAATGTGCGCGTCAGCGGCAGCGCCGAGGATTTCAACAAGGATCTCGAAGTCGCCGGCCGCGTCGCCGACTACCTGGAACTCGGCGAACTGATGGCGCGCGATGCGCTCGAGCGCGCCGAGTCCTGTGGCGGTCACTTCCGCGAGGAGCATGCCACCCCCGAGGGCGAGGCCAAGCGCAACGACGACGCCTTCTCGCATGTCGCCGCCTGGCAGTTCCGCGGGGAAAAGCAGGATCCCGTCATGCATCGCGAGCCGCTGAACTTCGAGCGCGTCCATCCCGCGCAGAGGAGCTATGCCTGAACCCATGGCCACCACCGCACATTCCTACACCTTTCGCGTCTGGCGCCAGGCGGGACCCAAACAGCCCGGAAAACTGGTCGACTACCCCGTCACCGGCATCTCCGCCGAAATTTCCCTGCTGGAAGCCCTCGACGTCCTGAATGACGAGTTGATCCGCAAGGGCGACGACCCCATCGCCTTCGAAAGCGATTGCCGCGAGGGCATCTGCGGGCAGTGCGGGATCGTCGTGGACGGCGTGGCCCACGGCCGCAAGATGGGCTGCACCACCTGCGAAATCCGCATGCGCCAGTTCGCGCCCGGTGCCACCATCACGATGGAACCCTTCCGCGCCGCCGCCTTCCCCATCATCAAGGATCTCGCCATCGACCGCAGCGCCTTCGACCGCATCGTCGCCAAGGGCGGTTACGTCTCCATCAACACCGGCGCCGCTCCGGAAGCGAATGCCGTCCCCGTCTCCCAGGAACGCGCCGAGCGCGCCATGGATGCCGCCGCCTGCATCGGCTGCGGCGCCTGCGTCGCCTCCTGCCCGAATGCCTCCGCCTCCCTGTTCGTCTCCGCCAAGATTGCCCAGCTCGCCACCATGCCGCAGGGCGATGCCGAGCGCGAACGCCGCGTGCAGATGATGATGGGCCAGATGGATGCCGAAGGCTTTGGCGCCTGCTCGAACCACGCGGAGTGCGAGGCCGTCTGCCCCAAGAACATCCCCATCGCTGTCATCGCCCAGATGCGCCGCGAATACATGCGCGCCGGCGTCAAGCAGCTCTTCGCTTGAGCGATGCAAGGCGGGCGGACGTTTAGCCCTTCCACCTGACCACAGACTCCGGCGGTAGGGCGAGGCGTCCACGCCGAGCCGTCTGCACGGGCTGCGCAGACGTCGCTCCTCCCCCTAGTCTGCGCTCTCTGCACCTCCATCGACAGAAACACGCAACGCTCAACGCACAAGTCCGGATCCTCTCTGAACTTGAACGTTGCCTGTTGGATGTTGCGCGCTTCTTGCGCTACCCGCTTCTCTCGTGCAGCGTGTCCGCCTGTTGAATGCTGGACACAATCCGCACGCCATGCACCACAGTTCCATAGAACGGTCCGAAGTGCAGGCGGTCGCTGGTCCAGAGGTGCGTACACCCGGCACCGATCGCACCGGCAAGAATGGGCTTGTCCTTCTCCACAAGCTCCACGTCGGCCGGCAGATGGAAGGCACGCGAATCCCCCATACGCTTAGCCAGCGCGGCGTCCGCCGCATCGAACTCGGCAATGCGCTCATCCGTGTACATCTCGATCGGAAACGCCACCGCCGGATGCAGCACAATCCCATCCTGTCCCACATTGGCCATCACGACTCCGCCCTTATCGACACCCAAAACACGCCGAAGTGCCTTCGGTAGCGTCATCGTCCCCCGAGCACTGATTTGAATGGTCGCATTCATGTTGCAAGAATACGACATTGCTGTATTACCGTCACTCCGTGCTGTTCCCATTCGTGTTACTGCCATTGTGTCCCGCCCGGCCAGCGTGGGACCATAGGGTGTATCCCTACCGAACGGCACACCCCCTTCACTGGAGCGCGTAACCTCCATGTTCGGCAGGAAGGACTGTGAGAGAATCGTCCTCGTCCTCAGTGAGCGAAGCGAACGGTCCTCGTCCTCGTTTTCGGATTCAGTGGGCAACAGAATCGAGGACGGCGGCAGAACGCGGACACCGGACGGCTCGCCACAGGCTCGCCCTCCATTTGGAGACACGGCGGGGCCAGTGGAGGGCGAGGCTGCGCCGAGCCGTAGGCTTTAGTAAGCGCCATTCGGTCTAGCGCAAGATACCGGGCATCCGCTCCGACACGCCTACCGCCAGCAGGCGTGCGTCAGCGCGGCGAGGCGCGCGGCGAGGCGCGGCGAGGCCGCTCTGGGCCGCATGCGCCACTGCCAATTGCGCCCCCCCACCGTACCGGGCACATTCATGCGCGTCTCCGGCCCCAGCTCGAGCACATCCTGCATCGGCACGATCGCCGTGCGCGCCACCGAGGCCCACGCATAGCGGATGAAGGACCACACGCTCTGATCCACGTCCGGCCCCACGCACAGGCGCGCATGGCGCTTCACGTGCGCCGGCTGCTGCCGCCACCAGCCCGTCGTCGTCTCGTTGTCGTGGGTGCCCGTGTAGACCACGCAGTTCTCAGGGAAGTTGTGCGGGATGTAGCCGCTGTCCCCATTTTCGCCAAACGCATAGTGCAGAATCTTCATGCCGGGCAGCCCGTACCGGTCGCGCAACGCCAGCACATCCGGTGTGATCATGCCGAGATCTTCAACGATCATCCGCAAGTCGCCCACATCGCGCTTCAGGCTCGCCAGCAGCTCGCCGCCGGGTGCGCGGTACCAGGCGCCATCGCGCGCCGTGCGCTTGCCATAGGGCACGCCCCAGTAGCCCGCCAGCGCCCGGAAATGATCGAAGCGCGCAACATCGAAGAGCTCCAGGCTGGCGCGCCAGCGCCGCCGCCACCACGTGAATCCGTCGCGCTTCATGCGCCCCCAGTCATAGACCGGGTTGCCCCATAGCTGGCCGTCACGGCTGAAGAAATCCGGCGGCACACCCGACACGCGCACCGGCCGCCGCCGGGCGTCGAGCATGAACCACTCCGGATACGCCCACACGTCCGCGCTGTCGTGCGCCACATAGATCGGCACATCCCCCACCAGTCGCACCCCCGCCGCGTTCGCATGCGCACGCAGCGCACGCCATTGCTCGAAAAACAGGAACTGCCGGAACTGATGCGCCGCCACGCGCGGCTCCAGCCGCCGACGCGCTGCCTCCAGCGCCTCCGGCTGACGCAGCCGCAGCGTCTCCGGCCACTGCCACCAGGGCTGGCCGTTCCGCGACTCCTTGATCGCCATAAATAGCGCGTAATCGTCCAGCCAGCCTGCCTCCATCGCGCAGAAGCGCGTGAACGCCGCCGACACGCCGCGAATCAAAAACCGGGTGAAGGCGACATCGAGCAGATCCGGCTTGCGGGCCTCGACCCCCCGAAAATCCACGAGCGCCGCCGGCGCCGCAGGCGCACCCACCTCCGCGCGCGTCAGCAGCCGATCGCGCACCAGCGTCTCCAGGCTGATCAGCAGCGGATTGCCGGCGAAGGCCGAGAAGCACGCATACGGCGAATCGCCATAGCCCGCCGGTCCTAGCGGCAGCATCTGCCAGAGCTTCTGCCCACCCGCCGCCAGGAAGTCCGCAAACCCGTGCGCCTCCCGTCCCAACGTCCCAATTCCCTCCGGCCCCGCTAACGAGGTCGGATGCATCAAGATGCCGCTCTGGCGAAGATT
>CAZWQJ010000031.1:0-30386 GCA_964635825.1 uncultured Victivallales bacterium | reverse complement strand
CTGCAGGGGCACTACGGCCGCCTCACGCAGGCTCGGCTGGACTCCCCTGCCCTCCGCAGTCAGGGCGTCTACTTCCTGGAGCGCACCGACACCAGCGCGCCGGATGAGAACATCTTCGCCGTCGCCAAGTTCGAGCAGCCAGGCGTCAGCGCCGCCACGCAGGATGTCGTCTTCGCCTTCGTCGACAACCGCTACTGGGACTGGCCCGAGCGTTGGGCCACCTTCAAGCTCAACGCCACCCTGCCCGATGGCCGCAACTGGTTCGGCATCGAGTCCGGGCGCAGCTACAACGTGGTCGACCTCTCATCCCCCAGTCCGACGCAATACCTCTGGGGCGCGGCCGTTCCCGGCGCCACACTGATCACCGGCGGCATCACGGTCGGGCTGACGGACACGAATTCTGCCGCCAAGCGCATCCAGTATCTGAAGCTCGTGGACACCGCCTCGGCCTACCCGGATGCGGATGGCGACGGCATCCCCGACTATTCGGACTGGGACGATGACAACGACAACCTCGGCGACACGTGGGAAATCCAGCACGGGCTCAACCCCAATAGCTCCGGCGCCAACGATGGCCAATGGGGCGACAAGGATGGCGATGGCCAATCGAACTATGACGAGTGGATGGCGGGCACACATCCCAACAATGCCGCCGATGTTCTGGAGTTCGCCGCCGTGGCGCAGCCATCGGCCAGCCAGCTTCAGGTGACATGGACGGCCGTGCCTGAGCACAATTACCGGGTCGAGTATACCGAGAACCTGATGGACAACCCGCCCGTCTGGGTTGAGGTCTATGGGTACGTCACGGCGTTCACGAACACGCAAACCTACACGCACCCGATTCCGCCCAACGAGTCGAACCGCTACTTGCGCGTGCGAACCATTCCGTAGCGGTCGATGGCCCCGGCCGCCTCATGGGGTTGGTTGGCTTTCCTTCCCGACCGACTCTGCCAGTCGAGGTCCGAGCAGGGGCGAAACCAAGGCGAAGTAGCGGCGTGCGGAATCGTCCGCCCGAGCTTCGCGCGCGAGCAACCCGCAAAGCAGATTCTGGCCGCGGCCGGCCGCAGCGCCCATGCGCCGCAGGCGTTCGCGATAGGACAAGAGCGCCGGTTCAAATTCGATCATGCTGCCATGCGTGAGCGTGTCAGGCTCGGCGGGTACCACTTCCGCCACAATCCGCCCATCCTTGACGTCTTTGATCAACAGCATCCGTTTGCCGCTCATCAGTTCCACATCCACGCTCTTCCCCTTCTGCCCGGCAAAGGAGTCCAACAGCGCGCGTTGCGCCTTCTCGACGCCGGTGATTTCCGTCAGGGCGCCACCCAGCGCGTCGGCCCTGTCGGATAGAGATGCACTCTGAATCCCGGCTTCAAGCGCCTCCCGCGCGGCCTCCATCTCGCCCCCCAGCACGTGGTCGGTCACTGTCCGCAGCAGAGACTCGAGATCCATGCCCGTCGCCGCGATCGGGGCGACGGGCGACGTCACCGTCGGGTTTGCCACCGGAAAGCGCCGTTCACAATCTTGAACCCGCGCGGCCCGCGCATCCTTTGTCTGCTCGAAAAGATTCCCATCATATTCACGGTAGATGCGGGCTGCCTCTTGGAAATTCCCCGCCGCCAGCAGCGGTCTGGCTTGCCGGTCCAACTCGCTCATCACGCCGTCCACGCGCTGGTTGAATTCCAGCCGTAACGCATCCGCTCGCGCCGTCGCCATCCCGGCATACGGCGTACCAACCGCGCCTTGCGCGATTCGCTCGAATCGGGCAATGGCCTCCTGTTCGTTCCCCGGGTAAGCCGTCACCCACTCCAACGCTTCCTGCCAGGCGGCGGCCCAGTCCGTCGCCGCCACATCGGCCGGCAGCACCGCAGGCACCCGTCCGCCGCCCTTATGCGCGTTCCACGTCATGAGCGCATAGACGCCCCCGCCCGCGAGCGCCAGCAGCACCACCAGATTCACCAACCGCCGGGTCAATCCCGGCCCACGCGGCTTCAACCAGTCATTGACGGGCGTCCCTACCTTCATCCGTGCCGGGCTGCGCTCGATCGTACTGACGCCCTCCGGCAGAGCGTCACCCAGCGGTCGCAGCCCCTTCTTGACGCGGTCCAGATCACGCGCAACCTCTTCCCATGACTCGTGCCGGCCCGCCGGATCCTTGCACATCATCTTTTCAATCAGCCAGGCCACCGGCGCCGTCACCTGCGGGTTAACCTCCATCGGGTCAGGGAGCGTATTCCGAATGTGCATGTCCATGATCTCGTCGGGCGGGTTGCCGCCAAACGGCACGACGCCCGTGACCATGTGGTACAACGTCGCGCCCAGAGAGTAGACGTCCGCGCGAAAATCCAGTGTGCTCTCGCCCAACGCCTGCTCCGGGGAGATGTAGGCGGGGGTTCCCATGATCTCATCCGAAGCCGCATCCGAAAGCATCTGACTCAGCGTGCGCGCCAAACCCAGGTCCGAGACCTTCACCGATCCGTCCGCGTCCAGCAGGATGTTGTCCGGCTTGACGTCGCAGTGGATGATGCCCGCCTCGCGCCATGCATACGCCAGCGCGTCCACCACGCACTCCGTCACCAACAAGGCATCCTTCAGAGTCAATGCCCCGCTGCGCTTGAGCCAGTCCGCCACAGTGGAGCCGGCCACAAACTCCATCACAAAATAGTACATGCTGCCGATGGTGCTGGCATCGTACACCTGCACGATCCCATGATGCTTCAACCGCGCCGCGGCCTGAGCCTCGCTCTGAAACCGCAGAACATCGCTCGGGTCACTGCCGAACTTCGAGTATAAAATCTTGATCGCCACCGTGCGATCCAGCGAAACCTGGCGAGCCTTCCAGACCGTCGCCATGCCTCCAGCCCCAATCTTCTCGAGGATCTCAAAACCCGGAATCTCGATTGTCGCCATGTGGTACCTGGTGCCGATCGTCGGTATGCAATATGCCCGCGCCCGAGTGCGTTATCCGTGTGATCATAGTTGTTTACACCCCCCAGTCAAGGTGGTAGCATAATTGAGAATGAGAACGACAGGGGCGGGGCTGCGGCAACGGATCTTCGGATCCAATCACGGGCAGGCGGCCATGGAGTTCCTCCTGGTCACGGCCATCGTTGTGGCTCTAACGGTAATTCTCTCTGTTGTACTGTTCACCGTGCGTGAGCAAGGGGGGCGGGTTCTGGATCTGGTGGCATCCGAGTTTCCGTGATACCAATGAATGGAGAAATCAGTATGGACACACCGCACAACGCCAAGTCCGGACAGACCATGGTCGAGTATCTCGTCATTGTCGTCATCATCGCCATTGCCGCCATCGCCATCTTCGGGGTATTTGGCGATACCATCCGCCAGAAACTCAGCGGTGCCGTCAATGAACTGGGAGGAGACTCGAGTGCCGCGTCAGCCGCCACCCAGACTGGGTCTCAGGAATGGCTCAAGGACCTTCAGGAGGATGGCGCAGGCAACTAGCGCGCCCCCCTGTATCGTCTTGAGCTGTAACCACCCACGCGTCCCGCCCCATCCTGTCGCGTCTCCCTGCCGGCAGGGCTCATGGTCCCACCGGACTCTGCCTTGGCGGCGGGCAACCGCGCGCGCCGGGCAGTCTCTGGTGGAATCCTGCCTGATGATCGCATTGATCTCGCTCATCTTCTTCGGCATCCTCCAACTCTCCCAGTTGCTGGCTGCGCGCGAGGTGTTGGATCACGCGGCCGCCCGCGCCGCTCGCGCCAAGACCGTCGGCTTCAACCGGTGGATGGTCCGCAAGGTGGTCGACGTGGCCACGATTCCGAATGCCGGCAAACTATGGTCGCCACCCTTTGAGGATGTTCAGCCAGGCCTTCGCGCGATTGTGCAGGAGGGAACGCCGGGCCAGGTGTGGGACTACGCCCTCCAAACCATCCCCGGATCGCCCCAATACGCCATCGAGCGCGGCCGTATCCCGGACTACCTCGCTTCCGACAACCAGGCCCGCGCCCGCTACCTGCTTGACTACGCCCGCTGGCCCGATATCGGCTATTGGGCCGTTGACGATATCGGCGCACAAATGATCCATGTGCAGGTACATCAGCCCTATCCCCTGTGGGTCCCCATGCACCGCACCTTCTACGCCGAGGATGACGTCAATCTCCAGGCCGATGCCTACATCGAAAGCCATTTCCCCTTGTACCTTCACGACCTCGACTGGTAACTCGCCCCCATGACCATGCCGACTCCCATTACCCAACTCCGGCCACCTGCCGATGGTGACGCCCACTCACCCCGGCGCGGCCAGACCATGATCTTCTTCATCTTCATCCTCGTCGCCCTCTTTTTCGTCGTGCTCTGGAATGTCGATCTTCACAAAACGCTATACGTTAAAGCACTCAGCCAGAATGGAGGGGATGCGGCCGCCCTGATGGGGGCCCGCTGGCAGGGCATCACCCTCAATCTCATGGGCGATCTGAACATCATGCAGGCCATGGCCATTGGCGCCGGCGATGCCGAGACGGTGGGCGCCATCTCCAACCTCCAGGCTCGCCTCGCGCTCTTTGGGCCCATGATCGGATTCATGGCCGCCCAGCAGGCCGCCAAAAACAACGGGGTCCACCAGAACGATGATTTTACGCGCATGATCCGCGAGCACGCCCACACCGTCCGTTACGAGTACCCGCAGCCCGTCGGCCCCGATGGTGAACCCATGTTCCTGGAACCCTTCGACGGCGCCTGGCCCGCCTACGCCGACATGCTCGACCTCGCCGCATCCGAAGGCATCGCCGCTGCCCCAGATAATGCCCGCTACCTCACGGACTACGTCGGCGACCACATCCTCCTCCAGCCCGGCTTCTACGATGCCGTCGCCAGCCGCAACTGGTGCTGGTTCCATCTGAACGCGCCGGGCCTGCTCGAGGACTACACCGGTTACCAGTGGTGGCCCGCTCTGCCGGAAATTGTCATCCGCGAGTTCATCAACAGCGAACTGTTCGGGCTGGATCTCGTCCGCCGGGCCACCTCCCTGGACAATGCAGGAGCCACCGGCCCCCTTCAGGCTGCCGCCGCCGAGCGTGGAATCTCCAGCACGTTGCCCCCGCTCGCCATGGTCACCAGCGCCACCTGGTACTGTTACGGCGAGCGCTGGGCCGCCTGGACCGCCATGCACACCGAAGAGGGGGGGCTGCCCCTGGCTGGCCCCCTCCGCGACGCCTATGACTACGCTGGCGCCGACTCCGCCGTACGCGTCATCGCCGCCGCCACCCGCCTCACCCCCGGCCCCCGTGGCCAGAATATCACCAACCACATCGTCTGGACCGCCGCCGCCAAGCCCTTTGGCGCCGTGGATGACGAAACCCCGCCTTCCGCCTACCCGATTGTCCTGCCCCACTTCCGCGACATCCGCCTGATCCCCATGGATGCGTCCTCCGCCCCCGAGGGCGGCTTCGATCCCGAATGGCGCCACTTCATCGAAGAGGACCTTCCTCACTATGTGGAGACCGGCCAAATAGCATGCGATTCCTGGTACTGCAACCAGTTGCGGACCTGGGAAGACGCCATGTTCCGCTCGGACGGCGTAATCTGGCTCCAGGAACACAGCTCCGAATGCGTCGCGGGTGGCGGCGGTCCCGGACACGGTGGCGGCGGCCGGAGGGGCCATTGAAACCCACTCCCGCAACGCCATCGCCCCGCGACTCCCGGCCCTGCGAGGGGCAGGCCGTCGTCGAGTTCGTGATCGGCATCGTGGCCGTGCTCGCACTCACAGGGTTCCTGGTGCAGTGGACCCAACTCACGCGCGCCCACCGCGATACGATGACCGAGGCGCGCCGCCAGGCGGGCCGCCTCGCGCTTTCAGGAATCCTGGTGCCCGCCAACCCGGACTACATCCGCAGTTGGTATCCCGGCGAGGATGCCAGCACCTACTCGCGCGACGACTATCACCGCGCCGGCCATCAAGGTGAATTCCGTGGCGTATTCACAGCCCCGATCGCCCCCTCCTCGCCGGAGGCCACCGTGATGGGGCGCGTCGCCCACAACCCCGTCCGGGATCTTGCCAACGCAGGCACTCCCGTCAATGTCTTCGGCCTTTTCTCCCGCCGCGCGGCGGACGACGTCCCGCTCCTTCCGGTCGTCCGCCACCTCCTCTACCGCGACGAGTCCATCTTCCTCGAAAGCGAAGTCTGGATGACCGCGAATGAGGGCATCTACTGATGCAGATCGGGCACCACTCCCGGCACCGCGCCACCACGTTCAGCACCGGCCTGCTGGCGCTGATGATGGCGGTCGCCCTCTTCCCCGCGGAGGCTCGCGTTTTCAGCCGCTGGCGCACCGGGGCCGACGCCGCCATGCTCATGCGCCCCGTCGATGGCCGCTTGCTGTACGAAACCCCGGTCACCCTCAATGGAACACGCGGCGAATTGTCCGTCTATGGTGTGGATCTACCGCTCGATACGTTGCAGGCTGAACTCCGGCAACTTCTGCCCGGCGCCGTATGGGAAGGCGGCGACAGCCTTGCGTTCGGCACCTTTCGCGATCAGGACGCCGTCCTGCGCGTGCTGCTCACCCAACCGCAGCCCCTTGGTCCCTCCATGGTCTTCGCGCTGCGCCAGGCACCCGGCGACGACCGTGCCGACCGCCCGCCACCGCTGCCACCGATTCCCGGCCTGTCGATTCCCGCCGGAGCCACGCTACACTTTGTCGCGCAGGACCTCCAATCCAGATCCTCCCTGATCATCCTCCATAGTGACGCCCCACCCGGCGACTCCCGCGCAACGGTTCACCGATCCCTCGCCGCCGGCGGCTGGGCGCCCATCGTGCAGCCTGCGTCGGGCCCCTCCCCAGACGGCCTCGCCTTCTACGGCCGCGGCGATGATATCCTCATGCTCGCCGTCTCCGCCCACACGTCAACCGGGGCGGCCAGCACCATTACGGTGTTGCATAAGCGTCCCGGGATGAAATAATGCAGTAGACTGGCGTGGCGATGCCGCACCGGCACGATCCTCGCGTGGAGAGTCACAAGCATGAATCAGAAAGTGATCTTGGTCCTGTCGCTCGTGGTCGGCCTGCTCGCCTTCGGGCTCAGCATCCGCTACTTCCAAACCCGCGTCTCAGAAATCGAGCGCGCACGCGCCGAGTTTGAGCAGCGCGTCCGCACCGTCGAGGTGGTCGTCGCTCGCGCCGATATCCCCGAAGGCGTCGCCCTCGACAAGAAGGATCTCGCGCTCGACCGCATCTATGAAATCGAGGTCTCCGCCCGCGAGGACGTCGTAACCCCGCAAGATGCCACCTATGTCCTCGGCCGCAAGACGCTCTTCAATCTCAAGCGCGGCGATGCGCTCTACTGGTCGCATCTCGCAGGTGGCGGTCGCGCCGGCCCCGATCTCGCCACCGCCGTTACGCCCGGCATGCGCGCGTTGTCGCTGCAAGTCGGTGGGGCCGCCGCCGTCTCGGGCATGGTCTCCCCCAACGACCGCATCGACGTCCTGGGGACCTTCACCATGCCCTCCGCCACCGCCGCCGACGAAATGGAAACCGTGACGCTGACCGTGCTCCAGGATGTGACCGTTCTCGCCACCGGACAACGGCTCGCCACCGATTCGCCTGCGCAGCAACGCAGCGCCCGTCAGGGAAATTATAGCACGGTCACCCTCGAGGTCACCCCACGCGAAGCGGAATTGCTCGTCTTCGCTGAACAACTGAAGGGGCGCCTGACCCTCGCTCTTCGCAACCCCAGCGACGTCAGCTTCGAAAAGGATCTCCCTTCCGTCAACTTTGACCGCCTGGAGACCAATCTTCCGGATATGAATCTCTACCGCCAGCGCCATATTCGCCACAAGACCAACCTGTAGGCTCACCGTGGCCGCATCCATCCAACTCATCATTGCTCAGGCCGGGCGCCCACCCAAGGCGTTCGACATGGAGAACGGCCTCTACATGGTCGGCCGCGATGCCGACTGCCACATCCAGTTGCCCCACGCCGATGTCGGCGATCGTCACGCCATCCTCACCATCGACCCCGCCGGTTCCTGGATCGAGGATCTCGACTCCGATACCGGCACCCTCATCGCGGGTCGCCGCATTCGGGCGCGCGAAAGCATCCAGCCTCTCCAGTCCATCGCCATCGGCCCCTTCACCCTTTCACTTGTGCCCGCCGGTGTTCCGCATGCCCCTGTCACGGCTCCCTCCCCCAACGCGCCCACGCCCACTCCGGCCCCTCCTCCCACCGCACCACCCGTACCCGCCCCCCCTGTGCGCCCACCCGTTTTTGCCTCGCATCCCCCACCCGCTCCGCCCGCTGCCCCCAGCGAACTCGATCGCCGGCGCTCCATCAAGCAGCAGATCCACCGCGAACTGGTCACCCGCCTCGACATCAAACGCCTCACGGCCTCGCGCATCGAACAGTCCGAACTGCGTGATCGCGCCGTGGCCACCGTCCGGGCCATCGTCACCGAAGTCGCCACACGCTTGCCCGCTGGACTGGATCCCGAATTTCTGGTCAAGGAAATCTGCGACGAAGCCCTTGGGCTCGGCCCGCTCGAGGATCTCCTCGCCGATCCCGACGTCACGGAAATCATGGTTAACGGGCCCAACCAGGTCTACTGCGAACGCCAGGGAAAACTCGTCCGCTCGCCGCGCTCGTTTATGAATGACGACTCCGTCATCGCCGTCATCGAGCGCATCGTGGCGCCACTCGGACGCCGTATCGACGAGAGTCAGCCCTACGTCGATGCGCGCCTGCCGGATGGCTCCCGCGTCAACGCCATCATTCACCCCCTCTCCCTCGTCGGCCCCTGCCTGACCATTCGCAAGTTCTCCCGCATCCCGTTCACTGCCGCGGATCTCGTGCGCTTCGGCACGCTCTCCGAAGCCATGGCAACCCTCGCGGATCTGAGCATCCGGCTGCGCAAGAATATCGTCGTCTCCGGCGGGACCGGTTCCGGCAAAACCACCCTGCTCAATGTGCTCAGCAGCTACCTCCCGCCGGACGAACGCATCGTCACCATCGAAGATGCGGCCGAGTTGCGGCTGCCGCAGGATCACGTCGTGCGCCTCGAGGCCCGCCCCCCCAACATCGAAGGCAAAGGCGCCGTCACCATCCGCGATCTGGTCCGCAACGCCCTGCGCATGCGCCCCGACCGCATTGTCGTCGGCGAATGTCGCGGCGGCGAAGCGCTGGACATGCTGCAAGCCATGAACACCGGCCATGACGGCTCCCTCACCACCGTCCATGCCAATACGCCTCGCGATGTCATCTCCCGCCTCGAGACCATGGTCCTGATGTCCGGCATGGATCTGCCGGTGCGCGCCATCCGCGAACAGATTGCAGCTGCCATCCATCTGATCGTGCACATCGCCCGCTTGAGCGACGGCTCGCGCCGCATTACACGCGTGACGGAGGTCGTCGGCCTCGAAGGCACCCAGATCACCATGCAGGACATCTTTGAGTTCCGCCAGACCGGGCTCGGCCCCGGCGGTGTCGTCCAGGGCGAGTTCCGGGCCACGGGCG
The DNA here is from genome assembly GCA_964635825.1 of uncultured Victivallales bacterium. GTDB lineage: Bacteria > Verrucomicrobiota > Kiritimatiellia > UBA8416 > JAIOPI01 > CAZWQJ01. Next base: position 20,920 of record CAZWQJ010000031.1, on the reverse strand, counting down.
CGGTCCCCACGTTCCTCGAGGATGCGTCCAGCCGCGGGATCCAGATCGATCATCGCATGTTCGATCCCCAGCGCCCCGGCGACACGGCACCGGGCCACCGTTCCTTCGGCGCGGGTAACTCACCATGATGGTCACCATCGCCCTCCTCTATGCCCTCGCCTTCGCCGGACTGACCATCGTCTTCTTGCGTGCCATGCGCGAGGGTGTCGGCCTGTACGAAGGCACCTACTCCGCCAATACCGCGCGCCAGTTGGAGGATGTCTTCCTCTTCGTGCCGCCCCGCCGCGTGGCCGAAATCGGCTGGGTCGCCGCCATCGCGGTCTTCCTGCTGGTCTTCCTCACCACCGCCCGCTTCACCAGCGTGCGCGGCGTCCTCCTCGGCGCCGTCGTCGCCGCCCTCTTCGGCGCACTCGCCCTGGCCGCCCCCTCGGCCCTCGTGCGCGTGTTGAAACGCCGTCGCCTCGCACGCTTCAATCAGCAGCTCGGCGACACGCTGGTCAACATGAGCAACGCCCTCAAGGCCGGATTCAGCATCACCCAGGCCTTTGAGTCCGTCGTGCGCGACGGCGACAATCCCATCGCCCAGGAGTTCGAGGTCTTCCTCCAGCAAACCCGCGTCGGCGTCGCCTTCAGCACCGCCCTCGACAATATGGCCGCGCGCGTCCCCAGCATCGATCTGCAACTGGTCGTCGTCGCCATCGATACGGCCCGCCGCACCGGTGGCAATCTGACCGAGATCTTTGAGCAGATTGCCACCACCATCCGCGAGCGCGTGCGCATCGAGCGGCGCATCCAGACCCTCACCGCACAGGGGCGCCTGCAGGGCATCATCGTGAGCATCATGCCGGTCGTCGTCGGGCTGCTGCTGCTGCTGGTCGATCCCGAAATGATGATGCCGTTCCTTCAGTCCACCGCCGGCGTCTGCACCATCGTGATCGTGGGCACGCTGCTGACCATGGGGGCCCTCGTCATCCGCCGCATCGTCCGCATCGACGTCTAATCATGACCGCCACACCTTCCATCGAAATTGTGACGATCGCCGGCCTCTGGGCCCTCGCCACGGCTGGAGTCTTCGCCTATTGCATGAAGGTGGCCGGCCAGATCACCTACGTCACCCTCTCCGATGGCCGGCGCCAGGAACGCCGACTGCCCTTCGCGTTCCGCCTGCTCCTGCCCTTTGCTGCCGGCATGCGCTGGACCCACCGCGGCAACACCGCCGCCCGCGCCCATGCCCGCGCCGATCGCCAGCTCATCTCCGCCGGGCTCGATGGCATCCTCTCCGCCGATGAGTTCCTGTCCCTGCGCCTCCTCGTCCCCCTCATCTTCGGCGGGGCCGCCTGCGCCCTGCTCCTGACCGTGTTGTCCTCCTCCACCAGTTCTTGGCTGCAGGCCGCGCGCATCCCCGGCTGCCTCCTCATCGTCCTCATGAGCGCGCTCCAGCCCAGCCTCTGGTTGCGCGAGGCCATTGCGCAACGCCACCGGGCCATCCGCCGCGCCCTGCCCTTCCTGCTCGACATCCTCACCCTCTCCGTCGAAGCCGGTATGGACTTCATGACCGCTCTCCAACGCCACGTCGAACGCGCCCCCATTGACCCGCTCGTCGAAGAACTCATGCGCATGATCCGCGAAATTCAATTGGGGAAGATCCGCCGCGATGCCCTCCGCGCCATGTCGCTGCGCGTCGATTTCGCCGATCTCAAGAGCGTCGTCAACGCACTCGTTCAGGCCGACGAACTCGGCGTCAGCATCGGCACCACCCTGCGCGTTCAGGCCGATCAGATCCGCCAGCGCCGGTTCGAACGCGCCGAACGCCTGGCCAACGAGGCCCCGATGAAGATGCTCTTCCCCTTGATCGTCTTCATCTTCCCCTGCGTTCTGCTCATCCTGATGGGCCCCGTCATCATGCAGATCTTCCGCCAGGGATTCTAATGCCGTCACCCGCCCATACAGTTTTCACTTTGCCCCGGCGGCTGCCATTGCTAGGGTAACTCCACTTCTATGGACGCACGTCCCCACCTTCTGATTCATGCGGGGCCGGACGCCGGCCGCGAAATCCGCATCGCCGATGCTGCCGGACTCCGTGTCGGCCGCTCGTCCAAGAACGGCATCGTCCTCTCGGACCCCAAGACCTCCCGCTATCACTGCCGCTTCTTTTTCCGCGACGGCGATGGCTTGTGGGTCTCCGACCTCGGCAGCGCGAACCAGACCGTCGTCAATGGCAGGCCCGTCCGCGAGGTCCGACTGGCGGTCGGGGATCTTGTCGGACTCGGCGATACCGTCATCAAGGTTGTCGATATCCAGCCGGCGCTTGCGCCGACCCCGACATCGGGCGCCACGGTGGACCTTGGCCTGACCCCTGGCGCAGCACCCGCGCACCCTCCCTCCGCCAACCCGGCTCGCTTCCGCACCCGACTCGGATGGGTGCTGGGAGGCGTGATCCTGCTCGCCATCGTCGCCTGGTTGCCCAAGCTTCTTTCGCATTCAGACACCGCCCAGCCCACAGCCCCAGCCGCCCCCGCCGCCCCGGCCCCTCTCACGGTCATCTATGAGAAGATCCTCGGCGACACCACGCGCATCTTCCGCTATCGACTGGAGTTGTCACCCGATGGCCGCCTGGTCGTGACGATCGACGACACCGACACGACCCACCTTCAGGAAGAGGGAACCGTCACCCCCGCCTTGCTGCAGGGGCTCGCCGGCGAAATCGAACGCTCCGGCTTCCTGACCTTGGCCGAAGACTATCAGGGCCTGCTTCCCAATACGTTCAATCAGTATGACCTCACCGTGGTGCTGGGCGATCAGGCCCGGCGCGTGCGCGTCGTCAACCGCGCCGAACCGCCCGCCTTTCAGGTCGTGCGCGAACGCCTCGAAAATTTCGCGCAGATCGAGCTGGGGCTTTGGGCCGTGCAGTACCCACCGGAAAAACTGATCGAGATGGCCAATGCCGCCTATCTGGATGCCCGCAAGTCCTTTGATGAGCGTCAGGTCGCCCACGGCAATCTCGCCCGGGCCATCCGCCGGGCCAAGGATGCCGAGTTCTACCTCAAAACCATCGAACCCAAACCAGAGTTCGCGCCCGCTCTCCACACGGCCCTTGCGGACTACACGGCCGAGTTGGACAACCGCTATGTCGATCAGAACTTCCTCGCCAACCGCGCCGTCCGCGCCAAGGAGTGGGATCAGGCCGCCGTCGAACTGCGCGTCCTATGCGAAATCCTGGGCGATCGCGCCGATCCCCGCTATGAAGCCGCCCGCCAGCAACTGCTCGATGTGGAAACTCACCTGAATGAACGCCGCAAATAGACCGCCCCTCCTGATGCACCGGTCCGCCCCGCACGCCAGCGTGACGGCGTGGCTCGCCGCCGCTGTCCTCGGGGCCGGCGCCGTATGCACGCCAGCCGCACCCCCAGCAACCGCCGACCTGCATTTAGCCAGCACCCCCCCAGGCGCGGCCTGCACACTGGATGGATCTCCACGGGGCATCACCCCCATCAGCGTGACGGGTTTGCAGCCGGGCTCGCATCTCCTCGTCCTCAGCAAGGATGGGTTTGAACCGTTGCGACGCACCGTCCAATTGCTCCCCGCTGCTCGCGAGTCCCTGGAGTTGCCCCTCGTGCCGCTGACCAGTCTGGCGCTTATTCACACCAGTCCCGATGGAGCCGCCATCCAAATCAATGGCGCCGACCGCGGCCCCGCACCGCTGCTGGTCACCGATCTCCCGCTTGGACGCCATCGCATCCGCATTTCGGCCCCGGACTACCTCTCCAAGGAGGTCGATCTCGACCTCCCCAGCCGCGCGCCCGTGAAAGTGAACGTCGTGCTGCTCCCGCGTACCGCCACCATCACCATCACCTCCGAACCGCCCGGCGCGTCCGTCATGCTCGATGGAACGCCACGCGGCGAGTCGCCCATCGAACTGCAGAAGGTGCAGCCCGGCGACCACCGGGTCTCCTTGCGGCTGCCTGGCTACGCGGCCGCCGAGCACCCATTTCGCGCAGAATCGGGTCAGGTCGACACGATCCACGTCCCGCTCACGCCCGTCCCCGCTCGTCTGCGTGTCGTCTCCACACCGCCCGCCGCCCGCGTCTATCTGGACAACCAGCTGCGCGGCGAAACCCCACTCACGCTGGAGTCGCTGCCGCCCGGTTCTTACCGCCTTCGGGTGGAGGCGGACGGCTACGCCACGGAATCACGGACGCTCGCTCTCGATCTCGCCGCCAACGTCACCGAGGAAGTCCGCCTCGAGAACAACGCCGGTGCTCTGCAACTCACCACCGAACCCGCCGGCGTCGTCGTGAACATCGATGGGCGCGAAGTGGGTCTCACCACCTTCGATACGAATGCCACCGATCAGGTCTCCTTGCCGCTGACCGTTCGGCCCCTGCTGCTTGGAACTCACACCCTTCAACTGGCCAAGCCCGGCTACTTCGATCAAAGCGTGCCCATCGACGTGCGCATCGGCGAGACGCTGACCCTGCACCGCGCACTCGTGCGGCGCTTCATCCCGGACTTCGAAGTGGAGACCCGGGCGGGGCGTGAGCGCGGCGTACTGCGCGACACCGATCCCGAGGGGACCATCCGGCTCGAAGTTCGCCCCGGCGTCATCAAAACAATCCGCGCCGGCGATGTGCTGCACGCCCGCCCGATTCAGCAACGCGACTTGCCGGACATCAGCCCGGCCCCGGCTCCAGACGCAGCGCCGTCCCAGGCCTCAACCCCTCGACCGTGAGCCAACCGCTGGTCGCTTCCAGCACGGCATGCGCGCCTCGCCCACCCCACGCCATTCGGAAGGGCTTCACGGAGCGAGTGACACAACAAATGCGCCAACCAGCGTCGACAAACACCAGATCCAGCGGGTAGCGCATGAAGCAGGTGTGAACCGCATTGCACGGGGTGATGAGCATCATCGAGCCTGCCGGCAACGGTGCCCGCCCGAGCAGGCCACGGGCGCGCGCTGGGAAGGTGGATGCGATGAGAATATGGTGGGCCAGCACGCGAGCCCCCACCCACAAGACGCCCGTCGTCATTTCAACAGAAAACCAATGGTGACGCCCACAGCCGTGAAGCCAAGGTAGACAAACGCCGCCCGAATGTTGTTCAGCGTCCAAAACACCAACGGCACGTCGGCCTTGCCCCGCGTCAACAACAGCACCACCACCGTGAGACCAATCAGTGCCAGCGCCCAGAGTTTACCCTTGCTCATGTCTTGTTCCCACCTTTGCGCGAATCCAGCACCGACTGCACGACCTTGAAGATCTCTTCCGGCGAGGCCATGCGCCCCTTTCCCTGGTAGCCGCAGGCCAGGTCCCCGGTGCCCACATCCACCACATGGATCCCGCGCGATTTCAGCGTCACCAGATTCGCTTGCGTGGCGGCGTTCTCCCACATGTGCACGTTCATCGCGGGCGCAATCACCACCGGCGCCGCGCAGGCGAGTACCGTACAACTCAGCAAATCGTCCGCCAGCCCGTGCGCGATCTTCGCCATCACATTGGCCGTGCAGGGCGCCACCACGCAGACATCCGCCAGGTCCGCCACCGCTATATGCTCCGGCCGCCAGTCAAGCTCACCCGCAAACATGTCCACCCCAACCGGGTGCCGCGACAAGGTCTGGAAGGTCAACTTCCCCACAAACTCCGTGGCCCCGCGCGTCATCACCACATGCACATCGCATCCCTGCGTCTGCATCAGGCGCAACAACTCCGCCGCCCGGTAGGCCGCAATGGAACCGGTGACACCCAGCACAACCGTTGGTTGTTTACTCATCGGGAGACAGGATCGGCGCGCGTCCGGTCGTAGTCAAGTGAATCTGATACCGTCAGACGGCTCACTCCTCAGGACTCAGCCAAACGCGTCCACGGTAGAATGTGGCCCCATTGCTGCCCGTGGCGGGGGCAATGACGGCTGCCGAACCGGTGCCGAGAATGTTGGTGAACCCTGCCACACCGGCCCAGGTGCCCGCGACGTCCGCTCCCGTCTCCACGGCGTACCACCGCAGCCGGTTCTCGTAGCCGGGGCCTTCCGCCACGATCGTATCCACCTGCACGCGCATGGTGGCCCCGGTACCGTACACATCCACGCGAAAATACTGGGTCCCGTTTGTAGGATCGGTACCCGCCACATACTCAGCATCATTAAGGAATCCATCGCGATCCGGATCCCGATCAGGAGCCGCCTCCGACGTCTCGATCCCACCGAAGTGATGAGTCTCCCACGTGTCCGCCATCCCGTCATGGTCTTCATCCAACGGATCAAATGGCGCCAACGCGTAGGACATGAACGCCGGATTCTGCGCCACGTTGCGGTAGTGCGCCCAGATCCAGTCGGCCGGCCGCGCGCTTTCCGACATCTGCACTTCATCAACCAAACCCGAGTACGGCGCCGTCGTCCCATTCAGCGCACCGATGTACGGATCCGCCGCCGGCGTGAATGCCGTGTAGGTCCCCCCAAACACCTGCCCCGCGCCATCATTAAAGTACGCCGTCGCCTGCCCCGCGTTCAGCACCAGCGTCAGCAGTTGCCAGGCGCCCGGTTGCACGGCAAAGGGCGACCCATTCACCCCTTTCACAGCCACATACCAGGAACTGCGCGCCGTCTTCACCACCAAGCGGTCGCCCAGGATCGCGTCTTCCACTCCGAAAACGCCACCCGCCACATCGCTGTTCGGCCGCACCCACAAACTCACCGTCAGATTCTGAATGTTCGCGCCGTACCAGGCCTTGTAGATGCGCGGATTGATGTAGGAACCTGCTCCGTCACACCGCCGCCCGCTGCCGGCAACCCCCACCGCATTCGAGGTGGACTGCTGGTCGGACACTACGCGGTTGGCCGAGGCATCCGTGAACCCATCCGTGTAGTGCCAGACCGCATGATAGCGGTTATCCCATGCGCCGCCTTGCTGCGACATCGCGGGCGGAACCACATTGTTGGAGTTCCCCCAAATCATGTAGATCGAATCCGCCATCGAACCCAACTCCGGCACGCGAACCCAGATGTGGCTGGTCCCCGCCGGATCCCACTTTTCCACATCGTACGGCAGCGCATCCCGTCCGTTGCTCGCGAGGAAGCGCAGATCGCTCGCCTCGGTCTGCTCAAAGTCGTCATAGCGGAATCCGGCGATGTTTGTGCTCAAGACCACCAGAACCGGGAAATTCGTGAGGGTCGTGCCGCGCGTGTAGCCCGGGAACCCAATCCTCAGGCGGTGCGACCAGTCCCGGTACGTCGCCGTGGCAAACACGCCCGGCTCCTGCGACCAACCCACCTGATCCCCACTGCGCCCACGGGTGCGATAGTAATACGTCTGCCCGGCAGCCAACCCCGCCACATCCGCCAGGAACGTCCCCGCCCCGCGCTGTCCAATGTTTCCCGCATTCTCCCACGCCGCCGGGTTCGTCCCCCCATCCGTTCGCCCCCAGAAGAAGGTAACATCCGCCTCGCCGGGCCCCTGCAGGCTGCCATGCAGTCGCGCCGACAAGTCCGTCAGCCCACTCGCGCCACCCGCCGTATCCACCGTCAGCAAGCGCACCTGGGTCGGTGTCGATAGGGCTTCACCCGCCGCATCCGTCAGCACCGCCCGCAGGGTGGCCACCCCCGCATTCGTGAGCCCCATCAACCAGTAGGCGTACGGGGCACCCTCGCTCTGCGCAAACGTCTCCCCGTTCACCGCCAACCGAACGCTCTCCACCGCCCCGACCACCTGCTCCGGATCCACCGACACCAGCACCGGCACCTGCGTGGGCGTGAACACGGCGATACCATTCTGTGGAGTCACAATGCCAATCTTCGCGCGCCGCTGCCCCGGCGACGGCGTAAAGTCTCCCGACCAGCTCTCCGGGTCGCGCCCCGCCAGCGCCGGCGATATTCGCTGCAGCGTGTAGCCGCCACCATCCGGCGTCACCGGCCATGGCGACTGATCGCCATAGACAACATCGTCCACGACCACCCACTCCATTCCAGACCCTGGCGTCTCACCCGCTTGCGGGCGCTCCAACGCCAGCCGCTCCCCACGATTCGAGAGCTGCCCGCTAAACGGCCCGTGCAACTGAAAGGTGGGCGACGTGATGCCATACGTTTGCAGGAACGCGGCCCGCGCCACTGCGTCCGCCGGATCGAACGCAACCAGCACCGCATGCTCGCCCGGCGCCAACTGGCTGCCCGCCGGAAAGCGGTAGGAGATTCCATCCGCCAGCCGCCAGGTCCCGTCCACCGTCCACAGCGCCGCGGCCGTGCTCCCGGCATTGTACAGCTCCACATACTCGTCCGCCGTGTTGTCCAGCGGCTGTGCCGAACTCGGCGGCGGATGGTACATGATCTCGGAGATAATCACCGTCGGCACGGGCGCGCCATTCGCCGATCCGCGCGTCGGCGCCAGCGCAAACCAGTGGTTTTCGCCATCCCCATAGCGGCCCAGCGCCACGTCCCGCTCCTGCGCCTTGAACCGCACCGCATCCACCACCCGGTCTGCCCCCGTTCCCGGCAAATACGACAGCACCGCCAGCTCGCCATCCTTGCTCAACCCAAATCCATAATTCGTGGGCGCATGGAATCCCGTGACTTCATCGAAGACCGTCCAGCCCGCCACCGCCACCACGGCCGTCGGCGGAATGGGCCACTTGTCCAGGACCCCAAGATCATCGCTCAAATACCAGTTCGTCAGCGCCACCGTGGCTCCACTCCGGTTGTACAGCTCCAGCCAGTCATTGGAGTCATACTCTGGATGCAGCGGATCCACATAGTCCGTGTGCGCCACGATCTCATTGATCACCAGATCCCGCGGGGGCTGCGGATCCACCGCGCCAGGCGACCCACCCCGGTAAGCGCTGGCCCTCCAACTCCCCGGGTAGTCCAGGATGCCGGTCGATTGGTCAGGGACATCCAGCGGAATCAGAGAATGCCCGCCGCCTTCCGCCGCCGTCGGCCAGCCGTGTCCATCCGCGTAGGTCAGGTCTGCAATCACACTGCCTGCTGGCGATGCCCGCAACTCCAGTTGTTCACCACCGTCGCTGAGCCCTCCACCGTACTGCCCGGCAACCCGCACGCTCAACGCCCCGTAACGCGCCGCAAACGCACTCGCATTCTTCACCACCAGCACAAACGCCCCTGGCTCCAGAATCTGACTCCGAAACGCGAACGAAATCCCCTTGGTGAACGTCACATAGGCCAGGTCCAGCGCGCGCGTACCCGTGTTCTGCAGCTCAACAAACTCGAAGTCGTCGGCACTGTACGGGCTGCCCGCCGCCGCCGCCGCCGGGTGCGCCATCACCTCGGTCACCCGCAACGCCTGGGCTTGCTCGGCGGTGAAAAAGGCCTCCGTCAGCGCGCTCCAATTGCCGGCACCATCGCGCGCCCGCGCCTTCACCCACGTACTCGCCCGAATCTCGATCGGTTGGCTGTACAGCACTCCCGCCGGCATCCCGCTGCCCGGTATCCGCGGCTCCGACTCGTCCAGTGTGTAGTACACATTGTTCGAGGACGTGATCGTGAGCCAAAACGAGTCCTGGAAATTCCCGCCGGACTGGCTGAATTCCGGCGCCGCCACCGTTGGGTACAGTCCCCGCTTCTGCAGCTGGCTCAGCACCACCGCCGTCCGCTGCGGCATGTAGGTCTGCAACTGAAAATTCTGGTTGTTGCGCCAAGTGCCCGGCGACCCGGAATTTCCCCAGCGCGCCGCATTCCCGGGAATCGCCGGCTCCACCATGTTCACCAGCGCTTCGTATCGGGGCCCCGTCTGCTCCGGCGTCAACGCCCCACCATTGAACAGGTGGCGCTTCACATGGTCGGCGAACCGCAGCCGGTACTCTGCATTCATCGCAAGCAGGCCATGCAAATTCGCCGGGCCCCCCGTGCCGCTGATGTCCGCCGTCACCGAATTCAGCGACCACTCAGAATCCCATACAAAGTACTTCCACCCCGTCGAATTCGTGCGCGAGCTGCCGCCATAATAGTTGTGGCTGGGCCAATCCCCTGTCCCCGCCCAGATGTGCGTCAGCATGTAGTCGATGTGGTTGTCCACGTCGAGATGCACCGGCAGCGCCGGGTTGCGACTCCCATCCGCATTGCAGCCCTTCAGCATCTGGTAGGCCGCATTGCCGCTGGACGCACTCTGCACCGCATAGGTCATCGCCTGGTAAGTGTCGGTCCGGCTTTCACCCGTCGGATAGCCCGCATTGATGGCATCCCATTGTTCCTTAGGTACTCCAAAATAGCTCTCACCAAAGCTCTGGTCGCAGCGCTCCGACGGATTGTAGATCCCCCAGTACGCCCCGTTCAGATACAGATGCACAAAGGACGACCGCGAGGCCACTTGCCCGGTCGCACCCTGGCTCCGGCGAATGAAGGGATCGATCAGCCCATTCGACAGGAAATTGTCGTTGCCGCCCGCCCGCAGGATGAAGCCGTCATACTCTGCCGCCGCCGTCGGGTCATTCCCAAATACGGGAAACGCCAGCTTCGTCGGCCCATACACGCCCTTGAACAGCAACCGAAACGACTTCTTTGGCGCCTGCCGCCAGTAGCCGCCGTAGATCCGGATCCCGCAATCCACCTGGAACTCGTCGCCTTCGCCCGGCACGATCCATTCCACCGAGGCCGGCCGCTCCCAGTCCTCGCCCTCCCGGTTGTAGTTCACGTAAATCCCGCTCGCCCCACTGAACAGGTTCGATGAATCGGTGGTGATCGACAACGTCGGCAGCGATCTCAGCGATGCCGGCAACTGCGGCCCCAACACCGGGTCGCTTACGACGCTGCTGTTCATGTTGGGCTGGCGCACCACGTCCGCCATGAACAAGTACGTATGCGTCGTCACGGGCGACGGCTCGTATCCCTCCCGCACCGCGCGCGCTCGCACCACGCTCGTCGTGCCAATCGCAATCGGGGCCGTGTAGCGCCGCGCCGTGTTCGTGTTCGGCACAGAACCATCCACCGTGTACCAGATCCGGTAATCCCCCACGTTCGCCGTCATCGCCAGCGAAAAGGGTACCTCGTAAATCCCGCGATCATGGCTGAATGCCACCGGGCGTAAAAAGTCGTCGTCGCCCAGCACGTTACGGCTGCCCGGACTCGGGCTGTTCATGTACCGCCATTGCGACCCACCATCCGGCGTGTACGCATCCGCATCCAGCGAACCCTCCAGCAGCATGTCCGCAATGCGCGGATTCCCGCTGCTGTTCAGCACGTGCAGCGCCAGCACGTTGTCACCATCGCGCAGCAGCGGCAGCGCGGCACTCAGGTCGTACGACTCGGCCTGCAGCGCATCCGCATTCGGGCGGTCGAAGACGGCCGTGCTATCCCAGTTCACCGCCGTGGGTGCGTTCACCGTCAGCACCCGCACCCCATTCACATACGCAATGAACCCGTCATCAAATTTCGCCCGCAACGTCAGAATGTCGAAGCTCTCCACCGATTGAGCCGTGAACGTTTGCCGCCGGTAGACCCCGTTGGGTGGGATGGCCCCGCCAATGCGGGTTTGAAGCACCGCATTGTAGTCCCCTGTCGGTACTTCGTACCCCAGAGGCCCAGTGCCACTGGCCCACCCGGAATCGTCATACAGGGACGCGTACCAATTCGTGGAATCCGAGGCGCTCGGCGCCAGATACCGGTAGCCGGCACCTTCTGGCACCAGCGTCGAATTGGTTACCACCGGACGCAGCCCGTACGAGATGTCGGCGGCCTGCTCGGGATACCGCGGCGCGCACGCCGACATCACCGTCGCACGGTCCGGCCCCACCAGCGCCAGGTACTCGCCCCCACGATCCAACCGAAAACTCGCATGCAACTCGCCCGCCACCCAGGCCGTGTTCGATCCCGACGCATAGATCAGCAGGTACCCGCGCGCCGCAATGCTCGCTCCCGCGGGAAACATCCATTTGTCCAAATCCGCCGCCGTGTCGGTCAGAAACCAGCCCTGTAACGGAATCGAACTTGTGGAGGTGTTGTACAGCTCGATCCAGTCGGACGCCATGCCAACCGCGTTGGTCAGCGTATGGCTGTTTTCCGCCATGAATTCGTTGATCACCACCTGCCCGCGTAGATTGCTGGACGCAATCAGGAGCCCGGCAAGCAGACCCCAAAATCTCCCACGCGGTGCAGGCGGTATCATAGCCAACGCTATAATACCATTAGGGGCTCATGAGGAGCAAGACTAGGGGCTCATGATGGGCAAGAGACCCATCTCGCGCATCACGATTTCGCGCATGTCCGCATAGGCTGTGCCGACGTCCTCGTTAATCACCCGGTACTTGAATTCATGGCGCCGCGCCATCTCCGTGGCCGCGTTGCGCAGGCGCCGCTCCACCACCTCGTCACTATCCTCGCCCCGTCGCTGCAATCGCTCGCGCAGCACCGCCATCGAGGGAGGCTCGATGAATATATCCACAAAGCCCGCCTTCAGCAGGTCATCCGGTGCCGCCCGCGCCACCGCCGTCCGCAGTTCCGCCGCCCCTTGCACATCCAGGTCCATCATCACGCTGCCCCCTGCGCGCAAGGTGGCCTCCACCGGCGCCCGCAGCGTCCCGTAGCGGTGCCCATGCACCATCGCATGCTCCAGAAACTCGCCGGCCTGCACGCGCTGCACAAACGCCTCATCCGTCAGAAAGTGATAGTCGATCCCATCCTGCTCCTGGCCGCGCGGCGGTCGCGTCGTGCACGATATCGAGTACTGGATGATCGGAAACTCATCCAGCAGCCGGTCGCACAGCGTCGTCTTGCCGCCGCCCGATGGCGCCGCCAGCACGATCAGTAGGGATCTCGGCTTCCGTGTCTCCATGGTGGTGATCGCCCTTGTCTTCGTCAGACCGCGCCTCGCGGCATGCCTCACTCCACGTTTTGAACCTGCTCGCGCACGCACTCCAACTGCGTCTTGAACTCCACCACCAGACGCGTCATCGCCGCATTCGAACTCTTGGACCCGATCGTGTTGATCTCTCGGAACATCTCCTGGCAAAGAAAGTCGAGTGTGCGCCCCGATGGCTTGCTGCTCGCAATCACTTCGCGCGTGTGCGCAAAATGACTGCGCAGCCGCACCAACTCCTCGGTGATCGCCCCGCGTTCGGCAACCGCCACCACTTCCTTCAGCAGTTGGGGGTCGTCGGGGGTCACGCGCAAGCCCACTGCCTCCAAACGCTCGCGCAGCTGCCGCTCGTAACGCCGCGCCGCCTCCGGGGCATGCCGCTCCAGTCGCTGCACCATGCGCTCCAGCGCCCGCAACCGGCGCACCAGATCGCCCTCCAGGGCCCGCCCTTCCGTCTGGCGCATGGCCAGAAGCGCGTCCAGCGCGCGCGCCACCGCCGGGCGCAACACCGCCCAGGCCCGCTCCGCATCTTGCGCAGGATCCGTCGCCACCATCACATTCGGAATCTGCAACAGCACGTCAGCCCCAAGGTTGTCCGCAAGCCCCAGCGCCGCCGCCGCCTCGCGCAGGCTCTTCACCGCCACCGCCGCCGCCTCGCGGTCCAGCACCGGCGCGGCCTCCCGTCCCCCCGGCCACGACAACCGAACCGACATCGACACCTGCCCACGCGTCAGTTGCTTCTGCAGAAGCTCAACCACGCGCGACTCCAGCGTCGCCAGCGAGCGGGGCAGGTTCAGCCGCGTGTCCAGCTGCTTGCGGTTCACACTGCTGATTTCCACTTCCGCGCGCAGCCCGCCCTTCAGCGCTTCGCCGCGGCCGAATCCCGTCATGCTGATCAGCGCCATGGCCTATGCCCCTCCCGCCGGCGTCGTCGGCACCTGGCTCTTCAAGTACCCGTCCACAAAGTCCTGCAGATCGCCATCCAGCACCGCCTGGACATTGGACGTCTCCACATCGGTGCGGTGATCCTTCACCATCGTGTACGGCTGCAGCACGTAGGAGCGGATCTGGCTGCCCCAGGTAATCTCCCCCTTCTCGCCATAGAACTTCTCCAGATCCTTGCGCTGCTTGTCCAGATGCCACTCGTACAACTTCGCCTTCAGAATCTTCATGGCCTTCGCGCGGTTCTTGTGCTGCGAACGCTCCGCCTGACAGGCCACCACGATGCCCGTCGGCATGTGCGTGATCCGAACCGCCGAATCGGTCTTGTTCACGTGCTGTCCGCCCGCGCCGCCGGACCGGTACGTATCCACCCGCAGATCCTCATCCCGGATGTCGACCTCGATGTCGTCCTCAATCTCCGCCACCACATCGAGCGACACGAAGGAAGTGTGACGGCGCTTGTTGGAGTCAAACGGACTGATGCGGACCAGGCGGTGCACACCCCGTTCCGCCTTCATGAACCCATACGCATACGGGCCGGACATCTGGAGCGTCGCGCTGCGAATGCCCGCTTCATCGCCCGGCTGGAAGTCGATCAGCTCGATCTCGAACCCGCGCCGCTCGCAGTAGCGCCGGTACATCCGCAACAGCATGTCCGCCCAGTCGCAGGATTCCGTGCCGCCCGCACCCGCGTGCAGCATCAGGAACGCGTTGCAGCTGTCCATCCGGCCGCTCAACAGGGACTGCACTTCCAGGCGCTTGAACCCCGTCGCGGCACGATCCAGCGTGGCCGCCGCCTCCCGCCGCAATTCGGCCACCTGCGCCGCGTCGCTCTCCCCCGCCGTCATCTCGAGCAGCAGCGCCCCCTCCTCCACCGCCGCCGCGATGTCGTTGAAGGGCTTCAGTACCGCGCGCTGCTCGTTCGTCTTCGCAATCGTGGCCCGCGCTCCGTTCGGGTCGTCCCAAAAGCCGGGACGCGTGGCTTGCGCCTCCAGTTCGGCCAGCGTCCGCTGGCGACCGGCGACGTCAAAGATAGCCTCGCATTTCCGCGATCTGCGCCTGGAGCTCTTCCAGACGGGATTCCAATTCCTCCGCCATGCCTTGCCTCCTGCTTAAAGTCGTGACGGCAGTCGATACCACGTTTTGCGCTCAGTGTCACGCCGCCCGCGCGCGTCGCGCCTGCCGCCACCACACCAGGATCGCCCCAAACACCACGCCGGCGCTGGGGATCCCGAGGGCCCAGTCGCCATGCCGCGTGTACACCGTCTCTTCATAGGCGCCCAGCGGCACCGTCACGCTGTCGAGCCGGTAGCTCGCCGCCTCGCCATCGCCACGCGCCAGCAGATCCAGCGTCTGCAGATCCAACGCCCCCGTTCGGTCTATGATGCAGCTCACGCCGAGATTGGCGCAGCGCACCAGCGGCACCCGGTTCTCCACGCTGCGGAACACACTCTGCGACAAGTGCTGTACCCCCGCACTGGTCCCTTCGAACCACGCGTCATTCGTTTGATTGATCAACAGCCGCGCCCCCGCGCGCACAGCCCGTCGAGCCAGGGGGGCGATCCCATCCTCAAAGCAGATCAAGACGGCAAAGGGCACCTCCGGGCTGCTCAGCCGGAAGACCCCCGCGCCGCGGCCGGGCGTGCAGTTGTAGCCCAGCGGCGCAAAGCGATTCAATCCGGGAATGATGCCGGCCAGCGGCATGTATTCGCCAAAGGGGACCAGATGCTGCTTGCGGTACGCGCCCGCAATCTCCCCACTGCGCAGAAAGAGCAGCGCGCTGTTGTAGTACCGGTACTCCTCATCACCCGCCGCTTCCACTTCCATCGCCCCCACCAGCAGGGGCCCAACCCGCATCGCCAATTCGACCAGGTAGCTCGGGGTATCCATGGCCGCGCCAAGGCCCGTCGGCGAGGCCGTCTCCGGCCAGATCACCAGGTCCGCAATCCCGGCGTGTGCACGCTCGCTCAACGCCACCAACCGGTCCGCCACTTCCTGCGCCACCGCGTCGCTCCACTTTTCATCCTGCGGAATATTCGCCTGCACCGTGGCGCAGCGCACGTTCGTCACCCCATCGCCCGCCTCCACCGCGCGCAGGCCTTGCACCCGTGACAGCCCCCAGGTCATCGCGCCCACCAGCATCATCAGCGCCACCATCAGTTCCGGATGGAATCGCCGACGCACGACACGCCCCTTCTTCCCCGGCATTACATCCAGCACCGTCAGAGTCAGCCCCGCGGTCACGACCACCACCAGGGCCGACACCGCATAGACGCCGCCAAACTCCGCGACTTGAATCACCGCCAGGTTGCGGTACTGACTCACTCCCAGCGCGTTCCAGCCAAACCCCGTAAACAGCGTCGCGCGCAAATACTCCACCCCCACCCACAGGATCGGTATGAGCACCACCCGCCCCACGTTGCGCAGCATGCCGTCGTCCGCGGCCGCTTCCGCAGACCCATCGTGGCGCCACAGCAGCGCCGTCAACGCCGTGAACAACCCCAGATACAGCGCACACGCCGCCGCCAGCGCCAGCCATGCTGACGCCACCATCACATAGGGGGAACCAAAGTGCGCCAGCGCTTGAAGCCACGCCAGCGTAGTCGCCCAAAACACGAGTCCCGCTAGAAATCCACTCCGAAAGGCCTGCGACGGGCGGGAATAGCGCGCAACCACCAGCAGCGGCGCCAACGCCACCCAGGCCACCTGCGACGAGGCGAACGGAGGGAAGGAGGCCGCCAGCATGACGCCGCTCAACAGCGCCGCCGCCCCGCGCCATCCGAAACGGACAGCGGCCTTCATGCGCCGTGGCACTTCTTGAACTTCTTGCCGCTGCCGCACGGGCACACATCGTTGCGGCCCACCTTCGGCTCTTCACGCCGCATCGGATCTCCCGTCGGCGGAGGCGCACTCGGCGGTTGCAGCATGGCGTCAATGTCGATCACCGGCCGAGCCGCCGCCGCAGGGGCCGCACGCGTCCCCCCACCACCCGGCGCCGGCGCTGGCGCCGGACCCGCCGTCGGCCGACCTCCCAGCAACCGCACATCCTGGTGCACCGCCGTCGTACGCGGCAACGACGACAAAAAGTTCTCCAGCGCCTTCAGCGAGGTCGACGACCGGAATACCGACGAGGCAATCGCCTGCTTGATGTCGACCATCAGCTCCTCAAACATCTCGAAGGCTTCGCGCTTGTACTCCACAAGCGGGTCACGCTGCCCGTACGCCCGCAGGCCCACCCCCTGCCGCAGCGCGTCCATCGCCCGCAGGTACTCCTGCCAGTGCGTATCGATCGCGTTCAGCAGGACGTGCCGCTCCATCGAGGTCACCATCTCGGAGTCCTCGAGGCTCACCTTCAACTCGTAGGCCTTCTTCACCCGCTCAAAGACCAGGTCGGATACCGCCTCGGCCGTGATCTCGGCGCCGCGCACATCCTCATCGCGCAGCGGAACCGGGAACGTGGCGCGCACCCACTCCACAAACGTCCGAACCTCTTCTTCGTCCGGCTCCTTGAACCGCGTCTGCGCCTGGTCGTCGATCACCTCGCGCAGAATATCCAGAATCTGCTCGCGCACCTGCGGCGCCCGCACGATCTCGCCACGAAAGCCGTAAATGACTTCGCGCTGCCGGTTCATCACGTCGTCGTATTCCAGCGTCCGCTTGCGGATCGAGAAGTTCTGCTGTTCCACGCGCCGCTGGGCCGTTTCGATCGAACGGTTCAACCAGCGGTGCTCCAGCTGCTCGCCTTCTTGCAGCCCCAGCCGACTCATGATCCCGGCAATCCGGTCGGACCCGAACAAGCGCATCAAGTCGTCTTCGAGCGAGATATAGAACCGCGAGGACCCCGGGTCGCCCTGCCGCGCACAGCGTCCGCGCAACTGCCGGTCGATGCGCCGGGATTCATGGCGCTCCGACCCAATCACGTGCAACCCGCACGGCTCTTTCTGCAGCGTCTCCCGCAGCGTCGTCCCGTCATGGCGATCATCCAGCGCCGTCTGCGAGGTGATCACGTCGCGCGGAATCTTGACGACCCCCTCGCCCAGCTTGATGTCCGTGCCGCGGCCCGCCATGTTCGTCGCAATCGTCACCGCCGCCCGCTGTCCCGCCCGCGCCACGATCTCCGCCTCGCTCTCGTGCTGCTTCGCGTTCAGCACACTGTGCGGGATGTTCGCGCGCTTGAGCATCCGGCTCAGCAGTTCGGACGTGTCCACGCTGACCGTGCCCACCAGCACCGGCTGCCCGCGCTTGTGGCAATCGGAAACCTCGTCCACCACCGCCTTCAACTTCTCGCGCTGCGTCTTGTAAATCAGGTCGTTCGCGTCCACCCGCCGCACCGGGCGATTCGTCGGGATCACCACCACGTCCAGCTTGTAGATGTCGTGGAACTCGTTCGCTTCCGTCTCGGCCGTTCCCGTCATGCCCGCCAGCTTGTCATACATGCGGAAGTAATTCTGGATCGTGATCGTCGCCAGCGTCTGCGTCTCGCGCTCGATCTTGACGCCTTCTTTGGCTTCCACCGCCTGGTGAAGCCCGTCGCTCCAACGCCGACCCGGCAGCAGGCGCCCCGTGAACTCGTCCACGATCAGCACCTGGTTGTCCTGCACCACATATTCCACGTCGCGCTCGTAAAGGCAATAGGCCCGGATCAGCTGATCCACGTTGTGGATGCGCTCGCTTTTCTCTGCAAAGACGTCCTGGATCTGCTGGCGCCGCCGCGTACGTTCCTGTTCGTCCAGCCCCTTGTCCGCCTCCACCTCCGCGATCAGACTCACCAGGTCCGGCAACATGAACGCATCCGGGTCCGAAGGATTGAGCGCCTCGCAGCCTTTCTCGGTCAGCGTCGCCTCGTGCCCCCGCTCATCGATCGTGAAAAACAGATCCTCCCGCAGCGCCCGCGCCTCTTCCTTGCGCATGTCCGTCAGCATCTGGTTCTCCACCTGCTCGTGGAGCTTGCGGATCGCCGGATCCTCCAGCATGTGCATCATCTTCTTGTGCTTCGGCATCCCATGGTAGACCTGGTAAAGCATCGGCAACGCGTCCTGCGGTTCACCCCGGTCGATGGCCTCCTGCACCTTTTGCATGAGATCGCCGCAGAGCGTCCGCTGCCTCCGCACCAGGCCCTCCACCCGCGGCCGCAACTCGAAGAACTGGTGCGACGACACCGGCGCCGGCCCGGAAATGATCAGCGGCGTCCGCGCTTCATCAACTAAAATGCTGTCGATCTCGTCGATGATCGCGTAGCTGTACCCGCGCTGCACCTGCGACTCCGGCTCATACGCCATCCCATTGTCGCGCAGATAGTCGAAGCCGAACTCGCTGTTGGTCCCGTAAGTGATGTCGCACGCATACTGCTGGCGCCGCTCCGCATGGTGCATCTGGTTCTGAATGCAGCCCACCGTCAGCCCCAGGTAGCGGTAGATGTGCCCCATCCACTGCGAGTCGCGCCGCGCCAGGTAGTCGTTGGTCGTCACCAGGTGCACGTTGCGCCCCGTCAGCGCATTCAGGTACAGCGGCATCGTCGCCACCAGCGTCTTCCCCTCGCCCGTCGCCATCTCCGAAATCTTGCCCTGATGCAGCACGATGCCACCCATGAGCTGCACATCGAACGGAACCATGTCCCAGACCAGATTGTGCCCGCACACATCCACCGTCGTGCCCACCAGGCGACGGCAGGCGCTCTTGACGGCCGCGAACCCCTCGCAAAGCAGATCGTCCACCGTCTCGCCCCGCGTCAGGCGCTCTTTGAATTCAACCGTCTTGGCCTTGAGCTGATCGTCCGTCAGCGCCTGGTACTCCAACTCCAGCGCGTTGACGCGCTCGCTCAGGGGGCGCAGCTGGCGCAAATCACGTTCACGTTTGGAGCCAAACAGTTTCTGAAGCGAACGAAGCATGGGGTATCCTTCTTATTGGGCAAAGCCTTACAATACGGAATCCCTTCAAACTCACGCAACGCAAATCCGGCCCCCCAGTCTGCCGACATCGTTGACAGCACCTCGCTTGCACCCTATTGTCTGCACGCACCCACCGCAATGCCGGGTTGCCTCAATATGAGCATTTCCATCCACCAACTGATCCGAAATTCACCTCTCGCGGTGCGCCGCACCGCAGCCGTCGCCGGGGCCTTGATCGTGGCTGCAGCCTCCCTGGCACCCGCCGATGACCTGCCCCACACCGGCTTCTGGGCCATCCCTCACCTCGATAAACTCGCCCACATTCTCCTCTACGCCATGCTCGCCGTCCTCATGGGCCTCTCCTACCCGCTCAGCGATGGCCTCCGCCCCGCCCGCCTGACCGCCATCGTGATCGCCTGCATCGGTTACGGCGCTTTGCTCGAATGCGCGCAAGTCTCCATCCCCTCCCTGGGCCGCTGCTTCTCAACCGCTGACATCCTCGCCAACGCCCTAGGCGCCATCGTCGGGGCCCTGATTGGCCGTCAGTGGCTCGGGATCCCTTCGTCCGCCACGTGCACGCTGCGAACATCACACTGCTGAGGATAGACCATGAGCTCGGCCACCTTTCCCCTCGATTCCATCCGCAACAAAAAAGCCCGCGTCGGCGTCGTCGGCCTCGGCTACGTCGGGTTGCCCCTCCTCATCGAGTTCGCCAAAAAGGGGTTCCCCGTCCTCGGCTTCGATACCGATCCCCAGAAAATCCAGAAGCTGAAGAGCGGCGAATCCTATATCCGCCACATCGCCGCCGAGGCCATCCAGGCCGTCTTCCGCAACGGCGCCGCCGCGCCCGACTGCGCCGATGCCACCAGCGATTTCTCCCGCGCCGGCTCCTGCGATGCCATCCTCATCTGTGTCCCCACCCCGCTCACCAGCCACCGCGACCCCGACCTCGCCTTCATCGAGGCCACCGGCCGCTCCCTGGCTCCCCACATCCGCAAGGGGCAACTGATCGTCCTGGAATCCACCACCTACCCCGGCACCACCGAAGACGTCCTGCGACCGCTGCTCGAATCCCAAACCGGTCTCAAGGCCGGCATCGATTTCCACCTGGCGTTCTCGCCGGAGCGCGAAGATCCCAACAACGCCAAATTCTCCACCGCCACCATCCCCAAGGTCGTCGGCGGATTGACTCCAGCCTGCCTCGAGGTCGCACGCGCGCTCTACGATCAGGTCATCACCCGCACGGTGCCCGTCTCGTCCTGCCGCGCCGCCGAAGCCACCAAACTCATGGAAAACATCTTCC
>CAZWQJ010000030.1:0-30596 GCA_964635825.1 uncultured Victivallales bacterium | reverse complement strand
GCGCTTCTCCGTCGCCCAGATCATGCTGCTGCTGGAGATGGCCGATGAGCTGGACCTCGCCATCAAGGTGCTGTCGCACGAACTGGACGTGCTGCTTAGCCGGGCGCGCATCGATGGCGACATGGTCAACGGCATCCCGCTCGTGCACTTCGAGGCGCCGTCCCACGCACAAGGGTTCCAGGGCCTGAAGCGGCTGGTGTCGCTGGTCGGAGCCACGGCGGCCGTGCTGGTGGCCTCGCCGCTGCTGCTGGCCGTGGGCCTGCTGGTGAGGCTGACCAGCCGAGGGCCCGCCCTGTTCGTTCAGGAGCGCATCGGCGTCAACCACCGCACCTTCCGCATGTACAAATTCCGCACCATGCGACACCTCGCGGATGGCGAATTGAAAAAACTGGAAGCCCAGAACCAGGCGGGCGCCGGCGGGCTATTCAAGATCCGCAAGGATCCCCGGATCACATCCGTGGGCGGGTTCCTGCGCCGCTACAGCATCGACGAGTTGCCGCAGCTCTTCAACGTGGTGCAGGGCGACATGACGCTCGTCGGCCCCCGCCCCCTGCCGCGGCGCGACTACGAGAACTACTACGAGGACTGGCACTACGGCCGCCACAACGGCTTGCCCGGGCTGACCTGCCTGTGGCAAGTCTCCGGCCGCAGCGACCTCGACTTCCACAGCATGTGCATCCTCGACGTCTACTACCTCCGCAACCAGAACTGGGTCCTCGACCTGCACATTCTGCTGCGCACCGTCTGGGTCGTCCTATTCGCCAAGGGAGCGTATTAGGCCGTTCCTTCGAGACATATGACGCAGATGCGACCTTTCTTTGTCGGGATCTTTGTCGCGAGCTTTGTCGACAAAGTTACCGACAACGCTCGCGACAAAGCTTGGGTTGCGGGCGATAGCCCACCTTAGGGGGCCGCACCTGTCTTCAGCATCGGGTGCAACTGGGCAAGGAAGGCGTGGAGGCGCTCCTGCTGCTGGGCGGGGCGCGCGTAGCCCTGGGTGTTGACGGCCACGTAGGCCCAGCGGTGGACCTCCTGACGCAGGACGCGGCTCATGGCGTTGTACCACAGGCGTTCCAGATAGAACGGCGTTTCGCGCCCCTGGCCGGCATACCAATAGGCGAAGACCGCCTCGGGCCGAGTGGTGGCGCGGCCGGCGCGGCGCAGGTCGAGCACCATCACCCGCAGCGGATCTGAACCGGCCAGCGGCACCTCCTCCACGCGGCTGGATTCGATCACGAACCCCTGCGCGGGCAGGCACTGCTGCGGACGGTGCAGGCTGCGCTGCTCGCGCGCACTCACCACCACCGCCACCGAAAACGATTCGCCCAGGGGGCTGGCATAGTTGCGGCGCACGATCTCGGTGTCGCGCGGCAAGGCGCGCCACTCGGAAAGCGCCACATCGCGCAGCGTCCCGCCACAATCCGGACAGGTTTCCCGCCCGGCCAGGTCCTGCAGGGGCCAGACTCGCATGCAGGTCTCCGTCTGGCAGAAGCGCACGTCGTGCGCCTCACACGCGCCCACGCGGTCCGGCAGGCGCATGGTCACGTCAATCTCCGGCCGCAGCACGACCGAGTCGGAACGATGCACGAAAAGAGCGGCGACGGCCACCAGCACGGCCACCGCCACCGCATCCGCCTGAACCCACATGCGCTTCATCCGGGCCTCCCGGCCCCGCGCGGGCGAATGGCATGGCCAAGGCCCATCATCAACGAGATGGCCGTGACGAAGACGATGTAGGCGGAGTAGTCGTGGTAGACCACCATGGCGCGCTCCGCACCAAAGAACTGCGCGACCAGGGCGATGCTGACGATGCGCACGATGTTGCCGACGATTGCCAGCGGAACAGAGCTGAGGAACAGCAACCACTGGCGCCACCAGCCGCGCTGGGTGAACTGGGCGTAGGCGGCCGTCAGGGCCGTCATCGCCAGGATGGAGCGCAGCCCGCTGCAGGCGTCGGCCACATCGAAATTGAAGCCGCCGCCGGCGGCGGAATACACGGCCGTGCCGGACTGGGCCGAGGCGATGCCGAGCCCGTTGAGCAGCACGGTGGACGCGCCGCTGGCCAGGATGCGCAGGGGGACGGTCATGGAATCGAGGAAGCTGAACGGGATGCAGAACAAGAGGTAGGCGGCGGGGAATAGGAGGAGTCGGGCCGCGGCCCAGCCGTGCAGCGTGAACGGCACGGCCCAGAGTAGGGCGACGAGGGAGAAGAGCGAAACGCGCGTCAATTGCGCGCGCACGCCGGCCACATGCAGCAGCAGGGTCGCGATCACCAGCAGGTAACCCCAGCGGTTCGGACTGGCCGCCGCCTCGGCCAGCGCCGCGCGACGCCGCCACACCACGTAAGCACTGACCACGGGGATCACCCAGGCATGCGACATGTCGCCGCCCGACGCGCCCCAGCGTCGCACCATCCATCCCAGCGCGGACGCCCCCAGGCGTGCCGTCTCCTCGGCATTTCCCTGCACGCCGTAAAGCACCGCGACGGCAGCGGCCAACAGGATCACAGTCCCCCACCAGGCTCCGCGTGGCAAGGCGGTGGTCATGAGCGCGCGTCCGCTTGGGGATGTTTCACAAGGTAGGCCATGTAGTGGGCACTCCAGTGCCGCCAGCGCGAGGCTTCCAGCCGCGCCTCCAGGCCGGCCATTCGTTTCATCAGGCTACCGGGAAGAAACTCCGGCAAAAAGGTAAAATACTCGATGGTCGGCCGCCAGCTGGCGCCGGCGACCTCGGGCAGTGCCGCGGGCGGGATCCATTGTTCGACGCCTTCGTCGATCGCCCGGACGATTGGGTAGAGGTAGCCGAGGTAGAAGCGGAAGAGCGGATTCGTGACGTTCACCTCATGCAGGAAGAACACCCCACCCGGCTTGAGCACCCGAATCACTTCGCGCCAGGTCGCGCGCCGGACTTCGTCGTCGAGGATGTGGTGGAAGACATTGATCGAGTAGGCGAAATCGAAGTGGCCATCCGGATACGGAAGCCGGCCCTGCTCGATCTGGCGGCAATCCACCGCCACGCCGCCGGCGGCCAAATGCCGTCTGGCGTTCGCGATCTGCTCGGCAGACACATCCACGGCGCACATCTCGAAGGGGACGCGGGCCATTTCCGCCGCGTACCACGCGTGGCCGCAACCCAGGTCCAGGCCTCGCAGGGCGCGTGCATGACCGGGCGCGTGCAGGTACCGCTGCATGTAGCGCACCTTGCGATCCAGCAAGCGCGCCTTGATGTGCTCGGGCAACTGCTCGGCGTAGTCGTTGGAGATCACGTCAAAGTGCTCGGTATCACGGGCCGGGGCCAGCATGGCCGCCAGCCGCCGCCGCGCGATCACACAGGTCAGCAGGCCAATCAGGATGGCAAACCACGTCGTCCCAAGCCGGAATAGGAATCCGCCCGAGACGGCCGCCGCCAGGCTCAGGCCATCGGCCTGGAGTTGATCGATCAATCTGGAGCCAGCCACCACCACGCCGCCGGGCACCCCCGACAAACTGCCGAAGACGGTGCTGCTGGCGAACGTGGTCAAGGCGCGCCCGAACGCCTGCGGCTGGCCAAGCGCCGCCACGGTGCCGGCCAGTGCGAGGGCCGGCAGGAGCCAGGTGACGGCCGTGAGCGCCAGCAGTGCGAGCAGCGCCATCGGCGTCAACACGCGCCGGCCGTGCACGCGGCGATACCCGGACCGCACCAGCGCCACGCACATCACCCAGAGCAGGCCCGCCAGAATCGCGAGGCTGAGGCTCCCGCCCGCGCCGGCAAAGGTCACCAGGATCAGCAGATCGGAGGATCGCTCGAGCAACCAGACGGCGGCGGCATCGGTGCGCAACCGGGGATAGCGCCGCCCGAGCAAGACGGCCCGGATCAACTCACCGACATACAGGGGTGTCAGCAGCGCGGGAAGGGTGGCCATATACAGCAGGGCACTGTCGCGAGCGGGCAAGCGCATGCCCACCCGCCGAAGCAGCAGATGCCAGCGCAGCCAGCGCAGCATCAAGTTGCCCGCCGTCAACGCGCAGGTCAGCGCCAGGGCCAGACCGATCCAGAGCCAGGATGGCGCCAGGGGAGCGTCCTGCACGCTGCGGAACCAGGCGCGTGTGCTCAACGCCCCCAGCACCAGGACGACCGCCACGCCGACCGCAAACACGATCGCGATGCGGCGCAGGAGCGCCTGGGGACTGAGCGTTTCGGGGCGGGGCTTGGGGTTCATGATTTCAGTTGGACGCGGCACGAGGAATGGACCAGAATGCGGGTTCGAACGCCAGCGTTTGTTGCGCTCCCATCGCGTGCATGCACAAGCCGAACCGCAGAACGTTGAACGGACCCCGATGCTTCTGACACTTCTCGAGAAACGCTCGGCCTTGATCGCCGCGGGCGTGGTGTTCACGCTTTGCGTCGGCGGCTTGATCTATGCGGCCATGCTGGGCGATCGCGTCCGCTACCCCGACGAGCGCGAGTATCTGACGCTGGCCGCGCATGTGCGCGACGGGCGCGGCTTCACACTCAACGGCGTCTCGCCCAGCGCCTATCGCGCGCCCGTCTACCCGCTCTGCCTGAGCGTCATCACGGACGGCGGCTTGCTCGCGCAACGCGGCTTCAACTTCGTGTGCCTGGGGCTGAGCGCGGGCCTGCTGTACCTGACGATTCGGCGCGTGGCCTCGCCGGTGGCCGGCAGCATCGCCGCCCTGCTCACACTCGCATACCCGGTCCTCTTCTACACCGCGGGGACCTTCTATCCCCAGACCCTCGCCGGCGCCCTGTTCATGGCGATCGTCTATCTGCTTTTCGGCTGCGAGCGCACATCGATCGGACACAGCGCCCTCGTCGGGCTGCTTTTCGGCGCGCTCCTGCTGACCGTGCCCGCGTTCATCTTCGTACTCGGCTGCACGATGCTCTGGATGTTGCGCCGCCGAACCCTGCCCGCGCTGGCGCACGTGGCGACCGTCGGCGCGGTGGCGCTCCTGGTTCTGCTGCCCTGGGCGTGGCGGAACACGCACGCCTTTGGCACGCCCGTCTTGCTCGGGACCAACATGGGGGTTGCCTTCTACACCGGCGTGGCGCCTGACGCCGGCGCCAACACCGGCGTCAACATCGACTACGCCCGCCATCGCGGCGCCACCGCCGGCATGAACGAGGCGCAGCGCAACGCCTATTACCTCCAGGCCGGATGGCGCGCGATCCAGGACGATCCGCCGCGCGCGCTGCGGCTCAGCCTCGCCAAGTTTCTCAACCACTTTAACTACCGCAATGAGCTCTTCACCGTGAACGAATCGCATCGCACGCGCGACCGGGTGATGCTCGTGACGTACGGCGGCCTGCTGCTGCTGGTGCTGGTGCGCCTGGGGATGACCCGCCGTAAGCGGCTGACGGAATTTGAGCGCGCCGCGCTGGCGCTCTACCTCTTGAATGCGGCGTTTGCGGCGCTCTTCATCACCCGCATTCGCTTGCGCCTGCCGTTCGACTGGTTACTGCTGGGCGTGGCGGCCATCACGCTCGCCGAACTGCTGGCCGTGCCGACCGGGCCACTCTCACGCACCGCTGCCCGTGCGCGCGCCGCTGGACTGCGGACAGAAGCTGCTGGCCGCACACTGGCGTGAATGCATGCGCTGGCGCAGCACGCGCGCGAGAAAGACCGGATTACCGATGAGGTAGCGCCGCCAGAGACGGCGAGGTTCGATGCACAACCGGTACAGCCACTCGAAACCATGATCGCGCAGGAGGCGCGGCGCGCGCGGCACGCGGCCCGACACGAAATCGAAGACCCCGCCGGCGGTCATCAGCACGGGAACCTGCAGGCGGGGCTGCGCCGCAACCAGCCAGCGCTCCTGCAACGGCATCCCCAGGCCCACGATCAGCAGGTGGGCGCCTGACGCATTGATGCGCTCGATCAGGGCGTCTTCCTCCGCTGCGCCCTTCCCCAGCGGCAGGTAGCCATGGGCCGTGCCGGCGATCTGCAGGTCGGGATACCGCTCCTGCAAACGCGCGGCGGCGGCATCGGCCACGCCGGGACGCCCGCCGAAGAAGAACGCGCGGTAGCCGTGGGCCGAGCAGAAGGCGCCCACGTCCCAGCCAAAGTCGGCCCAGGTACTGCGCCGCGGCACGCGGTGGCCGAGGATGCGCGCAGCCAACCGCAGGCCATCGCCGTCGATGCGCACGTAATCGGCGTTGTTCAGAAACTGCCGGTACCAAAGTTGCTCGTAGGCGAGATTGAAGGAGAAGGCGTTGCCGGAGGCAATCAGCACGCGCCGATCGCTCTCAATAGCGCGCTTCATCACCTTCAGCAGTTCGCCGCCGCTGAGGGAGCTAAGCTTGGCACCGAGGATGCAGATATCCGTGGAGCCGCAGCACGCTGTGAGGGGTGTACGCATGGCCCGGATTGCTAACGTACCGATTTCCATGGCTCTTGGCTAGCGGCTTCGGCGCTCACAGCCACCAGGCGCGATCGAGGGGCTCCCGCCAGGTGCCAATGGCTTCAGCCTCGGCGCCGCCCCGGATGCGGATCCCGCGCGCAATCGCGGCCAGGCACCCCGGCAGATCGTGCATTTTTCGCAGGCACAATTCGCCTCCCGGCGCCATTATGGCCGCAAGGATGGCTTGGACATTGCGCTGCAACGCGTCGTGCAGACGCGGGGTGAGCGCCGCGCGTTCGTCCGGCCCGAGTTGCGCGAATGCGAGGCCCAGCGCGTGGCTGGCATCGAAATCAAGACAGTATGGCTGCGCATCGTAGAGGCCGCTTGCCCGCTGCAAGGCCAGGGTGGCCTCCAGCGCGGCCCGGGGGTACGGCAGCGGGTGCCGGCGGGCCGCGTAGATCCAGAAGAAGTGTGCGGCGCCCCCAAGATCATAACGGGTGGGACTCACCACCACGCGATTCCACAGCGCGCGCCGCCAGAGGCCGGTGGCCGGATCGGCGGCGCGATCGAGCCACTCGAAGTAGCGCGAAAACCACGCATCGGTTCCCGTGGCATCTGGCCACCAGGAGGCCAGGGCGTCTGGCAGCATGCCGATCAACGCCGCCACGCCGCCACCGACATGCGAACCGCGCCAGACTTGGTGCCACCCGTAGCGTTTCTGGCGCAGTCCTTGCCAGGACCAGGAGAAGCCCATGGCCGATATCCACGGAACCAGAAGGCGCGGGTCCGTCAGCAAAGGCCGCAAGGCGCGGATGGGCCGCAGACCGTCCCACGCCGGCGTACGCGACGCCAGCAGGGTCAGGGCCCCGACCGCGTAGGCGCTGGCGTGTTCGACGGCGTAATCGCGCGGCTTGCGCCGGGAAAACCAGCCATCGTCGTCCTGGCAATCCAGAAGAAAGTCGCGCCAGGCCGCGCGCTGGGGGGCATCCGTCACGCGCCCGAGTGCACCCGAAATATGCAGGGAGTAGATCGCGTCGATGGTGGCATAGAGTTCGGGCTCGCTCGCCCCGGGCGTGGACGCAAATCCGGCGGTTCCCACCGCGTGCTGCCGGACATAGCGCCAGGTGGCGTCGGGCACGGACTGTATCGCGATGGTGGAATCAGGCATGGCGGGGCACCGGGAGCAACTCGGTGTACAGGAACAGATAGGCATCAATCATCGCCTCGAGACTGAAGCGCGTTTCGACGGCCCGCGTGGCGGCGGCGGCGAGCGCGGTGCGGCGGTCGGGCTGGTGAAGCAGATCGTTCAAGGCGCGAGCCAGTGCGGCCGGATCGCCCGGGGGCACCAGGAGGCCGGTGACGCCGTCCTCGACCACGTCGAGCGTACCGTCGACGCCTGTCGCCACCACCGGCGCGCCGGCGGCCATGGCTTCGAGCACGCTATTGGGCATCCCCTCCCAATGCGAGGGCAGCACGAACACGTCGCAGAGTGCCAGCAGTTCGGGGATGTCATCGCGGACGCCGAGAAAGCGGACAGCCCGTCCGAGCGGCGCGGCCGCCTGCGCGAGTGCGACCCGCTCCGGCCCGTCGCCGGCCAGCAGAAAGACGGCATCCGGGTGCGTGGCGAGAACCGAGGGTACCGCGGCGAAGAGCACCCGGTGGCCCTTTTGCCGGTGCAGGCGAGCCGGCATCAGAACCAGGGGCGCGGCGGGGGCCACATCGAGCGCGCGGCGCAAGGCCTCGCGGCGCGCCGGCATCCGTTCGGCCCGGTAGGCGGACGCGTCGACGCCATTGGCAATGGTCAACAGCTTGTCGGCGCGGATGCCGGCCGCTTCGCAGTAGCGCGCCACCTGGGGCGAGACGGCCACCATCCGCCGCACGGCCGCCGAATTGGCGACGAGGCGGTCGAGCCGGCGCAGCCAGGCGGGGGCATCGCGCAAGGTCATCCGCTGACTGGAGACACAGACGGGGACGCCGGCCGCGCGCGCCACCCAGGGCCCGAGAATGTTGCTGTAGTGCGAGTAGGTCTGCAACACCTGCACCCGGCGCGCGCGCAACTCGCGTGCCAGCCGGAACAGGCCGCGCCCGCAGGCCGCCGCGCGGCGCAAGCGCCCGTCTCCCGGCGCCCCGCGCATACCCAGATCGAGGATGGGAATTCCGTAGCGCGCCGAGAAGCGCGGCACGAATCCGCCCTTGTCATACATGCAGGCCACACTCACCTCAACACCGCGCGCCGCCAACCCCCGCCCCAGTTGCAGCAGCGCTTTCTGCGCGCCACCGGCCTCCATGTGTGTGATCAGCAACATGACGCGCATGGCGGTGGGCACCTCAGGCTGGGCGTTGCGCATAGACCACGATTCCGCCGATGCCGAAACGATTGGCCGCCACGTCCAGGCCCCGCAGCAGCGGCTGCCAGACCGTGGCCTTCGCATGCCGGGCGGCATAGCGGCCCGTGACGGCCTGCTCGACCGTAAAGCCGGCCCGCTCAAGCAACCGGCACAGCGCCGGCCGCGTGAAGTACCAGACATGCGAGGGGATGAAGTCGCGGCGGGCCAGGGCGCGCAGGCGCGTGGCGCGATAGGCGAGGATGCGCGGATTGTGCAACCCCGGGACATCCACGACCAGCAGCCCCCCGGGGCGCAGCAGGCGATAGGCCGCCCGCAGCACCTCCAGCGGATCGAGGACGTGCTCGAGGACCTGGAGCATCGTGATGGCGTCCAGCGTGGCGGCACCGCCTGCCCGATCGCCAAACATGCCCACCTCGACGGAAAGCCCGCGCCGCGCCGCCTCAGCTGCGCGCACCGGGTCCGGCTCAATTCCCCGCACGTGCAGACCGGACTCCGCACGCAACCGCTCCAGGAACAACCCCGTGCCGCAGCCTACATCCAGTACGGTGCCACCGGGGGCGATGCGGGCGGCGAGCATACGGCGGATATCGCCATTGCGGTCCGGCGCCGCGCCGCGCCGCGCGGGCGGCGCGCCGGCGGCCGCCGTCACGCCACGGGTGGCGTAGTAGCGGGAGTGATCGACAAACGCAGGATCGAGCCGCGCCAGCTCCGCGTGGGGGTCGGCCAGCCGCCCGAGGTCACAGGCGCGGCACCAGACCACGCGTACGCGCGCATCGGTATAGAGGGGCGCAGCCTCCGCACGTTCGCACAGGGGGCAGTTCATGTCGAAGCCGGAGCGGACTCCCCCTCCTCCTCCGCCACCCCCGCGGGAGGCGCCACCACCGCGGCGGCAACCGGGGCCGGTTCCGGCGGCGGCCGGTGCCACAGTAGCCCCGCCCAGATCCAGAGTCCAAGCGTGAGATGCGCGACGGGCACCATCTCCGCAAGCGTGTTGAGGATGATGAAGAAGATCATGGCCGGCACGAAGGCATCGGCCAGGACGCCATCGTAGAGCCCCGTGTAGAGACCTTGGCGGCGTTGGCGCCAGATGCGCGCGACGGCATAGACATGCAGCCCCCAGAACAGGATGCAGCCGATGGGGCCCAGTTCGCCCCACAGCGACAGGATCCCCGTCCGCGGCAGGCTGAGGATGCTGCCGCCCATGCTCTCCTGCTGCCAGTCGACGGCCACGTAGCGGTGAAAGAGGTGCGGCAGGCGCGAAAGGGGGCGCCCCGTCAGCATGGCAATATTGCTGGTATAGTTACCGGGGCCGCCGCCCAGAAGCGGGTAGCGCAGGAAGCGATCCGCGTTCAGGACCACCTCCTTGTACGATTCCCACTTCGGACCGGTACGCAACCGATCCCAGTTGTGATCCCACACCGCCATCGAGAGCGGATTGCTGAGTTCCCCGCTCGAGCCGATCACGGACATCCCATGCAGGACCAGCAGCACCAGCAATACGCCGACCACGGCGCGCAGAATACGGTGCTCGGCGCGCTTCGCCATCATGACCACCTGCGTCCAGAGACAGCACGCGAGGATCGGGTACATGTGATACGTGTAGGTGTAGAGGAGCTGCACGACGGCCACGACCGCGGCGGGAAACAGCGCCAGCGCCATGCCGAACGAGCGCTTTTCGCGCAGGACGGCCACCAGCAGAAACAGGAAGGTCCCCATAAAATAGGCGACGTAGTTGCAGCTCGCCAGCGTGCCGATAAACGAGTCGGCCGGGCGCCGGAGCAGAATGGCCGGCAGCGGGTTCACCCCCGCCACAAACGCCAGGTTGAAAATCCACTGGAGGGCAAAGGAGGCGATCATGATCCAGAATACGGGGCGCGAGTCGGCCGGGCGCAGGAACCGCACGGCCGCGTAAAAGACCCACAGGAATTTGCCGTAGGCCAGCGTATAGAACAGGAGCGACACGAGGGGGACGCGGTTGACGAGGCCCGAGGTGGCCGCCACGGCCAGCAGCAGAATCAGGGCCAGGCTGAAGGCGCGTGTGCCGCGCGGTGGCACACGCGCGAGAATGTGGTGCCCCACGACCACGACCAGCACCAGAAGCCCCGACACCTGTTCAAGAATGCGGACCAGTTCGCGCCCAAAGATGATCTCGAGGGAAGGCACCAGCAGGACCACAAACCACATGACGGTCAGCAACGTCTTGGGGCGGCCGATCAGCCAGGAGCTGACGATGAGCAGGCAGGGAAGAAGGGCTCCGTAGAGGCCGAACAGCTGGTAGCCCAGCACGAGAACCAGCAAGGTACCGCCGATGGCCAGCGGGCCGAGGAACATCCCCGTATACATGGGCGGTCCACCGCCGCCCCTCGAACTCAATGCGGACTCAGACAAGTTGCAAGACCTCCCGATACTGGTCCAGCGCCGCGCGCACGCTGAACGCCTGCCGCCAATCCGGGCCCGGCGTCGGCAGCCGAGGCCCGTTCACCGCCTGCACCATCGCCTGGGCCAGGGCTTGCGAATCGCCCACCGGAACCAGCGTTCCCAAGCGGCCCCCTTCCAGAATTTCCGCGGGGCCGCACGGGCAATCCGTGCTGACCACCGGGCAGCCGCACACCAGCGCTTCCACCAGCGTATTGGAGAACCCCTCCCACGCGGAGGACAGGACATAGACGGCCGCCGCGCGCATGCACGCGTATGGATTGGCGGAAAAGCCCGGCATGTCAACGTAATCCTGAAGCCCCAGCTCTGTGCAGAGGCGTTCGAGCATCGGCCGGGACGGCCCGTCGCCCAGGATCAGCAGGCGCGCGTCCGGCCAAGTGTCACGCGTCGCGCGGAAGGCCTGCAAGAGGGTGGGATAGTCCTTGGCGGGATGCAAACGGCCTACGGCCAGGATGACCGGACGCCCTTCGCGATACCACCGGTGTGTCGGGGTTTCGCGCGCGGCCGCCACGAGTTCATCGGTGATGGCCGGGTTGTAAATGGCCACCACGCGTGCGGCCGGAATGTGCGCGCGCGCCGCCAGATCGGCCGCCGCACCGCGCGAGACGGCCACGACTGCATCTGCGTGCCGGTAGGCAGCCGGTGCGACCATGGCCGCCGCGCGAATCGAGAGCTTCGTGTGGCTCCGCTGGCTACGCAAGGTGCGGCTGAAGACGGAGCCCTCGTTGATCACCACGCGCGTCCGCTGGCGCAGCAACCGCACGGCCGCCACGGCCGCCACGTTGTTCATCAGGTTCGTGGCCAGCAACACCGGCGGACGCGCCTGCCGCAGGTAGCGCACGAGCCGCCAGAACCCGGGCAAGGCCTGGCTGGTCCCCAGGTCGACAATGCGCACGGCCGGCGCGACGGCCTTGAGGAAGGGCCCTTGCGCGCGCCCGAGCACCAGATCCACCGCAAGCCCCTCGGCGGCAAACCCATTGGCCAGCGTGACCAGGATGCGCTCGCTGCCGCCGCCCTGGAGGGAGTTGACGAAGCAGGCCAGTCGCGGCGCGGGCAGGCTCATTCCGACGCTCCGGCGTCCGTCGCTCCCGGCACGGCGCGCCAACGCGCGGGCAGCATCGCGCGAAACAGGCGCAGGTCGTCCGGACGCACAAGGCCGCTGCACCAGGCAAAGGCCGCATAGAGCAGGGCGCCGGCCAGCGTGCCGGCCATGGCGCTCAGGATGCTGCGGGCGCCCAACCGGTAGACGACCAGGGCCAGCAGGATCGCAGCCACGGTGCCGGCCAAGACGCGCAGGAGGTCCGGCAAGTCGGCGCGCCACGGCAACCCGACCGTTTTGCGAACGCGGTTCGCGTAGAGAAGCACCACGGGCACATACGCCAGTTGCGTGGCCACGGCCGCACCCATGATGCCGGCGCGGGGAATCAGAATCAGGTGCAGCAGCACATTGACGACGATGGCCGCACCGACCACCGCCGCGCGGTATCCCGCCTCCCCCTGATAACCCAGAATCATGCTCAACACGCTCGCCGCCGCATAGAAGGGAAGAAAGATGGCGCTGTAGAGCTGCACAACCCCGACGCCGGGAAGGTAGTCAGCGCCGAAGAGCAAGGTGACCGCGGGCTCCGCAAAGAGCGCCAGCATCCAGCCGATGGGCACATAGACCATGAGCAGCCAGC
This sequence comes from uncultured Victivallales bacterium, assembly GCA_964635825.1. Classification (GTDB taxonomy): domain Bacteria; phylum Verrucomicrobiota; class Kiritimatiellia; order UBA8416; family JAIOPI01; genus CAZWQJ01. The sequence continues at coordinate 17,795 of CAZWQJ010000030.1, read as the reverse complement.
GCAGGCTGCGTTGCAGCCGCAGACGCCGTTCCTCGGCGGAGAGGCCACGATCCGCAAACCAGGGAGCCACGACCGCGCCCAGTACCGCGGCCGGCACCTGCAGGACCGCCAGCATGGGACTCTGAATGCTGTAGAAGGCCACGTCGCGCGAATCGAGGAAGTATTCGATCAGCAGCACATCACAGCGACGGAAAAAGAAGAAGCCGGCCGTCGCCAGGGCCAGTGGCAGGGCGTAGGCGACGATGCGCGGCCACCAGGCGGCCGTCGATTCGAGCGGGGCGCCTTCGGCAACGGCGTGGCTGCGCGGCGCGCCCAACACCCGCAACAGGATGACAACCGCCAGCGTCACCTCCAACGCAAGCGCCAGTGCGCGACCGCCCAGCGCGCCCACCAGCCCCGCGCCACCGAGCACCAGCGAGAGCGCCAGCACCGGGCATAGGGCGCCACCGAGAATGCGGGCCCACGCAAAGCCGTCCAGGCGCCCGAGGGCTTCGAAACTTCGCATGAGCGCCCGCTCCGTCTCCGCCAGGAACAGGAGAGCCGCCAACCACCACATCAATGGCCGGATCTTTGCCCCGGCAAGCGGGCTGGCATCCCACCCGACCAACCCCCAGAGTGCCAGCACGACCACGCCGGCCAGCAGCAACTTCATGCCGAAGCCGGCGATTACGATGCGCCGCACCTGCACGGGACTCGACCGGTTTTCGCGCAGATAGCGCGCCATCGCGGGCGCCACCCCAAAGTCGGCGGGCATGCCCAGCATGATGACCGTGGACGCCAGCAGCGCGAACAAGCCGTAGTCGTCCGGGCCAAGCCAGCGTGCCAGCAGGACCGTCGTGATCGCCAGCCCGCCGGCGTTCAAGCATTGCCCGGTCAGCAACAACGCCCCTTGGCGAAGCGAACGGCCACGCACGGCGCCGCCCCCCGTCATGAAGCCTCCAGGGTGGCAAAGAGTCGACGGCAGGCGTCGGCGTGTTCCCGCGCGCGTGCGACGTAGCCATCGGGCCAGCACAGCGCCACCGGGCGCCCGGGCCATACCAGGGCGGGCAGGCGTGCAAGCCCCTCGTCGTCCATCGCAACCAACAGATCGGCGCGCCCGATCTCGCGGTAGAACGACTCGATTTTCGAGGACCAGCGCACGCCGACTGCGCCCACGCCGCAAACCATCGCCGCGATCGCCGCATGCAGCCGCGTGGCCAGAATGGCGGAACAGCCGCTGACGATCTGCAGGTACGCCTCCACCGATGTCGGGCGCGGGGCCAATTCAATGTGGTGGGGATCCGCCAGCCGCCCCGCCAGCGCTTCCGCAAAATCCTGATCGAGCGGCAGGCCGTTGGTGTAAAGCCGCACGCGCGCGCGACTGGCACGGCGCAGGGACTCCACGGCGGCGATGTACCAGGACATGTACGCCTCCCGCGTCGGGCACAGACCTCGCTTCCCCTGCAGGTTCGCATAGGCCAGCACATTGACGCCCACCACGCCCGCGCGCTCGCCCGCCTTCGGCAACGGCGGGTTCAGAGTCGCGGCGGGGTCCGGCGCCACGGCCACCGCGCGCCAGTCCCGGCCAGGTGCCCAACGCGCCAGGTTCTCGCGCGACGCCGCATCACGCACCGTGACAAGGGCCGCGCCGGCCAGCACCTCGCCGACCAACCGGCGCGCCTCGCACCCGCCATCCGGCTCCACGCCACAGGCAATGAGTGCATAGGGCCGCCCCGCGTCACGCGCGCATCGTGCGACCGCCGCCAATCGATGCGGAAAAAGCGAAAGCCCATCCTGAACGAGTTCGCCGCCTCCGATCAGGATGATGTCGCTCTCGCGGATCGACCGCGCCAACTGGGGCCAGATGGCGGGGCGGCGCCCGTGCAGGATCAACCACCCGAGGAGCGGTTTGCGCAAGGCCGGCGGGAGCCGCGGCCGGCGAGGCAGGGAGGCGCCCGCGTCATCGCCTCGGCGCCAGTCGCGGGCACCCACATCGGCCTTCGGCATCGCCTCGCGCAGCAGCCCCACCAGGCCGTCGCGAATCATGGCGTCACCCAGGTTCGGGCTGCCGCCTTCGCCGAGAAGCAGAATGCGAGGGCTGCCGTTCATCCGTGGCGAAATACCTCCGCGACCGGCTTCATCCAGACCTCTGTGGGCGTGATGCCCACGACCTGCGGATTGTCCTCAGTCCATGCGCCGGTGTTCAGGTAGCGGATGCCCTCGATCACGCGGTCCTCCACAAAATGCGTGTGCCCGCACGTGACGGCCGGGCAGCCGTGCTCGCGCGCGGCCTCGATGGCGTTCATGGCCACGCTGCGCAAGAGCACCCCATACAGCACGGGAAACCGCTTGGCATACTGCGCCACGTGCACGGATTCAGCCCCCAGCAGCACGCGCAGTCGGTGCAGCATGCGAAAACAAAAAAGAAACAGGCGGTGGTAGGGCATGACGTTGTCAAACTCGTGGCCGTGCATGATCAGCAGCCGCTTCTCAATGACATGGGACTCGCAGAACTGGATCGCGCCCGGATCCGCCAGGGCATAGGTCGAGTCGTGATTGCCGCGCACCCAGATCACAGGCCGCCGCGAGGCTTCATCGCGCACGCGGTCCAGCGCGCGCTGGTGCGCGGCGGGCAACGGGCGGTCGCGGCGGTCAATGACGTCGCCATTCAGGATGAGGGTGACCGCCGGCGGCAAGCGTTCAAGGGTCTGCAGGAAGAACTCGATCCGGCACTGCTCGCTGCCGAGATGGATATCGCTCAGCACCACGTGCGTCATGCCGACTCCGGGCGCGCGGCGGTGTGGTCGTCATCCGCCACGGAGGGAGCGGTCAGGCCGAGGGCGATGAGTGCGGCCACGAGCCAGTTGGTGGCCGGCATCTGCATATTGAAGTCCACGAAGGCGTGGGTGGCCATGGCCACGGCGGCAAGAAGGGCCGCCAGCGCCAGGGTGCGATCGCCATCGCCGTGGGGGGCATGGCGCTGGGCATCGTCTTCGCGGCGCGCTTCCTGGGCCAGCGGGCGGCGCAAAAGCACCACGCACCAGGCGGCCGGCAGCGCGAAGAGCGCAAAGCCGAAGACGCCATACTCTTCCAGGAGTTGCAGCCATTCGTTGTGCACCGCGTTGGAGTTGTAGGCGTAATTCGGGAATTTCGGCCAGCGCCCGGCGGCACGGTCGCCGGCGTCGCTGGGGGCAAAATGGGGCCAAAGCGTTTCATGCATGCCCGGACCAATGCCCACCCAGGGACTCGTTCGCCAGGCCCGGTACGCGGCCGCGTACATCTGCGGGCGGCTGTCACGCTCCAGGCGCGCGAGCGCAATCTGCAGCGCCTCCCGTGGCGGTTTGCCGCGGGCGGCATTCCACCCGACAATGTCGAGAAAGCGCTTGGTGTAGGACTTGGCCACCAGGGGGACCAGCAGGATCGCCGCCGACAGGAAGCACAGCGCCGCCAGCCGCCACCAGGGACGTGAAGCGGGCGACCGGTGCGACAAGCCCCAGACCAGGCCGCCCAGCAGGATCGCCACCAGGGTCAGGCCGCCGCCGCGCGATTTGCTGATCACGACACCCGCCGTGACCACCGCGAGGAGCAGGCCGCCGAACAGCAGGGGCGCGAGCGCCCGGCGCGCCCGCAAGACCACCGCCAGCCCCACCGCAAAGCCGATCTCCATAATCCCGGAGAAATGATCCGGGCAAAAATAGCTACCACTGGCGCGATGATCCTTCCAGTATTTCGGGTAGCCGTCCTCCCAGAGCACCAGCCGACTGCCGGTGAGGAGATGGTTGATGATGCCGTAGAGGCCCAGCAGCAGGAGGTTGGCCGCCAGCACCAGGAAGAGCCTGCGGCGTTGCCCGGGCGTGGTGCCATAGACCAGAATGACGCCGACCAGGAGCGGGGTGAGGACCAGCAGCACGCTGCGCTCCGCGTCCAGCAGCACCGGCGTCTGCCAGGCCCGAACACCGGCATAGAACAGGAACGGCAGGCAAGCCGCCAGGAATGGGCCCACGGCGCGGGGAACAGCCTCCTCATCCGGGCGATGGCGGCCGGCCAGCAGGGCCACCGCGAAGCAGGCGCTCGCCACGAAGATGGCCGTGGCCAGCGGCCAGAACCACCAGCCTTCCCACGCGCCAAAAAGCCACGGGGCCAGCACCAGGACCGCGCTCACCACCCCGTACGCCGCCATGCGGCCACCGCGTTCAAGGACACTGAAATTCATACACTCCGTGCACGTCCATTATGCAAGGCTGGGCCCCATGGGCCACGACGTGCGCCGTACGATATCACGCGGTCCCCCCACCCCGCAATCGAATGGACGGCGCGCGGCGGCCCGCCGTTCCACGCTTGCTCCACCTAATCCATAGGGCTTATAATCAAGCCGGAGATGATCCCCACGATGCATGCGTCGGTCATAGCCTGCGGGTTCAGTGCGGCCCTGGTTCTGGGGCCGCTCCTGATGCCCATGCGTTGCGACGCGGAAACCTACGCCACCTGGCGCTGGCGCCACTTTGCGTCCTGGACGAACGTTGCCGGCGCGCTGGGGGCGGATCCCGATGGCGATGGACACAACAATTTCGTCGAATACGCGCTGCGCGGTTCGCCCCTGGCGGCCGACGGTCCGCTTTTCCGGATCGAGCTGGCCCCGCCCGCCGGCGCCACGCCGGGCTCCCTGCGCGCCGTCTACGCGCGACAGACCGACGCGGAGCTTTCCTGCTGGGTGGAGCAGTCGCCTGCGCTCGGTAGCCTCAGCCAATGGGCCGCCGACGGCGTAGGCCCCGAGCAACCCCTCGACGGCACGGCCACCGTCTATCGTGTTCTCGGCACCGGCCCCACCCCGGCAGCCGTCTCATTCGCCCGCCTCCGCATTGAACAACCGGCCAGCCTGCTGGACGCCACCTTCGAAGGCGACACCGCCGGCGATGCCGAACTGCCGCTCACACACGAATCGCCGGGTGGCACCCAATGCCGAATCCTCACCGAAGCCGGCTCCACCAATCGCTGCCTCCACCTGGTCGGGGGCTCGTCGGCGGAGACGTGGCCGCGCACCACGCTGGCCATTCCGCCCCAGACTGGCGCGTTCACTTGCTCATGGCGCATCAACCGCGGCTCCACCTCCGCCTTGGAGTTCGCCCTGCTAGCCGACCGCGTGGCGTGCGCGCGCCTGCAGGTGGCCATCGATGGCGCCCTTCGGGCCGGGACCGACACCAACGTGCTGAGCGTCCTGCCGGCCGCCACTTGGTGCCGCCTCGCCTGGGTCGTCAACGTCACCCAGCAAACAGCGGAGGTCTGGGTCAACGGGGTCCGGCGTGCCTCCGGGTTGCCGCTCGCCACCAACGCCCAATCCTATGCCTGGCAGGCCGCCGCCGGCGACGCCCAGCTCGACGATGTGCGCGTCCATCAGGGCCGGCATCCCGTCTCCGGCGAAGACATCCCCGTTCTGCTGGGCGAACTCGATGCCCAGTATGACGCCTTTCTGCCGTGGCTGGCCTCCCTCTACTCCTCCAGCCTGGGCGGCTTCTACCACGCACTCAGTTCGCGGACGGACACCAACCGCTTCCGCCCCACGATCGAAACCACGGGCCAGGCCCTCTCCATTCTCGAAGACACCGGCTTGCTCGACACCATGCCGGCCACCATCAAGGATGCCTTGCTCACGTTCTTCGCCACGCGTCAGGATCCCGACGGCTATTACCGCGACCGCATCGCCGACCTCGACCGCAGCACCTCCCAACTCGGCCGCAATCTCAGCTACGCGCGGCACGGCTATCGCCGCCTGACCGCCGTCCCCGCCTCCGGCTCCGTCAGCACGAACCCGCCCTATGCCGAGCCCAACCAGAGCGCGGTCGAGGCCCAGTACCCCGAGTTGGCCTCGCCGGAAGCCTTCGCCGCCTGGCTGGCGGCTCTGCCGTGGAGCAATCCGTACTCGGCGGGCGGCAGTGTGCAGACGCGCTGTTCGTCCATCGTCCTCCTGCCCGCCACCAATCGGGCGTCGCTCGAGCAAACCCTCGTCACCTTCCTCGACGGCATTCAGTCCCCCACCACCGGCTTCTGGGGTACGGACCCCACCGCCGCCGACTACAACTACTTGTCGGGCGCCTTCAAGATCTGCCTGTCCCTGTATGCGCTTGGGCTGCCCATCCCCTGCGCCGATGCCCAATACGCCAGCTCGCTCGCCTGCCTCCGCGGCCCACCGCCTGATCGCTACGTGTATTTGCGCAACGCCCTCTCCATGTTCGGATTCCTGCGCGGCTGGGTTTCCCGCGCCTACCCCCCGCACGAAATCGCCGAGGCCGGCGGACTCACCGTCGCCGCCAACGCCCACTTCCTGCAGGCCGACGGCGGGTTCAGCCGCTATTGGGACCGCGCCGTCACCGGTGACGTCATCGCCCTCGGGTTGGGTTTGCGCGAGGGCGACATCAACTCCGGCGTGCAGGCGATCGGCCCCGTGCGCGAGAACCTTTACCAACTGCTCGACAGGCCCGCCCCGCCCTTACGGCACGTCGCCGGTTTCTACGAACAGCTCTCCCCTTGATGCGCGTGCCCGCCAGAGGCTAGCCCGAATGCTGCACGAGCCCCTCGTGCAACATTCGCCCGCAGGGCCGAAGCAGAGGCGCTTGGCGCCGCGCTTCGGGGCCGCCCCGAACCGACGAGACGTCTGGTTCGGCCTGCCAGCCAACGCCTACCGTCGGCGTTGGCTGGCAGGCGCATGTTGCACCCGCGCGCTTGCGCGGGTGCAACATGCGGGCTACAGTGCGCGCAAGGAGACACAAACCCGACTTACCCCATGGAAAAGAACACCAAAAGCGCCCGCTGGGATGAGGCTGCCCAGCGCATGGAACGGGACCTCAGTTTCGTGCCGTCGGTTAACGCGTCACCACGCGTACTGACCCCAGCCCAAATTGCCGACTACAACACCGTCGGCTACCTGAAGCCGTTCCGCCTCTTCGACGAGAAAGAGACGGCCGCCAATCGCGCCTTCTTTGACTGGCTGCTGGCGGAAATCAAGGCCCGCAACGATGGGCGCGACAGCTACGCCGTCAACGGTTACCACCAGCGCTGCCGCAGCATCTACGACCTCGTCGTCCATCCGCGCATCCTCGATCTGGTCGAAGACCTGCTCGGCCCGAATTTCGTCGGCTGGGGCACGCACTACTTCTGCAAGATGCCCGGAGACCCGAAAAAGGTGCCCTGGCACCAGGACGCCTCCTACTGGCCGTTCGACAAGGCCCGCACCGTCACCGTCTGGCTCGCCATCGACGATGCGGATCCCGAGAACGCGGCCATGCAGTTCCTCCCCGCCACCCACAACCGGGGACTCCTGAAGTGGAGCCGCACGCGCGATCCAGCCGTGCTCGATCAGCAGATCGACAACATCGAGACCTACGGCACCCCCGTCTACGACTCCCTCAAGGCCGGCGAGTTGTCCCTCCATGCCGACATGCTCGCCCACGGCTCCGATGCCAACCGCTCCAATCGCCGCCGCTGCGGGCTGACGATCCGCTACTGCCCCGTCACCGTCCGCGCCCAGAACGAGTGGAACCGCCAGAGCATCTGGTGCCGCGGCTCCGATCCCTCCGGCCACTGGGCCAACCTCCCCCGCCCCGCCGGCGACGACCCCTCCCCCGCCGACTGGCAAAAACCCATCGGCGCCAACTGACGGGACGACACAGCACAACAGACACTTGGTCAAGGCGTTCCGTCTTCACTGGCAAGGAAGTCCACATCGACAAGATCCTTGGGCCTGCCGGATGCTCGCTTGTTGCGGATCAGTGCGTCGAGGCCCAGGTACCAAACGGGTATCGTACCGGCCGGTGTGCGCACCTCAACACGAACCCGTTCTGGCCAGGCGTCGTCAAATGTTACGCCACTGATCCGATTGATCAGGTCGATTCGTCGCGGCGGCACTCCGAACTGCACAATCACACCAGGTTCCTGCAGTTCCGCGGGTGCGGCCACACCGGGAGGGGGGCCTTTCCAGAATGCATGGAGAGCAGCAAATAGCCTCTGGGCATTCAGATCGTCCGCGGCGTAGAAGAAGTCGATGTCACCAGTGACGCGTGCGTAGCCGTGGTAGATGACGGCTTCCCCGCCTACGATGAGGTACTGCACCTCTGCGTGGTACAGCGCTTGGAGAAAGTCCAGCGTATCCGGAGAGAACGCGCTCGCGTCTAACGGCTCGGATGGCATGAGCGTATGTCCGTGGCTCGACCGTAGACCCGGCGCTGCAACTCACGGGCTGCGTTTATTCGCTCGCGCGGGGACATGGCCCGCTGCTGCTGGCGGTCCCAGGCATCCGCATCTTTGAAATTCCGCGCCTTGTGTACCACGCGTTCCATCCAACAATCATACGCGTCCTTGGCTTCTGACGCAACGGCCGAGCGCGACCCAAGGTGCTCCTATGCAAGGCCGGGGTGACGCCCCGGCCCTTTCGGGTGGATCGGCATTGCCGTAATCACTCCGGGTGCGTTTGGATGGCGGCGGCGGGGCAGACGTCCACCAGGGCTTCGACGAGATCGCCAACGCCGGGGGGGACGGGATTCTCGCCGGCTTTGGCGACGCCCCCCTCCATGCGAAACACATTGGGCGCCATTTTTGCGCAGGCGCCGCAGCCGATGCAGGCGCTGGAATCGACGGTGGCTTTCATCGGGTCGCGCCCCTCACCCCGCCCTCTCCCCGCCGCGCGGGGCGAGGGTGCCCCGGACCAAGCAGCCCACTCCAGCAAACCCTCTCCCCCGCGGGGAGAGGGCAGGGTGAGGGGCGGGAATCGTCCGAATTGTTCCGACTTGGCATGCGTGTATACCGACACCGCCACGCGGCTACTTCTTGCCGATGTAATGCGTGGCGTGGCCGGCGTAGGACTCGGCGGCTTCCATCGAGGTTTCAGACAGGGTCGGGTGGGCGTGGATCGTGAGCGCGAGATCGCTGACGACGGCGCCCATCTCCACGGCGAGGACGCCCTCGGCGATGAGTTCGCCGGCGCCGTGTCCCGCCACACCCATGCCCAGCACGCGGCCGTCCGCCGCATCGGCTATGATCTTGGTGAGCCCGTCATTGCGCCCGAGCGTGGTGGCGCGCCCTGAGGCCGCCCACGGGAATTTGGCCACCTTGACGGCGAGCCCCTTTTGCTGCGCCTCGATTTCCGTAAGCCCGCACCAGGCCAGTTCGGGATCCGTGAAGACCACGGCCGGAATCGCGGCGGGCTCATAGATCGTCTTCTTGCCGGCGATGACCTCGGCGGCCACATGGCCCTCGTGCGTGCCCTTGTGCGCCAGCATCGGCTGCCCCGCGATGTCGCCCACCGCGAAGATCGAAGGCTCATCGGTGCGGCGCTGGTCGTCCACCATCACAAATCCCTTGGGGTCCAGGCGCACGCGCGTCTTCTCCAGCCCCAGGTTTTCCGTGTTCGGCCGGCGCCCCACGGAAATCAGCACCTTGTCGAAGGTCTCTTCAAAGCGCTTGCCGTCCTTCGCCTCCATGGTGACGACCATCTCGCTGCCGGTATCGCGCATCTCCACCACACGCGTCTCGACCCAGATCGTGGCAAACTGCTTCTTCAGCCGGGAGATCAGCACTTGCGCCAGGTCGCGGTCGGCGCCCGTCAGGATTTGCGGCAGCATTTCGACCACGGACACGGTCGAGCCGAAGGCCTGATAGGCCTGCCCGAGCTCCATCCCAATATATCCGCCCCCCACCACCAGCAACCGCTTCGGCACATCGGCCAGTTCCAGCGCGCCGGTCGAATCCATCACGCGCGGCGACTCGGGCGCCGTCGGGATGCGCACCGGGCGCGAACCCGTTGCCAGAATCGCATGCTCAAAATGCACGGTCCGCGCCTCGCCCTGCGTCGTTTCCACGTGAAGCGTATGCGCATCCACGAACGTCGCGCGCCCCTGGATGAAGGTCACCTTGCGCTGCTTGCCCAACTGCCCCAGGCCGCCCGTCAGCTTCGTGACCACCGACTGCTTCCACGCCCGGAGCTTGTCGACATCCAGTTGCGGCGCGCCAAACGTCAGCCCGCAGGCCTCCGCATCCTTGGCGGCGTGAATGACCTGGGCCACATGCAGCAGCGCCTTCGACGGAATGCAACCGCGGTACAGGCAGACCCCACCGGGATTCGGCTCGGTATCGATGATCGTGACGTTCAGGCCGTGATCCGCCGCCGCAAACGCCGCCGGATACCCCGCCGGCCCGCCGCCAATCACCGCCACTTGGGTTGATACAATGTCCACAAGATCCTCCTGGCAACACGCAACATGCAACATGCAACACTCAACTTGTGAATGAAGTCGTCAGGTGACTCGGCCGCCTGTGCCTCTCCGTGGCTCGCCATTGGAGACGTTCCGGAACGCAACAACTGGTCGGCGACATGTCTTCCTGCTCGGCAGTCAGGCAGTGCATTTGTCAGCCGGATAACCCGCGCCGCATACGTCAGTAGCCGCTCCTCCAGGTCGTATCGTTCCACACGGCCCGCTTTCACCCCCGGCTCCATTTCCGGCTCTGCATGTTGCATGTTGGCATTTGCATGTTAGCAGAACCGCGCAGCCGCGGTTCTGCTAGCCTTCCAGTGACAGCACCAGCGGCTCACCCAGCGCTTCGATGATCCAGCCAAGGAAGCGCACGCCGTCGGCGCCGTCGATCAGGCGGTGGTCGAAGGAGAGCGACAAGGGCAGCTTGCGGCGCAGGGTGCCAGTCTTCGCGTCCGTCTCTTCAAACGCGCGCCCAACCCCCAGGATTGCCACCTCCGGGAGGTTGACGATCGGCGTGAAGAAGGTCCCGCAGGTGCGCCCGAGGTTGGAGATCGTGAACGTGCCGCCTTCGAGGTCGGCCACCGTGATCTTGCCGGTGCGCGACTTCTCGGCAATCTGGCTGAGGTCCGCCGCGATCTGGATCATGTTCTTGCGGTCGGCGTCGCGGATCACCGGCACCATCAGGCCGCGCTCGGTATCCACGGCCACGCCGATGTTGTAGAACTTCTTCAACACGATCTCGCGCGTCGTCATGTCGATCGAGGCGTTGAACCGCGGGAAGACCTTGAGCGCCTGCGCCACCACCTTGACCACCATCACCGCCATGGTGAGTTTGCCGCCAGCCTTCTCGGCGCGCTCCGCGTAGCGCTTGCGCAAGTCTTCCAGATCCGTGATGTCGGCCGTGTCGAAAATGGTCACGTGCGGGACGAGCGCCCAACTGCGCGCGAGATGCTCGGCTGTACGCCGCCGGATCACGCTCATCTTCTCGCGCTCGACTGCACCGAACTTGGAGAAGTCCGGCAGCGGCTCCTCCGCAAACCCACCCGACGGCGCCGCCGGAACCGCCACCGCCGGCGCCGCCGCGCGCGCTTCGTTCAGCGCCTTGGCGTGCCGCTTGACGTCCTCGCTGGAGACACGCCCGGCCGGGCCCGTGCCCTCGACCTGGTTCACATCGATGCCGATCTCCCGCGCGAACCGGCGCACCGACGGCGCCGCCGGCACTCGCTTGCCCGGGACGCTCGCCCGCGGCGCGGGTGGCGGAGTGGCGGGGAGCGTGGGCGCGGGAGCGGCGGGCGGCGTGGCCGCCGCCCCTCCAGAACGCGGAGCCATGGCTGGCGATGGAGGGCTCGCGGCCCCGCGAGCCGGGTTCACCGCGGCCGCCGCCACACCGCCCGTGTACGTAAACAACGGCCTCCCCACGGCAATCTCGTCGCCCACCTTGACGTGGATCTCCTGCACGAGTCCGCTCACCCCCGAGGGGAGCTCTACCGTGGCCTTGTCCGTTTCCAGTTCGACGACTGGCTGGTCCAACGCCACCGACTCGCCAACCTTCACCAGCACCTTCACCACCTGAATGGTTTTGATGCTCTCGCCCAGTTCCGGCAAGAGGTACTGACCGGTCGTGGGGGCGGCCACGGACGGCGCGGGTGGCACCGCGCCCTCCCGCTCGGATACTCGACCCGTGTGGCTGGCTTCGGGAGGGCCGGGTGCCACCCCGGCCGTTTCCGCATGAGCGTCTGCACGTGGCTCGCTTGGGTGGGGAGCGGGGGCGGACGCACCGCCGCTGACGGAGAGGATCGCGTGGCCAACGGTGATTTCGTCACCGGCCTTCACATGGATCGCCGTGATCGTGCCATCCACGCTGGACGGCACTTCGACCGTCGCCTTGTCCGTCTCCAGTTCCAGGACGGGCTGATCGACGCGCAGGACATCCCCCACCCCGACCAGCAGCTTGACGACCTGGATGGTCTTGATGTTCTCGCCCAGTTCCGGGAGCTTAAAATCCGTTGTCATTCGTCGTGTCCTTCACTTCGGAAAGTGGAACCGCTGACGAACGCTGATGAACGCAGATTGCCGGACCGCGGAGCGAAACCGCCGTCCCATACGCTCCGTGTTTCTGCGCATCTGCGTTCATCCGCGTCCATCTGCGGTTCCCGTTCCCTGCCCTAAATCGTCAGCGGGTTAGCCTGGTTGACATCGATCTGCAGGTCCTCGCGGGCGCGCAGGGCGACATCCGTGGGGATTTCGCCGTCGCGCCCGAGCGCGGACAGCGTCGCCAGCACAATGTGGCGGTAATCGACGCCGAAGAAGTCACGCAGTTCGGCGCGGCCTTCGCTGCGGCCGAAGCCATCCGTGCCCAGCACGGTGTAGCGCGCGGGGATCCAGCGGCCGACCGTTTCGGCCAGCGCCTTGACGTAATCGCTGGCGGCGATCACCGGGCCCACACCATCGCGCAGCAGGCGCGTCACATAGGGAACATGCGCCGGCTGATCCGGGTTGTGGATGTTCCAGCGGTCCGTCTCGATCGCGTCCTTGTACAGTTCCTTGTAGCTCGTCACGGACCAGACCTCGGCGCCCACGCCATAGCGCTCTTCGAGCACCGCCGCCGCCTTGAGGGCTTCGTTCAGAATGGTGCCGCTGCCGAGTAGTCGCGCCTGGGGGCCGCTCCCCTCGCGCGCCGATGCGCGGAAGCGGTACATGCCGCGCAGGATGCCATCCTCGCAGCCCTCGGGCATCGGCGGCTGCGGGTAGTTTTCATTCATCAGCGTCAGGTAGTAGAAGACGTCGTCGCCATCCTGATACATGCGCTTCATGCCGTGCTTCACCAGCACCGCCACTTCGTAGGCAAAGGCGGGGTCGTAGGCCATCAGGTTGGGCACCGTCAGCGCCATCAGATGGCTGTTGCCGTCCTGGTGCTGGAGCCCTTCGCCGGCCAGCGTCGTGCGGCCCGCCGTGGCCCCGAGCATGAAGCCCTTGGCGCGGCTGTCGGCCGCCAGCCAGATGAAATCGCCGACGCGCTGGAACCCAAACATGGAGTAGTAAATATAGAATGGAATCGTATTGATCCCATGCACGGAGTAGGCGGTTCCGGCCGCGATGAACGAGCTCATCGAACCGGCCTCGGTGATGCCCTCTTCCAGGATCTGCCCGTCGCGCGCTTCCTTGTAGTAGAGCAGGTTGTCCTTGTCGACGGGCTCGTAGAGCTGGCCGGGGTGCGAATAGATGCCGCACTGGCGGAAGAGCGCCTCCATGCCAAAGGTGCGCGCCTCGTCCGGCACGATCGGCACCACCAGCTTACCCAGCTCGGGATCCCGCAGCAGCTTCGCGAGAATGCGCACGAAGACCATCGTTGTTGACACTTCGCGGTCGCCGGTGCCCTCGTAGAATTCTTTGAACAGGTCATCGCCCGGCGTCTGCAGGCGCGTGGTCATGCCGCGGCGCGATGGCAGGTAGCCGCCCAGGGACTTGCGCCGCTCCTGCAGGTACTTCATCTCCGGCGAGTCGTCCGGGAACCGGTAGAACGGCAGGTCATCCACCTGGTCATCCGGAATCGGAATCTGGAAGCGCGTGCGGAAGGCCAGCAGCTCATTCTCGTTCAGCTTCTTCTGCTGGTGCGTGATGTTCTTGCCTTCGCCGCTTTCGCCCAGCCCATAACCCTTGATCGTCTTCGCCAGGATGACGGTCGGCGCCGTGCGGTGCATGGTCGCAAAGCGGAACGCGCTATAGACCTTTTCGGGGTCGTGGCCGCCGCGGCGCATCTTCTGCAGCTGCTCGTCCGAGAGGTGCTTGACCATGTCGCGCAGGCGCTCATCCTTGCCGAAAAATTCCTCGCGAATGTAGGCACCACTCTCGACGATATACTTCTGGTACTGCCCGTCGACCACTTCACCCATGCGACGGACCAGCGCCCCCTCGTCGTCCTTCTCCAGCAGCGGATCCCAGTCGCTCCCCCAGACCACCTTGATCACGTTCCAGCCGGCGCCGCGGAAGGCGGATTCCAGCTCCTGGATGATCTTGCCATTGCCGCGCACCGGACCATCCAGCCGCTGCAGGTTGCAGTTGATCACAAAGATCAGGTTCTCGAGCTTCTCGCGCGAGGCCAGCGTGATGGCGCCCAGCGACTCCGGTTCGTCCGTTTCGCCGTCCCCCAGGAAGGCCCAGACTTTCTGGTCGGAGTGCGGCTTCAGGCCCCGGTCTTCCAGGTACTTGATGAAGCGCGCATGGTAGATCGCGGCGATCGGGCCCAGACCCATCGAAACCGTGGGGAAATTCCAGAAATCCGGCATCAGCCAGGGATGCGGGTAGGAGGACAGCCCCGGATGCGGCTGCAACTCCTGACGGAAGTTCTGCAGATGCTCCACGGACAGGCGCCCCTCCAGAAAGGCGCGCGAGTAGATGCCGGGGGCGGCATGACCCTGGAAATACACGATATCCCCAGGGTGATCCTCTGTCCGCGCACGGAAGAAGTGGTTGAAGGCCACTTCATAGAGCGTCGCCGCGGACGCAAAGGTCGAGATGTGCCCGCCGATGCCTTCCTTGTGACGGTTGGCCCGCACCACCATCGCCATCGCGTTCCAGCGCAACACGTTCTTGATGCGCCGCTCCAGATCGCGATTGCCGGGATACGGCGGCTGCTCCTGGTACGGAATCGTGTTGATGTACGGCGTGCTCGACGACATCGGCATCCGCACGGCCCGATTGTAGGCGTGCAGCGCCAGGTCCCGCAGTAACTCGCGAACTCGCTCCTTGCCACCACGCTCTAGCACTTCGTCCAGCGACTCGAGCCATTCCTTGGTTTCGAGAGCATCCGACTCAGAATCGTACGGCTTGGGATCCGCCATGCTGGGCCTCTCCTCCGCGGCATGCGCCGCCGGCACCCGGTTTGTTGATCGAAGAAGCCGTAGTGTATAGACGAGCCTCCCCCCCACGGCAAGCCGAAAGCCGAACCAAGCGCACGCCCACCTTCCTCCACAGGCCCAACAGGCACCTGCACCGTTCCGGGGGGGGCACCACTCGAAGTGCCCCACTCTCTCCCGTGCATTTCCACACAAACCCTGTATGAATACTAACTTAATAAATATAAACGGAATAGTGTTGCATTAGGGCAAACGGAAGGCGTCTACTGCAGCAAATTCGTCCGCTGATTTCACGCTGTTTCAGGCTGGCTGGTGGTCCGCCTTGAGGAGGTGCGTCATGCGACTGTGGGATGAGCTGCGCGCTCGTTGTTCGAACCGTCTGATTCCTGCACTCGTCGGCGCCGCGCTGCTGGCCGTGGTCGCGCTGCCGGCGCGGGCCGATCCACTCTTCGTGCAGTTGAGCAGTTCCTATGGCATCTGGGAGATGTTCTATGGTGGGGAGCTCGCATCCTTCCAATATGGCGTCTGGTGGTCGACGAACCCGGTGGCGCCAAATTGTGTGGGAACGACCACGATCCCCGTCGGCGGTCGCCATCCGGCCACCGGCGACTACGCGATCGGAGGCGGCATGGGTGTTGGCAGCTTCATGGGCGGGGAGTTCGCGATTGTCGAGGATTACCAGATCGGTGGAAACGACCCCTCGACCGGTTACCTGTATGTGCAGTTCGCCGGTTACATGGGCATGACCGCCGGCTTGGAATACATCGGGCCGGCGATGGGGCCGCCCTGGAGCCCCGACCTCAATGTGTACGAAGCGACGCCTGTCACCGGCGGCGTGCTCATGCCCTGCATCCCATCGGCCACCACGACGACGATCGGGGACTCGACCACCTCCACGACCACCAGCAGCACCACCACCACGCTGACCGTCACCACCACCTCTTCGACCACGCTGCCAGCCACCACGACCACCAGCACGACGAGCACGTCATCCACCACGGCGCCCGCGGGGGCTGTCTACGAGCGCGGCAAGACCTACTTCATCGCCGTCCCGCGCACCTGGCCGACCACGCTAGAGGCTGGCACCGTCTTCGGAAGCCAGTTGCCAGCTGCATCCAAAGTTTCATCCTTCAGCAACAGTCTCATCCTCCTCGACATTAAGGGCTCCTTCACGGGGTGGGGTTCCAGCATCGCCTTCCAACCCGGCACGGGCTACCAGTTGGAGATCCCCAACAGCGGCACGCAGGCGGTCTTCAACGTCACCTTCGGGGGCAACCTGCCGTCGGAAAACGCCTACCCGGTGACGATCTTCAGCGGCATGAACTGGCTGGGCTATCCGCTCCCCACGAACGTGCTCTTCGGCGCCACCGTACTCTACACGCAGGCGCAAGCCGGCGACACGCTGCGCATGCCCATCCAAGGCACCACCAGTTTCGTCGACTACGTCAAGCCCGCCAGCGGCCCCTGGGAGGCCGCCAACCTTCTGATTCCGGCCAACACCGGGTACATCTTCATCAACAATTCGGGCACCGGCTACGAAATCACCGAAGGCCCCGGCGGCAGCGCCGGCACCACGACCAGCACGACCAGCACCACTACATCGGTCAGCCCCACCACGGCCCCCACGACCACGCTGTCGATCACCACCACAACGACCAGCACCTCCAGCACGTCGTCCACGACATCACCCAGCATGTTCATGCTATGGGTCGACACCATGGCGGGAACCGCGATGCCCCCGGCCGGTGAACATCTCTATCCGGCGGGCACTCCAGTTGATGCATCCCTGGCGGGATCTCCGGCGCCGGACGCGGATCCGGACTACGAATGGGTCTGCACGGGGTGGATGCTGGAAGGCACGACGGTGTTTGAGGCCGGCGGCGGCACCAACGCCAGCTTCACGATGGACGAGGATCTGACGCTCACCTGGCAGTGGGACTACCAGCCGGTCGGAACCGTCACGACCACGACGAGTTCCACGACACTGCCGACCTCCTCGACCACGTCGACCACCTCGTCCTCATCCACCACCGCTTCGGCGCTGAGCGGGTACGAGCGCGGCAAGCCCTACTTCATCGCCGTGCCACGCATCTGGCCGACCACGCTCAGGGCCACCACCGTGTTTAGCAGCCAGTTGCCGATACAGACCCAACTTCTCGGCATGCAGGGAGGCATCACCAATTGGGATGTCCGGGGTATGGCCGGCTGGAGTACGAACCTCGCGATTCGCCCGAGTGTCGGCTACTGGTTGCTGGTCCCGCAGCAAAACACGCAAGCCGTCTTCAGCGTCACCTTCGGGGGCAATCTGCCGACGAATGGCGCGGACCCGATCATGATCGAGACCGGCGAGAACTGGCTGGGCTATCCCCTGCCCACGAACGTTCTATTCGGCAGCACCGTGCTCTACACGCAAGCGCAGGCCGGCGATACCCTGCGCATGCCCATCCAGGGAACCGGAAACTTCGTGGACTACGTCAAGCCCGCCAGCGGCCCCTGGGACGCGGCCAACCTTCTGATCCCGGCCAACACGGGGTATATCTTCATTAATACAGGCGCCGGCTACGAAATCACCGAGGGCCCCGGCGGTAGCGCCGGCACGACGACCAGCACCTCGACGACGACAACCTCCTCCTCGTCCTCGTCCTCGTCCTCGACCTCGACCACCACCAGTTCGTCGACGAGCACGACCTCAACCACATCCACCTCAACCACATCCACC
>CAZWQJ010000029.1:0-30901 GCA_964635825.1 uncultured Victivallales bacterium | reverse complement strand
TCGCGACAAAGCTTGTGTTGGGGGCGATAGACGACCTTCAATCCCGCCCTTGACAGCACCGTCGGGGTCCACAACACTTCCGGCTACGTGGCCCGACTGCGAGGGGGCGCGGAAACACCAGCGAGGAAGGGTTGCCAATGAATATGCGCAAGTCGGGTCAGGCCAAGATTGGGGTGATCGTGTTGGTCGTCGTGGCGGTGATAGGCGTGCTGTATTTCACCAGCGACGTGTTCCGCACGAAGATCAACGTGGCGGCGGATCAGTACGCGCACTGGACGCCGGAAAACATTGCCAAAGATCCGGAGAACTATTTGAATTTCTGCGAGCAGCAGGCGAACGCGGCGCTGCAGAAGTTGAAAGCGAGCCAGATTGCGGTGGCGCAGAACCGTGCCAATCTGGAAGGCATGCAGGCGGAGGCCACGGAGAAGGTTACGCTCGGCAACAAGGCGCTGACGGAGTTGAAGGCTCTGTACACCTCGACGACGGCGGCGAATGCGTGGCCGGCCACCTGGCAGGGGGCGCCGCGCGATGCGGACTGGGTCAAGCGGCAGATTGTGAGCTTCAGCCGGCAGGTGGCCTCGCAGGAAAGTCTGAAGACGAAGACCGGCGCCGGCATCAAGCAGCTCGATGTGCAGGCGACCAAGATCCAGGAAGCGAATGCGCAGGCGCAGGAGCAGATCGGCGAAATCAAGACCAGCCGCGAAACGCTGAAGGTGCAGAAGATTACCAGCGACCTGTCGCAGCAGCTTTCCACGATCGGGGCCACATTGCGGGCCACCATCAGCACCGCGTCGGAATCCACAGGCACGATTACGCTGGACCAGTTGAAGGCGGAATCGGCCACGACGGTGGATGACTCCGAATTCAATAAGATCATGGGTCTGTAAATGGTTGCACGCGTGGTCAGGGTCTGCGGCTTCCTGGTCGCGGCAGCCCTGCTGGGCGGCTGCAGCCAGGAATCGTCGTCCGTCATCCGGGGCAAGCTGGACAAGCTGATGCCCCGGCGGGCGGACGCCCAGGAGCCGAAGGGGGGCTGGACCCCCGAGGCCATTGCCGCCAACCCGGCCGGATATCTGGCGCACGCCGATGCGGCCATCGGCGCCCAGATTGACGGCCGCCGCCAGAAGCTGGCGCAGCTGACCACCACCCGCAGCGGGATCGAATCCCGCGCCCAGGCCCTCCATACGAAAATGGCCGACGCCGAGAATGTGATCAAGCGCATGAAGACGGCCATGCAGCGGGCCGCGGATGAGGATCACTGGCCCGTGCGCATGGCGGGGCGGACGTTCGACCAGGCCCAGGCGGATGCCGTGATGGCGAGCCTGGCGCAGTTTGTCGCCGATCGCACGGACCTGGTGAGCGCCTACCGCGACGCCATGAACCGCGTGGACGGCACCGAGGCGACGCTCAAATCCGATATCGAGAAGCTGTCGCGCATGCGGGAGCGCATCGGGATCGACCTGGAGCGTGTGAAGCTGAACGAGGGGCTGGCGGAGCTGGGGGATCTGCACCGTACCGAAACGGAGCTGGCCTCGTTTGCGCGGACCTTGGCCTCCATGTCGGATGAATCGATGTTGGGACGATTGGGCACGTTTGACAAGGCGACCGAGTCGGTGGATGCGGAATCGCTGTTGCATTGAGAGGGGAGGCGACGATGAGGGGTATGCGATGGATGGCGGCGCTGGCCGTGTTGGGTACGGGGCTCGGGTTGGGGGTGGCGCGGGCGGCGGATACCTCGCTGGCGGACGATGCGGAACTGGTGGAGGCGCGCAACGCCGTGCCGCGCCTGAAAGCCACCGCGGCGTTCGAGCCGCAGAACAATACGCTGACGCTGGAGCTCAGCGAGTATGCCGGCTACGCGGGCCTGATCGTGGCCAACGGCGGCCTGGCGGCCAATGACGAGTCGTATTTTTTCAAGAACCACGGGTTTCGGGTCCAGATCACGATTAGTGAAGAGGACAGTTGGTCGAGCCTGAACAGCGGCCGCATCGGCGCCTCAGCCACCACGGTGGACGTGTTGCCGCTCTATGGCGCGCAGCTGCAGGCGGTGGTGCCGGCGCTGATCGGGTTCTCGCGCGGGGCCGACGCCATCGTGGTGAAGAATGCGATTCAGAAGATCAACGATTTGCGCGGCAAGACGCTGGCGCTGGCCCAGTTCAACGAGTCCGATTTCTTTCTGCGCTACCTGGTTCAGCAGGCGGGCTTGGAGGTGAACCTTCGGGCGGACTTCTCGGTGCCGGCCGACCCGCAGAAGCTGAATGTCATCGCCTGCGCCGATTCGTTCGGCGCCGGCGACCTTTTCCTGCGCGACCTGAAGAGCGGCCGGGGCCGCCTCGATGGCTGTGTGACCTGGGATCCCAAGACCTCGGAAGTGGTCGAGGGGAGCGGTGGCGCGGCGCGCTTGCTGACCTCCAACCGCAACCTGCTGATCGTGGCGGACGTCTTGCTGATCAACAAGGGGTTTGCCGAGCAGCACCCCGAGATGGTGACGGGGCTGGTGGATGGGCTGCTGGAGGGCAATCGCCTGGTGCGCGATGACCCGGACCGGCAACTGGCCGTGATCGCGAAGGCGTTCGGCTGGGAACCCGGTGAAACGCGCGGCGAGCTGCAGAAGGTGCATCTGGCCAACCTGCCGGAGAACGTGGCGTTCTTTTCCGGCGCGATCGATTCGGCCGGCAGCTATGGCTACATCTACGAGTCCGCGACGGCCGCCTACGGCTCGCAGTTCGTGCGCGGTTCCTTCAATGGCGACAAATTCATCAGCCCGGCGGCGCTGAAGGCGGCCGAAATGGGCGGGCGCTACAAGGCGCAGAAGGCCGACATCCGCCCGATCCGTTCGAACGAGGCCGTCGCGGTGGAGCAGCCGCTGCTTTCGCGCGATGTGCGGTTCCTGTTCCAGCCCAACTCCAGCAAGCTGAACATGGAGGACCCGAAGAACACGGACGACCTGGATTTCATTTCCAAGATGCTCAAGGTCAGTCCCGGGTCGACGCTGCTGCTGCGCGGCCATGTGGATGACTCGATGAAGGCCCAGTTCATGAAGCAGGGCGGCCCGGAGTTCGTTCAGAAGATGGCGATGAAGGCGGTCCAGTTGAGCAAGGAGCGCTGCGACGAGGTCAAGGCGCGCCTGGTGAAGCAGTTTGGCGTGTACGAAGCGCGGGTCGACTTTGTCGGCTGCGGCTGGCGCGAGCCCCTCGGGACCGACATTGATCAGAACCGCCGCGTCGAAGTGCAGTGGTTCATGGTCGAGTGACCGGGCCTGCGGTGGCGCCGGCTCCGTTCGACGTGGCTTTGCGATGAAGCACTCCTACGCCTTCGATCCGACCTACGGCTACACCCCGCAGGCGTTGGCGGCGATCCGCGCGCCGGCCGCCCCCGCGGATTTTGATGACTTCTGGCGGGCGACATTTGCCGAGACCATGGCGGTGCCGCTGGATCTGCAGGTGGACGCGTGCGCATCGGCCAGTGCCGAGCACCGTCTGCGCGAGGTGCGCTTCCGAACGCTGGATGGCATGCGCGTCGGGGCCTGGCTGGTGGAACCGCGCGACCGTCCGGTGACGGTGGGGGCGGTGGTGGGGCACGGCTACGGGGGACGCGGAGGGCCGGAGTACCCGCGCCGCTCGGGCGCTTTCATGTATGTATGCGCGCCGGGCTTCGCGCTCTCCGCGGATCCCGCGATCCCAGATGTTGCGGATCGGCATGTTGTGCACGGAATCGCCAGCCGCGAGACCTACATCCTGCGCCACAGCGTCGCCGCCATCTGGAGTGCGGCCCGCGCCCTGGTGGAACTGGTGCCGTCGGCCTCCGACCACCTGCTTTACAGCGGCGAAAGTTTTGGCGGTGGGTTGGGGGCGCTGGCCCTGCCGTGGGACGCGCGCTTTCACGGTGGGCACCTGGTGGTGCCGACCTTCGGCCATCATCCGCTGCGACTCACCATGCCCTGCGTTGGCAGCGGCGAAGCCGTCCGCCGTCACGTACGCGAACATCCCGAGGCCGTCGAGGTGCTCGCGTACTTCGACGCGGCCAGCGCCGCGTCGCGCATCCGCATCCCGATGCTGGCCGTACCTGCCTACTTCGATCCGGCGGTCCCGCCCCCCGGCCAGTTCGCCGTCTGCAATTCCCTGGCGGGTCCGACGACGATCGTGACCCTGTCCGCCGGCCACTTCGATCATCCCCGGGCGGCGGTAGAACGCGCGGCGTATGCGCAGCGCGAAGAGCAGGCGCTCTGGCCGGCCGCACCAACCTGGACTCGGTGAGATCGATCAACGGACGGCACGGCTTTCCCGCCCGCGGTTCGTCAGACGGCACGCAGTCGCTACGACCTTCACAGCTAACAACTTACGTGGGCATGGTGGATTGGCTCTGCAATCTGCGATTCCCAGCGATGTCGCGCCCCTCACCCCGGCCCTCTCCCCCGCGACGGGGGCGAGGGAGTTCCGAACTCGCCGCCTCCCTCGCCACGCCTTGCGGGGAGAGGGCCGGGGTGAGGGGCATGGGCGCAAACGGAAAAACCACTGAACGCACACACGCTCCGTAGAGAACCTCATACGTATGAGGTATAATAAAACCGTTGACGCACTGGCGTCCGCGTGCGACCCTGTTACCGGTCTGGTCGTGGAGCTGAATCATGGTGACGCAGAAAGACATCGCGCGGCGGCTGGGCGTATCCGGTTCGCTGGTTTCCCACGTTCTGGGTGGGCGGGGGCCTCGCATTGGTGCCTCGGCGGAGACGATCCGGCGGATTGAGGCGGAGGTCGCGCGTCAGGGCTACCAGCGGAGTGCGGTGGCACTGGCGCTGCGCGGTCAGTCGACGAGGATGTTGGGCGTGGTGGTCAAGGATTTCGAGGATCCCTACCTGGGGCATCTGGTGGGCGAGCTGCAGCGCCTGGCGCGCGAGTCCGGCTATGCACTGCTGCTGACCGGTTGCGAAGGCGGGGCCAAGCCCACACCGGTGCTGGCGCCGTTGAACCGCTATCCGCTGGAGGGCATTCTTCTGGCGGGTAGTGACGTTGCGGGGGCGTGGTTCGGCACGTTTGCGCGGCAGGGGATCCGCGGCGCGCAGATTGGGACGGGGCCGCGGGTCACGGGCATGCGGCGGTTCGGCGTGGATGAGGCGGGGGGCATGGCTCTCGTGACGGGGCACCTCGTGCGATGGGGGCACCGGCGGATCGCCTACGCCTGTGACGCGTCCGGCGCGCATGGGCGACGACACGTGGCCTTTGAGGCGAGCATACGCCGTGCGGGGTTGGTGCCGGTGAATGTTGCGGGTTGGCAGGCGGAGAGCAAGATGGATTTGGAGCGCGCCCTGCAGGATCGGGGGGGGCTGGCGGTGCAGGGCGTCACGGCGGTAGTCTGTGCGGACGATGAGGTGGCGCAGCGTGTGATTCATGCGGCGCACAGCCAGGGAGTGCGGATCCCGCAGGATCTGTCGGTGACAGGGATGGATGATATTCCGTCGGCGCGTCTGACGACGCCTGCCTTGACGACGGTGCGCCAGCCGCTGGGTCAGATGATCCAGGCGGCGTTCCACTATCTGGTCACGTCTGGCGCCGGGGGCGCGGGCGCGGCAACGTTACCGGTCGCCTTCAGCCCGGAACTAGTGGTGCGCGAGTCCAGCGCCGCTCCCGCTCTTCTCGTGAAGCAACCGCAAGCCCGGGCCCGAACGCGAAGGCATGGTCACAATCGGCGCGAGACGCCGGCAGAAAGGAAGACGTGAACGCATTGGACACCCTGATCGTCGGTGGCGGGATGATCACGAACGATCTCCTGCTTCCCTCCGCCTACCAGTTGCAGCGCCAGGGGCGCATCCGGCGCTTGATGGTCTGTGCGCTCAACAGCGCCCCCCTGCGCGCGCTGCGGGACAGTGCCGAGCTCGCGCAGGCGTTCCCGGGCCAGTCGTTTGAGCCGTTCCCCGCGTTTGACGAGGCGCCTGATCGCGCGTGGCCCGGGCTCTACGCGGAGGTGCTGGCCACGATGATGCCCCGGCAGGCGGTGATCGTGGCGGTTCCCGACCAGTTCCATTACGACGTCGTGATGGCGGCGCTGCGGCACAACCAGCATGTGCTCTGCGTCAAGCCCCTGGTGCTGCAGCATCACCAGGCCGTGGAGATCGAGCACCTGGCATTGGAGCGGGGGCTGTTTGTGGGGGTGGAATACCACAAGCGATTCGACCGCCGCGCGCTGATGGCTCGGCGCCAGTACGGCCTGGGCCAGTTCGGGACGTTTGTGATGGGAGAGGCCAAGCTGATCGAACCGTACTACTACCGCCACTCGAATTTTCAGAATTGGTTCACATGCGACAAGACGGATCCCTTCGTGTACGTGGGTTGCCACTATGTCGACCTGGTCTATTTCATCACGGGGCTGAAGCCGGTGGCGGTTTCGGTCTCGGGGGTCAAAGGGAAATTCCCCAACGGGAACGAGGGCTACCTGTGGGCCAACGCGCGGATCCGTTATGAGAATGGGGCCCTGCTGACGGTGACGGACGGGTTGGGGTATCCGGATGCCGCGGCGGGCAGCAACGACCAGGGGTTGCTCCTGTATGGCGAAGGGCCGGACTGCTGCAGCATGATGCAGCACAACGATCAGGACCGTGGGGTGCGCTACAGCTACCTGGAGGATATCGGCCCCGGAGGATCACGCTACAACTACGTCAGCCCCGACTTCTACCGGTTGGTGCCGTGGGAAGGCGCGGGGTTCAAGCCGGTGGGCTATGGCTACGATTCCGTCGCGGCCAGCATCGAGACCATGTGCCGCATCGAGCAGGAGACCGCGGCGATGCCGGCTGACGAGGCGCTGGCGCACCGCCGCCAGGCGATTCGCGCCGTGGATGGCCAGGGCATCATCGCCACGCCCGCCAACAGTGCCGTGAACGAGCTGGTGGTGGAGGCGGCGCGGCTGTCCATTCTGGCGGATGGCGACTGGGCCGAGATTGTGTACGAACCGCAACCGCATGTCCGGATGAGGAGCTAACGACCATGGCAGAATATGAGATGACGCCGGTTCCCGTGCCCTTTGTTGAAACGCGCCACCGCCGGATCTGCACGCCGCTGCCGGTGCCGGAGTCGCTGCCCATCTTTGAGGACCTGCGGCGTTCGGAGCCGCGCTCGATGGCGGGCCAGCCGCCGATCCTGTGGGCGCGGGCTGAGGGCGCGACGGTGGAAGACCATTGGGGTAACCGCTGGATCGATTGGTCGTCGGGGGTGTTGATTGCCAACGTGGGCCATGCGCATCCGGCTGTGCGCGCGGCGGTGCAGGCCGCGCTCGATCAGCCACTGATGGCCACGTATGTCTTTCCGCACAAGGGCAGGGCGGAACTGGCCGGCATGCTGCGGGCGCTGGCGCCGGACCCCGAGACGTACCAGGTGTTCATGCTCAGCACCGGCAGCGAGGCCACCGAGAATTGCATCAAGCTCGCGAAGACCTACGCGCTGGCGAAGCACGGGCCGCGCCGCCGCTACCTGGTCTCGTTCCAGAATGGTTTTCACGGGCGGACGATGGGGGCGCAGCTCGCCGGCGGCATGCCGAAGCTCAAAGCGTGGCTGGGCGGTTGCTGTCCGCTGTACGTGCAGGTGCCGTTTCCGGATGGCTACAAGAATCCCGACACGTCGTTCGCGCTCTTCCGGCGAACGTTGCAGGAGCGCGGCATCGCCCCCGAGGAGGTGGCGGGTGTCATCGCCGAAAGCTATCAGGGCGTCGGCCCGGATTTCTTCCCGGACGCCTACGCCCGCGAGTTGGAAGCGTTTTGCCGGGAGCACGACATCGTGCTGATCATGGATGAGGTGCAGTCGGGGTTCGGCCGCACCGGGCGCATGTTCTGCTACGAGCACTACGGCATCAAGCCGGACCTCATCGCCTGCGGCAAGGGCATCTCGTCCTCGCTTCCGCTCGCGGCCGTCATCGGCCGCACCGACATCATGTCCCTGTACCCGCCAGGCTCCATGACGTCGACGCACTCGGCGTCGCCGCTGGCGGTGGCGGCGGGCATTGCCAACTTGAAGGTGCTGCGCGACGAGCAACTCGTGGCTCGCGCAGCGCGGTTGGGCGACTGGTTCCTCCCGGAGTTGCGGCGCATCCAGCAGCGGTTCCCGGAGGTGCTGGGGTGCCTGCAAGGGCGCGGGCTTGTGGCCGGCATCCAGGTGGTCGAGCCTGGCACGCGGACCCCGAACCCAGCCCTTGCGCTGCGGATCAACATCGCCTGCCTACAGCGGGGTTTGCTGATGTTCGCGCCGGTGGGTATTGCCGGCGAGTGCGTCAAAATCGCGCCCCCGCTCAGCATTGCCGAGGACGCTCTGCGCGAGTCGGTTGAGGTGTTTGAAGAGGCGGTCGAGGACGTGATGAGGACGCGCTGATGGATGCCCCGAGCGTGCCGGACGGCTGGGTCGATCTGCAGGTCAACGGGTACATGGGGGTCAACTTTTCGGCGCCAGGGTTGACGGTGGCGGATGTGCGCCTCGTGACGCGCGAACTGGTGAGGCGCGGCACGGCGGCCTACTGCCCGACGCTGGTGACGAGCGCACTGGAGGACTACGCGTCGACGTTGCCGGTGCTGGCCCGTGCCATGCGGGAGCCAGACTTGAGTCCGCATCTACTGGGAATCCACCTGGAGGGGCCCTTTCTTTCCCCGCTGGCGAGCGGTGCCCATCCGCCGCAACATCTGCGGGCGCCCGACGTCGGCCTGTTTGACCAGTGGCAGGCGGCGGCGCAGGGTTTGATCCGCCTGCTGACGGTCGCCCCCGAGTTGCCGGGGGCGGAGACCTTGATTGCGCATGCGGCCTCGCAGGGCGCGGTGGTGTCGCTGGGGCACCACGTGGCGGATGGGGCCACCATCGCCCGCGCGGTGCGCGCCGGCGCCCGAGCCTGCACGCACCTCGGCAACGGCATCCCGAACACGCTGCCGCGCCACCCCAATCCGCTCTGGTGTCAGCTCGCTGATCATAAATTGGTCGGTATGTTTATCACGGACGGGCATCACGTGCCCGGCGACTTTGTGTCGGTTGCGTGGCGCGCGAAGGGGCGCGACGGTTTCATAGTGACCAGTGACGTGGCCCCGATCGCGGGGCTTCCGCCCGGTGAGTACGAGACATGGGGGATGGCCGTCGTCAGCGAGCCGGGGGGGCGTATCGCCTTGCGTGCCGGCGGTTCGCTGGCCGGTTCGTCCGCGACGATGGCCGACTGCATGCGCTGGTTGCGCGGCGTCGTGCCGCTTTCCGACGCCGACGCCCTTCGCGTGGGGCGCACCAACGCCCTGCGGTTGCTGGCATGGTGAGGGAATCGTTCGTTGATTCGTGAACACGGTCGGCGAGCCGCCGACCCTCCTGGGCAATTCCCGTTTTCGAATGCGTCCGATGGAGGGCCGCCGGCCCGACGGCCTTCTGTTATGCTGTGAACGAATCGCCCACCACCCAAGCGTCCCGCCAATCGCCTGACCGACGCCGACGCGTGAAGGGGCCGCGATTGCCATCTTGCGTCGCGCATGCGCGGTGGTCCAGAATCGGACTTCATGCTGCAATCGGAACTCTCTGGTGCAAGGGGAATAGATGAAGACGCAGGCCATCGTGTTTGCCGGGGTGGACCGGGTTGAGGTGCGTGAGGTCGAGGTGCCGACGCTGGGTGCGAAAGAGGTGCAGGTTCGCACGCACTGCTCGGCCATCAGTTCCGGCACCGAGGGCTGGTGCCTGCATAACAAGTTTTCCTGGGCGCCCACGCCGTATCCCTGCGTGCCCGGCTACCAGCGCGCGGGTGTGATTACGGCAGTGGGGTCGGACGTGCGCCAGTGGCAGGTGGGGGACCGCGTGATGGCGACCGTGGGGCAATGGTCGGGCGGACTCACGTCCTTTTGGGGCGCGCATGCCGCGGTTGCGAACACGCCGGAGTCGGAAGTGTACGCGATCCCGCCCGGGGTGGACGATCTGGAGGCCTCGGCGACGGTGGTGATCCAGGTGGGCTACAACGCGGCCTACCGGCCCACGCTGCGCGCCGGCGATTGGGTGGTTGTCTATGGCGACGGGCTGATCGGCCAGTTCGGCGCGCAGGCGGCCAAGTCGCGCGGGGCTCGCGTGATTCTGGTGGGGCGCCGCGCGAACCGTTTGGCTTTGGCGACGCAGTGCGGCATCGACCATGGTGTGCAAAGCGGACCCGAGGCGGTCGAGAAGATCCGGGCCCTCGTGGGGGCCAAGCATGTGCCGGTCATTCTCGATACGGTACAGACGGTGGACTGCGAGGCGCAGTACCTGCCGCTGCTGGAGCATGGCCGCGGACAGATCGTGTACTCGGGCTTCTCGCCGGGTGACACCTGGTCGAACATGGGCCGGCTGCATCAAGCCGAGCTCACGACGCACTACATTGCCGGCTGGTCGTCGAGCCGCATGAAGGCGACGCTCGAACTCATGGCCCAACGCAAACTTCGGCTCGCGCCGCTGGTGACCCACCGGGTGCCCTTCAGCGAGGGGCCGCGCATGTACGCGATGATTTCGAACAAGAGCGAAGAGAATCTGGGCGTCGTGCTGGATTGGGCCGGGAATCAGGGGAAGTGACGTCAACGCGAGGAGCGCCATGAAGGTGTTGATCACGGGGGCATGCGGATTTGTCGGGCGGAAACTGATCGAGGAATTGGAGCAGGCGGGGCATGAGTTGCGACTTGTGGACAAGGCCCCACCCGAAGAGGCGACTGTATTCATGCCGTCGGCGCCGGGCGGGCGCGGCGCGGCGCCGTTCACGACGAGCTGGCCGTTCGTGAAAGCGGAGATCATGGACGCCGCTGCGATCGCGAAGGCGGTCGAGGGCTGCGACGCCATGATTCATCTCGCGGCGGCGGTGACGGGGGTCCCGGAGCAGGGGATTAATACATTCCATGTCAATTCATGCGGGACCTACATTGCATTGGAGGCCTGCCGACTGGTCGGCGTGAAGCGTTTTCTCTGCGCGTCGAGCATCAACGCCTTCGGCACGTTCTACTGGCGCCTCAGTGGCAAGCCCTCGCCCTACACGACGCTGCCGCTGACCGAGGCGTTCGACGTCGTTCCGGAGGATTCGTACAGTCTGAGCAAATATGTGAACGAGCTGACCTGTGCGACGTTTCACCGCGCGTTCGGGATAACGACAGCGGCGTTCCGCTTCGCCGGCGTCTGGTCGGACGAGTGGTACGAGACGACCTGCAAGAAGGGGCTATCGCCGACGACGACGTGGTCCGACGATATTTTCCAGTGGGTGCATCGCGCCGACGTGGTGCGGGGCATCCGGCAGGCGCTGGAATGTGAGACGCTGCCTGGCTATGGCGCCTACACGCTTGGCGCGGCGGATACGCGCTGTCCGGAATCAACGATGGACCTGCTGCGCACATACCGCCCGGACCTGGCCGCGACGGTGACGGAGCCATTGCCGGGCCGCGCGCCGCTGCTGTCGATTGCGAAGGCGCAGGCCGCATTCGGCTATGCGCCGCGGTTCCGCCTGGGCGCGTGAACCGGGCCTCTCCCCCTCACGGAAGCGGCTGCCACTGTCCCGGCGCGAATGCGTAGAACCAGCGCGGCGCTTGCGTGCCCGGCGCGTAGTAGAGCCAGGTGGGGGTGGGCCCGAAGCGGTAGACGAATGGGTAGGCCACGGCATCGGTCCACCAGAACGCGCTCATGGCCGCGTCGTAGAAATAGACACCGCCATGGCCGTCCTCCACGGGGTACAGAAATCCGTGTTGCAGGTGAAAGGCCCATGGGAAGGTGAGGTGGTAGTAGCCGAACCAGGGGAGCCAGCGCCAGTTGCCGCCCAAGGGCACCTCGCCTTGGCGCCAGGCGGGTTTGGGGCCGGCGCCATGCCGGATGGTACCGCCGTCGCCGCCGATGAATACATCGTTCGCAGCGCGACCCCAGATGGTGCGCAGCGGGGCTGTGGTGCCGACGTCCACTTGCGTCCACCCGGAGCCGTCCTGGTGCAGGACCACGCTGGGACCGCCTGTGCTGCTGAAGCCGGCCGTGTAGACATCAGTGGCTGACGAGCCCCAGAGCCCGCTGAAGGTCACCGGGTAGGCACCCGCCGTTTCCACCGACCACGCGGTGCCGTCGTAACGCAGGATGGCGCTGGTCGCCCCCACGGCCCAGACATTGTTGGAGGCAGTGCCCCAGACGGCATCCAATGCATGGTAACCGCCTGGCCAGGGCATGACAGTCCAGGCCGCGCCATCGAAGTGCACAATGGTGCGGGAGCCGACGGCGAAGACGTCCTGGGCGGACGATCCCCACACGGCGAAGAGGGTATTCGACGTTCCGGAGTCGCGTTCGGTCCATGTCGTTCCGTCGCCGTGCAGGATGCGGCCATGCTCGCCGACGGCGACAAGGTTGGTGGGCGAGCTTCCCCAGACGCCGTACAACTCTCCGCTCAGACCGGTGTTCTCGGTGGTCCAGGCGTTGCCGTCGAAACGCATGACCAGCGTATTGTTGAAACGGGTGCTCCCCACCGCGACCACCTGGGTGGGTGAGAAGCCCCAGATGGCATGCAGTGTGGAGTACGAGTTGGACGCCTGTCGCGACCATCCGGACCCATCGAAGTGCAGGATGTCCGCATTGTCGAAGCAGTGGACGAAATCCTCGCAGCGAATGGAGTTGGCGGCGGCGAACAGTCCACCGGATGGATCGGCCCACATGGCGTGAATGTCGGCGACGGTTCCTGGTTCCATCGGCAGCCAGTCGCCGCCATGCGACACGTTGGGGATGGCCAGCAAGCCGCCGCACCAGATGCCCGCCAGTGTCGGAAGGAAACGTTTCATCGGCATACCCTCCGGATGAGAACCGACCTGCAGCGGTCTGGAGGGCGCCCTGGAGGTCAGAACTCCACTGGCGAACCTCCACGAGAAAAACGCTAGGCCGGTGCCGATGGGATGTCAACCCCGATCACGGTCGCCCGTGCGCTTGCGGCGGTGCCAGCGAGCGGCTAGATTGCCTGCACAGACGGCGTACACCGGGGAGGTTGGCGATGACGAAGACAATGCGGGCGATGTGGATGGCGGGTACGATCCTGGCTTGTGTGGCGGGGGCCGGCGCGGCGGCGGAGGGGCTGACCGTGGGCGTGATTCCCAAGAGCACGGGCGGCGAGTTTTGGGAGACGGTGGAGAAGGGGGCGCGGCGCGCGTCGACGGATCTGGGCGTGACGCTGCGCTGGGAGGGGACCGTCACCGAAACAGAGATCGCCGAGCAGAACAAGATCATCGAGAACATGGTGAACCTGGGCGTCGATGGGTTGGCGCTGGCTCCGTTAAACCGGGCCGCGCAGCGCAAGCAGGTGGCGGCGGCGGTGGCCGCGGGCATTCCGGTGGTGGCCTTCGATTCGGCGGTGGACGGCGATGCGCATTCGAGCTACGTGGCGACGGACAACGAGGCGGCGGGCGCGTTGGGGGCGACGCACTTGCTGAAGGTGATGGGCAAGCCCGGGGCGCGGGTGATGTGCATGCGCTTTGTGCAGGGCACCGGCAGCACGGAGGCCCGCGCCGACGGGTTTATCGCGACCGTGAAGGCGGCCGGCGGCACGGTGGTGGCGGACCCGTACCCGGATACGGGCACCATTGAGGGCTGCAAGACCGCCGCCGCCAACACTCTCGAAGGCTTCATCAAGGATGGCCGGCTGGAACTCGATGGCATCTTCGCCTGCAATCTCTATTCCGCGCATGGCGTGGCGTCGGCCCTCGACGACCTGCGCAAGAGCGGGGTCACCGTGGCGGCGCGCTTTGTGGGGTTCGACACGTCCAAGAAGCTGATCGAAGATCTGCAGGCTGGTCGCATCGATGGGTTGGTCGCGCAGGATCCGGAGCGCATGGGCTACCTCGCGGTGGAAACGCTGGTGAAGGTCGTGAAGGGCGAGGCGGTGCCGGCGGTGATCGATACGGGCGCGAAGATGGTCACACGCGAAGCGCTACAGAACGATTCGGCGATTCGAAAGCTGGTTGGACTGCAGTAGCCGGAGAGGGAACTGCGAAACACGCGAAATGGAAATCCTGACGACAGCGACGGCGGGCGCACACCGGCTTGAGATGCGCGGTGTGCGGAAGCGGTTCGGGGCGACGGTGGCGCTGAACGGCGTGGGGCTGGCGGTGGCGGCGGGCGAGGGGATGGCCCCGGTGGGGGAGAATGGGGCCGGCAAGAGCACGCTGATGAAGGTGCTGTCGGGCGCGCATGCGGCGGATGCGGGCACGATGATGCTCGACGGTGCCGCGTACGCCCCGCGTAACCCCCTGCAGGCGCGTGCGCGCGGCGTGGCCATGATCTACCAGGAGCTGTCGCTCGCGCCGCACCTCTCGGTGATGGAGAACATCCTGCTGGGGGTCGAGCCGACGCGCGGCCCGCTGCTGGACTGGGCGCGGATGCGGCAGGCGGCCGGGCGCGCACTCGCGGAGGTCGGGCTCACCACGGTGGCGGTCGACGCGCCGGTCCGGTTGCTTGCCCCCGCGCAGCAGCAGCTCGTCGAGATCGCGCGCGCGGTGGCGCTGGAGAGCCGGGTGTTGGTTCTGGATGAGCCCACCAGCTCGCTCAGCCAGGAGGATCGCAACGGCCTGTTCGCGTTGATCGCCCGGCTCAAGGCGCGCGGCATGGCCATCGTGTACATCTCCCACTTTCTGGAGGAACTGGCGACCGTGGCCGACCGCTTTACTGTTCTGCGCGACGGCGAGACGGTGGGTTCGGGCGCGATGGGCGCCACGTCCATCGAACAGGTGATTGCCTTGATGGTCGGCCGTGACGTCCGGGAGTTGTACCCGCGCACGCCGCGCACCGCCGGCGAAACGCTGGTGGAGGTGCGCGACCTTGCCGGCATGCGCCGGCCGACATCGGCTTCGCTAACCCTGCGGCGCGGCGAGGTGCTGGGGATCTGCGGCCTGATGGGGGCGGGGCGTACGGAGTTGGTGCGCGCGCTGTTCGGACTGGATCCCATTCGCCGCGGCACAATCCGGGTGGGCGCGCACACGGCGTGGGCCACCCCGGATCGGCGCTGGGCGCAACGCGTCGGCATGGTCAGCGAAGATCGCAAGGCGGAAGGGTTGGCGCTGGGGTGGAGTATCGCCGACAACGTGACGCTGGCCCGTCTCGACGGACTGGGGCCCGCGGGACTGGTCCGGCCGTCGCGCCAGCGGCGCGCGGCCCGCGAATGGATCGACCGCCTGTCGATCAAATGCGCCGCTTCGGCGCAGGCCGTGGGTGCGCTCTCGGGTGGCAATCAGCAAAAGGTCGCGCTGGCGCGTCTGCTGCATGCGGACGTCGATGTGCTCCTGCTGGATGAGCCGACGCGGGGGATCGATGTGGGCTCCAAGGCGCAGATTTATCAGTTGATCGATGAGTTGGCGGCGCGGGGCAAGGCGGTCCTGATGGTCAGCAGCTACCTGCCGGAGTTGCTGGGGACCTGCGACCGGATTGCCGTCATGTGCCGCGGGCGCCTTGGCGAATCCCGGCCGCGCGCGCAGTGGGATGAACACCGCCTGATGCAGGCGGCAACCGGACAAGAGGCCGCATGAAGACGATGGGCCGCTCGTTTCTGCGCTCGCCATGGGCTGACCTGCTGGGGCGCTTCGCCGCACTGATGCTGGTATTTGTCTTCTTCGCTGTGATGGTGGATGACGGCCGGTTTTATTCATTACGCAATCTGGAGAACATCCTGCGCCAGAGCGCGGTCTACGCGACGGCGGGTCTGGGGATGACGCTGGTGATCATCACTGCCGGTATCGATTTGTCCGTTGGTGCGATGATCGCGCTATCGGTGATCGTGTTGTCGGCGGTGCTGAATGCGGGTGGCGGCGGTGCGGGCGCGGCCACCATTGGCGCGGGCGAATCCGCCTACCTGGTGTACCGGTACCCCGTGCTGATCCCGCTCGCGGCGGCTGCGGCCGGTGTGGCGGCGGCCACGCTCGCGGGGCTGGCCAATGGCCTCATGATCGTCGGCCTGCGGCTGGTGCCTTTCATCGTCACACTCGGCACGATGGGCATCGTGCGCGGGCTGGCCAAGGGGGCGGCGAATGAACGCGATATCTACCCGCCCGAATCCACATGGATTGGGAGCCTGATGGATCCGGTGCTGACGCGCACGACGGGTGGCGGATTCCTGTTGCCGACGGGTGTCTGGATCCTGCTGGCCGGCGTGGCGGCCACCGCGTTTCTGCTGCGCTACACGCGCTTCGGTCGGCACGTCTACGCGGTGGGTTCCAATGAGGAGACGGCTCGGCTCTGCGGCGTACGCGTGGGGCGCACCAAGCTGGCGGTGTATGCACTGTGCGGATTCTTCTGCGGCGTGGCCGGCCTGATGCAGTTCTCCTACATTGGCGGGATTGGGCAGCCGACGACGGCGCAGATGTACGAGCTGTTCGTGATCGCCGCCGTCATCATCGGCGGCGCGCGCTTCAACGGTGGCGAGGGCTCCGTCCTCGGCACCCTGATCGGGGCCTTGATGATCACGGTTCTCTACGCCGGCGGGCAGCAGATGGGCTGGCCGAAGTGGGTGCAGGAGATGGTCATCGGCGGGATTATCATCATCGCCGTGGCCCTCGACCGCTGGCGCCAGCGTGGCATGCAGGACGGGGCGGCCGTGTCGTCGTAGATGTGGTGAGCGAATCGTTCGTTGATTCGTGAACACGGTCGGCGAGCCGCCGACCCTCCAGGGGAATTCCCCATTCTTGAATGCGTCCAATGGAGGGCCGCCGGCCCGGCGGCCTTCTTTATGGATGTGAACTACTCCAGCGCGGTTCCCACACGGAAGAAGTGTGAGAGTCCGGGTGCGGTGTTCGTATAGCGCTGGTAGTTGCCGTCGCCGATCGTGTTGGTGTGTCCTGCGACGCCCTCCCATGTGCCACCCGGTTGGGGCGTCACGCGCTCCAGTTGGTAGCGGCGCGAGAGGCCGTCGTATCCCGGGCCGATTGCGGTGCGCGCCTCGTAGCCGACGATGACCAGATCCTGCGTGGTCGCAATCTCGCAGCGAAGCCGATCCGCGGTGTTGGTGGGATCCGTTCCGGCGATGTACTCGGCCCGGGAGCTCATGCCGTCGTGGTCCGGATCGGCGTCGGGAGCGGCATTGGTGCCCGCCGTCAGAAACCAGGCGGTCTCCCAGGCATCGGGCAATGTGTCGGCATCGTCGTCCGTGGCGTCGTCGGTGACGAACCAGGTGCGGGATACGGTGGTCGTGGCGACTGGGCCGTAGATGGGGTCGTCCTGGTAGGTGCCGGTATCGCGTCGGCCACTGACCTCGACGATGTGCGGCCCGTGTGGCAGATCCTCCAACAGGATGGGGGTGGCCACGGAGAACTCGGCGCTCCAGGGGCCGTCGTTGAGTCGATAGCGGTAGTGCGTGTAGCCGGCGCCGAGGGGGAACCCGGCGGCGGGGATGCCGAAGCCGCTGCGGTTGTGGCCGACCACCATCGTGGCGTTGGACGCACTCGTGCGCGCGGGCGGTTCACCGCCAATGGTGGCACCCCATGGACCGACGCCGCCGAGATCGCGGCCGAGAGGGCCCGCGCCGATGGCCGGTGATCCCGGTTGCAGTTGCAGCCACTCCCGCATCACCTGCGCATCCGCCCACGAGGCGAAATTGGTGGTCTCGGCGACGGTGGGCACATGGACGAACAGCGCGTCGCCGACCGTGTTGCCACCGCCGGCGCCGGTCCACGGGAGCGGCAGGAGGTTGTTGGTGAACGTCACGGTGGCGGACGTGATGTTGCGAGCGAGGGCTTCCGCGTCCTGCACCACGTTGGCCTCGACGTACATGCCGCGCCCTTCGGTGGTGTCCGCTTCGGCGAGCACGAAGACGGCTGCCTCGGTTTCCTCGCCGCCGGCACGGTTCTGGCGGACGATCGTGTTGTGGAGGAAAACGTAGAAGTTTCCTTCCTTGGCGAGGGCTGCGTGGTCGCAGTCAAAGAACAGATTTCCGATGACGGTCAACTCGGATGTGTGGCCTCCGCCGTTTCCGCCGCTGATGGCGCTGGCGGAATCGGGGGATGCATTGCGGTGGACATGGAGGAAGATGTTGCCTTCGATCCAGGCGTCCGTGCCATCGAGGTCCAGGATGTCGTCAGCGGATCCGAGGAAGACGTTGTCGAGGAACTGCACGATGGGCTGGCCGGGGCGGTTGCCCCCGGTGAAATCGACGACATCGTTGTAGCCATTGGGGGCGCCGAAGACATTGCGGAGGAACAGGCCCTGTCCATCGCTGCGGATACCGTCGGCCCCATGCACGGGTTCGAACGCCAGCGAAGGCTTTGGGAATTCGCAGTGGCTGACGACGAAGGACGCCCCATCCAGGTGCACGTAGGGTGCCGCGTCGTTCTGAAACGTGAGGTGGTCGAGCACGACGGTGGCCCCGGTGACTTGGATGCAGGGTGTGCCCGTGTTGTTCGCGTTGTAGGCGAACCGCGCGTGGCGGATGCGTGACTCCGGCGAGCTCGCATCGCCGCGGATCGTCAGGTTGCCCCACGCGCCGCTGGCCGCTGCGCGCGTGAAGAGGATGGGGTCCTCGGTCGTGCCTTCCGCGAGCAGGCAGCCGCCGATGGCGGTGGAGAGGCTGATGCCGGCACCGAAGCGCACCTCGACCCCCGGTTCAATGATCAGGGTGGCGTTGAAAGGGATCAGGAGGTTGGTGGATACGACGATGGGGCTGTTCGCCACCGCCCATCGCGTGGTGACGGGCGAGGGCGGAAGGGCCAGGTCCATATTCGCGACGAGGATGAAGTCCGCGCTGTTGGAAGACTGATTGAGCCCCACCACGGCCAGCGTGTGCGTGCCCGCAGCCAGGCCCCAGGCGCTGGCGGGGCCGAGATCGATGGTCTCTTCCGGTT
The DNA here is from genome assembly GCA_964635825.1 of uncultured Victivallales bacterium. Lineage (GTDB taxonomy): Bacteria > Verrucomicrobiota > Kiritimatiellia > UBA8416 > JAIOPI01 > CAZWQJ01. Next base: position 12,114 of record CAZWQJ010000029.1, on the reverse strand, counting down.
GACGATTCGCGTTGCCCAACGACGACTCGTGAGAAGCGGTGGCGGTGGCCAGGTGGCTCGGGGTGGCGGGTGCCCCATTCACATTCGCGCTCGCGAGGTACTGGTCATCGAGCCAGGCGATGTAGCCGTCATCCCAGTCGACGCGCAGGTACAAGCGCAGATTGGGGTCGGGCGCGTTGGTGCCCACGTGGTACTGCCACGTACGGTTGTGGGCGACCAGCGCCTCCGCGACGGCACGCAGCGGGCCTGCACCCACCCCCGCCAGCAGGATGGACGCCAGGACGGTCCTGTGCCGGACGCGAATCAAACCAGTGCCCCTGACCCCATGGCGCCTTCTCCTGTCGATCCTGTTCCACACGTGGTCCCGAAGCCGCCCATCCCGTAAGCGGCCGACACAGAGGTCGGCCCTCCACGTATGGCTGCAAATGCTCGACTGTTCGATGGAGGGACGGGCTCCGTCCGGTCCCTCCTGAGATATTCAACGGGCTGCTATGCGGTCAGCCGCACGGTCTTGATTTCGAATGGCCGGAAGGTCAGCGCCATGGTGCCGGCGCGCAGCGGCACGCGCGTGCCGCGCGTCTCCCGCATGTTCACCAGCGTTGCCCGCCGCACCGCCAGCGACGTCTTCAGCACGCAGTCGGTCGACATGCGCTTGCTTTCGTACAGGCGCACGATCACGTCGCCGGAACCATCCTCGGCCGGCTTGACGGCCTCGATGATGACGTTGGCGGCGCTGACTTCGAACAGCGAGCGCGTGCCGCCGTCGCCTGCGCGGACGGTGACCGGCGCATTGAGATCGTAGGCTTCGCGCACGAGTCCACAGTCCGCGAAGGATCCATTCCAAGCGTAGAACGCGTAGGTGAACGTCTGTTTTCCCTTGTCAGCCGTCATGTCCGGGGCGAGGGCCGATTTCAGCAGCGTCAGGCTGAGCGTGTGTCCGCTGACGTCGATGCCATACTTGCAGTCGTTCAACAGGGCCACGCCGGCGGCGGACTCCGTCAGCGCGGTCCACTTCTGGTTGCAGACCTCGAAGCGGTCAGCATCGAATTGGCGCGAGGCGTGCGTGGGGCGGCGCAGGTGCCCGAACTGAACCTCATGCAGGGCCTCGGAGTCGCGGATCGCAGTCGGGAAGGAGACTTTGAGCAGCTTGTGCGACTCGCGCCAGTCGACGGTGGTCACGAAGTCCACGCGGCGGCTGTCGGCGGCGAGGCGGATTTCCTGTTGCCAAGTGGAGCGGCCGATGCGGCGGCGGATGCGCACGGCGCCGAGCACGGCCCCGGTGGCGATGACGTCCACCTCGGCCTTGCCGGTGAGGGCCACGGGGCACTTGCGGTAGGAGCTATTGAGGTCCCAGGCATCCCAGTTCACCGGCACGTCGCGGTACATGCGCACATCGTTGCATGGCCCCGCCGCCAGCTCTCGGCCGGATTCCTTGTCGAGGATGCTGGTGATGGACCCATCGGCGGCCAGGGTCAGGCGCAGGTGCGCGTTTTCGATGCGACGGGTTGTGGCCTCCACCACCGGGGCCGTCGCGGGGAGCGCTTTCGCGCGCTTGTAGGTGGCCCAGCCGCAGGCGGGCACGTTTTCCACGCGCACGAGCCGGCGGGCGCCCACGCGCTGCACCGGCAACGCACGGCCGTCGGCATCCTCGATCCCCTCGAAGCCGGCTGGCAACTCCACGACGGCATGGCGCGGCCACGACAGCGCATTGAAGACGGTGATGGCGCCTGACTTGCGGCGCACGAGCGCGCCTGTGGCGCGGTCGGCCAGTGCGGCGCTTTCCGAGAGCACGCGGTCGTAGTCCGCCTCCGCCTCCTGGTAGACACGCGCGATGGAGGAGCCCGGAAGAATATCGTGAAACTGATTCAGCAAGACCATCTTCCACAGGCGGTCCAGCGCGGGGCGCGCGACGCTTCGGCCGGCGAGGGCCGCCGCGGCGATGCTCCACAGTTCGGTATCGCGCAATGAGAACTCGCAGCGGCGGTTGCCGAGTTTGGTGCGAGCCTGCGAGGTGTAGGTTCCGCGGTGCACTTGCAGGTACAGTTCTCCCACGAAGACGGGCAAGTCGGCGCGGCGAGCCTCCTCCTGTTTGAAGAAAGCCAGCGGCGAGGCTTGCACGGTGCGCGGGACGCCCTCCAGGTTGCGTTGGCGGCGCAGGTACTCCAGATGTTCGCGCGTGGGACCGCCGCCGCCGTCGCCCCAACCGAATGGCATCAGGCGCGCGCAGATGCCGTCCTTCTGCACGCGGTCGCGCCAGCGCGCGACGGTGTGCTGCGGGTTCGTGGGCGAGTTGTAGTCGTTGTGGAAATGCGAAAGGATGCGGGTGCCGTCGATGCCTTCCCACCAGAATGTGTTGTAGGGGAAGAGCTCGCCGCCCTCGTAGTTCCAGAAGATCTTCTGGGTGGAGAAGTAATCGATTTCGCAACCCTTCATGATCTGGGGCAGAGCGCCGGAGTAGCCGAACACGTCTGGCAGCCACATCAGCCGGCAGGTCACGCCGAACTCCTCTTCGAAGAAGCGCATGCCGTGGAGGAACTGGCGGATGAGGCTTTCGCCGCCGGTGATATTGGTGTCGGCCTCGATCCACATTCCGCCTTCGGGCACCCACTGCCCGCGGCGTACGGCCTCGCGAATGCGCGTGTAGAGGGCGGGGTAGCGCTCCTTGACCATTTGGTAGAGGTGGGGCTGGCTTTGCAGAAAGCGGTACTCCGGATACTGCTCCATGAGGGTCAACTGACTGCTGAAGGTGCGCGCCGCCTTGCGCTCGGTCTCGGCCAGCGGCCAGAGCCAGGCCACATCAATATGCGCATGACCGAAGCAGTACAGCATCGGCGCGGTGGAGCCATTGCGCGCCTCCAGGAGCGGCTTGAGGCGCGCGCGCGCGGCCACGAGGGTGGGGGTCAGGGTCTCCCGCGGCAGTTCCAGGTCGGCGATGAGCGTGAAGTCGCGCAGGCCGGCATCGATCTCCGCCACGCGTAGTGAATTCGGGTCGCTGACATCGCGCACCTCGAGCAGCGTTTGCACATCCATCCACAGTTGGAAGGCCTCCTCGTGCCAGATGCCGAAGGTGAGGCGTTCGACGCGGGTTTGGGTGGCCGGGGGCTCGGGCACAGATTCCACGCCGTCGGGGTTGGGTCCGCCGCCGCAGTTCATGGGGCCGTGGCCCGCATACACCTCCATGAGGATGTCGTAACGGGCGCCGGGGCGGCCCTTCTCGGCCAGCAGGATCTCGCCGTGCTGGTTGTCGAGCGCGCCGACCTCGCGCCCGTTGACGAGCACGCGCGCGTGGCCGCCGGGACTGCCGCGCAGGACGATGCGCGCGCCCGTGGCGGCGGCCGGCAGCGTCAGGGTGCCGCGCAACCAGGCGTAGGCCCACTTTGCACCCCAGGGGGTGCCGACGGGCATGGGGCGGTGGGGGCGGCGCAGGGCTTCGCCCGGGGTGAGTTGTTCCAGGGTGGTGAACCCACGCAGGGCGAGGGGCCCCAGTTCTGTGTACAGCAGGTGTTGGCGGATCGTCTCGCGCCAGCGGTCAATGCGGCCACGCCATTCGACAGTCAGAGCCATGGGGATTCCTTTCGTCCGTGGCGCGATTCATCGTGCGGGAGAACCGTTCCCGCAGGCGTGCGCCGTCATCTTGGGTGTGCAGTGTGTGACAGGCGTTGCGGCTTGTCCAGCACCCCCTTTTTTCTTGCGCGGGGTGGGCGATCCCGCAAGAGTGACTGTTTCCTGCGGAGAGCTCGACGTGGCGTCCACCGTATCTGGGTGGGCGTTGAAAGGCGCAATGAAGAAATTTGTGATATTCGTGGTTGTGATCGGTGCGTTGTTGTTGGGGTTGAGGCTGAAGTACCAGCACGATCAGGAGGGCGGACCCGGTCCGGCGCCCACGGTCGAACCGGTGCCCCCCGCGGTGCCTCCCGCCCCGCCGCCGGTGGCGGTGGCCCCGCCGACCACGACCACCCTGCCGCGCCCTCCGGCCACGGGTGGCGACACCGGCGCCGCGCGCATCGTCCCCGGCATGCTCGATCTCTATGCCACGTTCTCTGCGGTCAGCGTGGAGTTTTCCTACGAGGGCGACGCCAACACGAACGCGACGGCCGTTTTGTGGTGGCGGCAACTGGGCGCCAGCACCTGGAAGCCGGGTGTGGATCTGGCCATCGATCGCGAGCGGCGGCGCATGTGGGGATCGATCTGGCCGCTGGATCAGGGGACGGCGGTCGAAGTCCGGTTGGACGTGCAGGATCCCTCGCCGGTGGGCGAGCCCCTTGTGGCGCAAACGCGCACGCGACGGCTGCAATTGACGACGCAAGGCGGGCGCGCGATCTACGTGCATCCGAATGCGGGCAACGACGTGAACCCCGGGACGCGCGAAGCGCCGTACAAGACCTTGAAGAAGGCGTTGAGCGGGGTTGCGGCGGGCGACACGGTCTATGCGATGACGGGACTGTATTCGGAGTCGATCTACCTGGAGTACGTCAAGGGGACGGAGGAGAAGCCGATCGTGATCACGGCGGCGCCGGGGCACAAGCCGGTCCTCGATGGATCGCAGGCGATCCGCCCGGCCGCAGCCTGGACGGTGGAGGAGCCCGGTCTCTTTTCGATCGGCGGTAATTATCCGGAGGAGGGCCCGGGCTATGTGGCCCAGGATGGTCGGCGCATGTATCCCTATCCGTCGCTCGACGCCCTGCGTGCCGACGAGTTTGGGAACAAGCGCGCCTGGTACTTTGACCCTGCCAAGCGGCGCCTGTATGTGCGCCCTGGCGACGGCAAGGCCGCTGGCGCCCACACGTACGCCGTATCGATCCACGACTACGGCATCTACCTCGAAGGCTGCCGCAACTTCGTCATCTCCGGGTTTGAAGTCCGTTACTACGGCCGGGCCTGTCTGCGCGTCAGCGGTCCGAAAGCCACTGGCAATGTCATTTACGGCAACACGGTCCATGGCAGCCAGAACGGGATTTTCGTGAAGAGCACCGGCACGGAAAATACGGCGGTCTGGAATAACATTGTATCCGAGCCCGGGCTGCCGGATTTCACCTGGGCCTCGATCAAGGCCTCGCCGTACGGGCGCCAGGGCATCATCTTCTTCAACAGTGGCCGTGGCCAGAGCATCTGCCACAACAAGGTGCGCGACTGGTTTGACTGCATCGACGTGGAGAGCTGGCTGCATCCGGACGAGTTGGAGCTGCACCGCGATACGGATGTGATGTTCAACGAATGCTGGAATGCGGGCGACGATGCCTTCGAACTGGATGGGGGCGGCGTCAACATGCGCGTGCACGGCAACCGGATCCGCAACGCACATTCGGCGATCAGCCTGGCCCCGGTGGAGCGTGGCCCCGTGTACGTCACGCGCAACGACGCCACCTTTCACACGCTGTTTCTCAAGCTGAGCGTGGGCTCGCCGTCGCCGGGGTGGACGTACATGTACCACAACTCGGGGTATACGATGGACAACAGCAACGAGGCCACGATGATCCGCTTCAATGTTTATGAAGAGGTGGATCGCAACCGCGTGATGATCAACAACGCGCTGGTGGGGAGCGAGTTTGCGGTGCACCGCGGGCGGCCGAACCACCGGTTGGATTACAACTGCTACTACCACACGCCGAACATTGGCCCGCGCAAGTTCGAATGGCAAGGGCAGCCCTATACCAGCATCGAAGCCTTCCGCTCCGCCTCCGGACAGGAGCAGCATGGCCTGTACGCGGATCCGATGTTCCGCTCGACGCCCGACCTGGCGCAATTCGGTTCCGGCTTGTACCCGCTCTACGACGACGTCTCTGTCGGCGATATGCATCCCGCCCCGGGAAGCCCGCTGATCGACGCCGGTGCGGTCATCCGCGGGGTCTCGGATACCTTTGCCGGCACCGCTCCGGATATCGGCGCGTTCGAGTCTGAGCCCTGACGCGGGGTGGGGGCGGCGTTCACGGCTCGCGGTGCGGCTCACCCGGAGGGTTCGCCCTACCGATCTGAACCCGCGTGATCTGGGTAGGGCGAACCCTCCGGGTGAGCCGTTGTTTGCATCGGTGCACCGATCCGCGAACGCGCCTTGTTGCGGTGTCCGGAATTGACTTCGGTACCCATCCCGGGTAGATGACACGGGCCCGCGGTCACCTGCCTCGATTCCTGAGGCCAGGCGGGCATTCCAACAGGTTCCAGGAGATCCCGTTCATGTCTCGTTATCGATTTTGTGCGCGTTGTTTAATTGGGCTCGCCGCCTTTGCGGGGCTTGCCTCGGCCTGGGCCGGAGAAATTGATGTGGAGCCGCGCATGGTCGCGGTGCTGGTGGGTGTCGGCGATTCAGCCCCCGGCCTGGGCGCATCGTCCACCAACGACGCGGCGAAGATGGCCCGCCTGGCACGCAGCCGCGATTTTGATGAAGTCATCCTGTTGAATGGCGCGCAGGCGACGGAGTCCAACCTGCTGGCCACGCTGGCGGCGGTGCGGGCCCGGCTGCAGCCCGACGACATGCTGACCTTCTTCTACTTCGGCCATGCCGTGCGCGTGCACCAGCCGGAAGGCGCCGACCGCGGCTACCTGCTGTTTCACGGGTGCACGGCGGCGCGCGCGGTTCATGAAGGCATGTCCATGGAATCTCTTCTGGAAGAGATGGCGAGTATGCCCAGTCGGAACCTGACGCTGTTGATCGATGCCTGCCACTCCGGGCTGCTGATGAATGCGGTCGAGCGGACGCTGGCGGACCCGGTAGTCGGGCCGCAGCTTGGGCGGCACGTGATTGCGGTGGTGGCCTCGGCGGGCGAGGGCGAGTTGGCCTTTGAAGCGGATGGCCACGGCGTGTTCACCGGCCATTTGCTGACAGCGTTGGCGACGCGCGAGGAGGACCGGGTGATGGGGCGCAAGCCGGCGGAGGCCCTGCTCGACGATCTGCGCCAGGCGGTGCGGATTGCCACGGGCGGCTGGCAGGAGCCGCGCGCCGCGCAGTACGGCGGGGACACCTCTCCTATTTTCCTGAGGGGGTTTTAGCCCGAATGTTGCCCAGCGCGGCCTCGGAAGGCCGCAACCAAACAGGAGTTGCCACAAAAAGGCACAAAATGCGCAAACAATGAACGGCGCTATAGCGCCGGTGCTTTTGTGCGTTTTGTGCCTTTTTGTGGCTGAAACTCTTCTCAGGAAAACAAGAAGTTGCCTGATAGTAGTACGAGCCCCTCGTGCAACATTCGCCCGCAGGGCCGAAGCAGAGGCGCTTCGCGCCACGCTTCGGGGCCGCCCCGAACCGACGAAACGTCTGGTTCGGCCTGCCAGCCAACGCCTACCCTCGGCGTTGGCTGGCAGGCGCATGTTGCACCAGCGCGCTTGCGCTGGTGCAACATGCGGGTTAGCCAGCACGGTCGGGACGGAGCCCGACCCTCCAGAAGACGGGGAAGCGGCCATTTTGGCTCAAGGGACGGCCTGAGTGCCGTCCGTTGCATCACCGCGTCGAGGTCTGTGCCGGCCCCACATTCTGAAACTCGAAGGGTGCGATGCCGAGGGTGGGTGCGGGTGAGTCGGGGTGGAAGCGGTAGTCTCCGTTGGCGGCATCGACCAACCGGGGGTCGCCTGTTTGCACAGTAGCCGGCAGGCCCCGATACTCGCCGCTGCCGCTGAAGACGAGGTTGTGGGTCCAGGCGGAGACGCCGTCGGCGTCCTCCACTGAGATGGGCCCACCCGCCACGATGACGTTGCGGTCCATGACGAAGCCGTCGCAGCGCGGGAAGGTGAGCTTGCTGGCGTCGGTGGCGATGAACAGGTTGTGGCGGACGATGTTGGTCGAAGCCATGTGCATGTGGATGGGCCATTCGCAGCGCACGGCGAGGTTATCTTCCACCAGGCAGTTGGCGCCCAATTCGTCGATGTAGTAGGCATGGGCGCGCGTGCCTGGCGGGATGTCGCGCACGATGTTGCCGCGGATTACGATGTCCTGGCCGGCGCCGTAGAAGGCGGCGCCATCGCGGAGTTCGTTCATGACGTGGTGCACGAGGTTGCGCTCGTAGCGATTCCGCCAGCCGCTGAAGCAGATGCCGACATAGGGCGTGTCGCAGACTTCATTGCGGGAGACGACGTTGTCCCGACAGCGCTTGAGCCCCGGCATGGTCTGGCCGCCGCCGCCCACGACGAGTCCGATGGCGCTGGCATAGGTGCGGCCCACGCCGGCGATGCGGTTGGAGTCTATGCGATTGCCGGTGCCGATGGTCAGGCGGATGCCGCCGGCGCCCGCATTGGTGACCTCACAGCCCTCGACAACGCTGTCCGCGGTCTCCTCCATTCGGATTCCCTGACCGCCGGTGTTGGCGATGCGCAGGTGAAGCAAGCGGAGGTCACGGATGAACTCGGCCTCCACCGCACCGGCAAAGACCCCCGCCCCAAAGCCGCCGGATACACAGGGTGCGGTTGTGCAGGAGATGCCCAGCCGCTCGAGGGTGATACCGGTCACCGGTTCGTCCTGGCGGCCCCGAATGCGAATGACGGATTCCGTGGTGGGGGCGATGACATCCAGCGTGCTCAGGTCCTCGCCCGGCAGGGGCCAGTAGACGACCATGCCGCGGGTGCGGTCCAGGTACCATTGTCCGGGTTCCTGCATGCCTTCGCGGACATTCCAGACGACATAGGTTTTGACGCCAAAGGCCCCGGGCGGGTAGCCGGCCGGATTGGCAAACCCGAGCATGTGTGATTCGGGATCGTGTGACTGGAGTCCGACGATGGAATCATCCCACTGGTGATAGATGGTGAGTTCGGCGTTGTGGATGTCCAGCCAGGGCCCGAGGTCGCCCGGTTCGTACTGCAACTGCAGCTTCAGTTCGGGTTTGTCTTCCCCGCGGAAGCCGCCGCCGACGGTGGTGTGCCAGGGGGCGTCGAAGCGGCTGCGGTGGGTGAAGGTGCCGGACTGGGGCAAGCGGGCGCGGGGGCGGAGTTGGTCGTTCACCACCAACAGCCGGAAGTCCCAGGTTCGCTCGGCCACGCCCGGAAGTTGGGCGGCATAGAATCGATCGCCATCCTTTTCCCATCCGGTGACGCGACGGCCGCCGTGGAGCAGGGGCTTTTCGTTGGGAGCGGCCACGATCGCCAGGCCGGAGTCGCGCGGATCCAGATCCAGCGACACGTCATAGTAGCGACCCCCGCGCACCACGATGCGCCGGGCGGCCTGCGTGCCCGCTTGCCGCGCCGCATCGCGCGCGCGCGTCAGGGTGGCAAAGGGTGCGGCTGCGGTTCCGGCGTTGGTGTCGGCGCCGTCGGGTGCCACGAAGAATTCCATGGGGGCGTCGGCGCCCCGCACGTCCAGCGCGAGTGACCATGCCATGATGACGGCCCCCATCGTCCGCAGCATGTGACGGTTCATCGATCCTCTACTGATCGCGATCGGGCCGCGGGGATGGGGCCCTCACGGCTTGATGCTCTTCTTGACGGACTTGATATAGCGGCCGAAGGAGCGATCCTTCTTGCGCTTCTCGGCGTAGGAGAGTTGGTGAAACTTGCTTTCCTTCTTCAGCTTGAGGTAGCTCAGGCGCCGGTCCTCGCTCAGGTCGCCATTTTTCACCGCCTGCCGGACGGCGCACCCGGGTTCTTCGGTGTGGGTGCAATCGGTGAAGCGGCAATGGTCGGCGTACGTGAGGATCTCCGAGAACGTGTCTTCGAGCCCATCGTTTGTGCCCAGGAGTCCCAACTCGCGCATGCCGGGCGTGTCGATCAACATGGCGCCCTGGTCCAGAATAACCAACTGGCGGCGGGAGGTGGTGTGGACGCCCTCGCCGGTAGCGCTGACGGCGTTGGTATCAAAGGCATCGGATCCGATCAGGCGGTTGATGAGGGTGGTCTTGCCGACCCCGGAGGAGCCCATCAGGCAGTAGGTGCGGCCGGGCACCAGGAGTTGGCGGAACGCATCCAGGCCAGCGCCGGTGGTGTTGCTGAGGGCAAGGACGTGGGTGGAGAGGCGCGTGTTCTCAATTTGCTCGATGAGGGTGGCGAGCGCATCGGGCTCGATCAGGTCGGTTTTGGTGAGGACGATCCACGGCTCGATGGCGCCCTCGTTCGCCATCACGAGATATCGGTCCAGGCGCGCCAGATTGAAGTCCTGGCCACAGGCCTGGACGATGAAGGCGACGTCGAGATTGGCGGCGATGATCTGGTAATCGACGGTCTCGCCGGGGGTCTTGCGGCGCAGGATCGTTTTTCTGGGGACGAGGGACTGAATCATGGCGGGCCCGCCCGACGCGTGACTCTGCACGCAGACCCAGTCGCCCACGCAGGGCATATCGAGGGTGGTCTTGGCCGCGAAGCGGAACTTGCCGGCGAGTTCGGCGGCGGTCTCGGCTTCGGCGGTGCGAATGAGGAAGGCGCCGCGGTCGACAGCGGTGACGCGGGCCAGGCGATGCCCCGGCTGCAGGAGGGGGGCGGCCTGCTGCGCCACCCAGTCGTCGAACCCCAGATCGGTCAATTCCATGGTCGTCTCTTGCGCCGAGTTCCAGCCGCGACGTTGCGAGCCCTTGCGTGCACCGGCGGCAGGAGCGGGCGGCGCGTTGGGTATGTGGTCAGCCCGTTGTTACCAATTTCCGGTGCGTGGGACAATGTTCTGTGTGTGCGGGGGTGCCCGCCCGCGGAGCGGCCGGGCCACCTTTTGCGGTCATGGGCTCTCAGCCACCTTCGGTGAGGGCCAGCAGGGCGCGTCGCAACTCCGCGTAGAGCTCCGGGGTCCATACTGGGACTGCGGGCATGTTGGTGGGGAGTTCGATGGTGCGTAAATCCACGGGGGCCAGGATGACGGAGATGTGTGCGATGCCGGTTTCGGCGGCGAGGACGAACAACTCTTCGGAGGCGGGGTCGCCCATGGCGAGGCACCCGACGGAGCACGCATTGCCGTGGATCATGATGTCGCCGCCCAGGTTCTTACGCCCATCGCGTTCGCCCATCATGCGGTCGAAGGCATTGGGGTACCCGACGCGAAGAGCGAGGTGGTAGAGGCTGTTGGGGTTGAGCGATTCGATGGCGTAGAGGCCTTCGGGGACCTGGTTGTCGCCCTCGCGCAGTTTGGGCCCGAGTTGGCCGCTGGCGGCCAGGATGGGATAGGTGCGCAGCAGGTGCCATGGCGGGCGCTCGCCGCGGACCCATACTTCCAGTCGCTTCTCGGCCTTCAACCCGACGAGGGTGATCCGCGTGGGGGGATACGACAAGCCGATGCGGGCGAAGTCGTGGGCTAGTCGAGCGCGAACGGGCGGGCCAAACTCGTGGACGCGGTCGGCCACCGTGCGTTTGCCTTTGATGGTTTGAAGCGTGGCCACGACCGCGCGGAGGATGGGGGTTCGAAAAACAGTGGCGCCCAGGCTGAGCGCGAGGAGCAACAGGGATAAGCCAATGAAGGGAAATTTGTTGATGGGTCCGATCGCCTTCGGGCGCGTCATGGGGTTAGACGGCGGGGTGGAGGTAGAGGGGCTGGGGAGGGGCGAGGGGGATGGCGGCTTGGGTCCATTCGAGGGCGAGGGCGCCGAGGGTATCGGCGGTGGGTTGAGCGTTGTGGGCGAGGAGATCAGCGTGATCGGTGGTGGCGGCGGTGAGTGGCGCGGCGATGCGGTCGTAGTCGGGCGAGGCGACGAGGGCCCCGGCCGGGATGTGGGCGCGCAGGGCGTCGAGGGGGATGAGCGTGGGGGCGAGGTCGGGGTGGAGGAGGGCTCCGTCCCAGCGGTAGCGGGCGATCCAGAAGCGGGCGCGGCGGGCGTCGCCGACGATGGCGATGGTGCGCGGGGCGTTGGGCGAGGCGAAGGCGCGCGCGAGGGCGGCGGCGCTGGGGAGGCCGTGGACGGGCTTGGTGCCGGGGAGGGCGAGGCCATTGGCGGCGGCGAGGGCGACGCGGATACCGGCGAAGGAGCCGGGGCCGACGCCGATGATGTATTGGTCGAGGCGGGCGGGATCAATGGCGGCCTTACGGAGGAAGGAGGGGAGGAGGACGAAGAGGTGTTGGTGCGGTTGGTCGCGCTGATCCCAGTCGAGGGAGGCAAGGGGGATGGGGGCGTGGCCGGTGAGCAAGGCGATGGTGGCCTTGCGGGTGCTCATCTCGATGGACAGCGTGTTCACGCCGGGCAGGGTAGACGGAGCGGCCAGAAAAGAAAAGGCTCGTCGGTGCGATTG
>CAZWQJ010000028.1:0-31245 GCA_964635825.1 uncultured Victivallales bacterium | reverse complement strand
TCGTCATGGGGCTGGGCACCAACGCCATCACCGTCTCCGCCAGCAACATCGTCGGCCGCACGACCTCCGCCTCCGTCAGCATCTACAAGGTGGCGGCACCGGTGGTGACGGTTACCAACCCGACCAACGGGCTGGCCGTCGCACACCTTGTGGCCGCCATTGCGGTCGGCGGAACGGCCAGCGGCGAGGTCATGGGGTTGCTGCGCTGGACCAACGCGCTGAACGGCGCGATGGGCGCCTTCCCGCGGACAGCGACGTGGAACACCAACATCGTCCTCGCTCTGGGTACGAACACGATCACCGTCACGGGCAGCAACGTGCTTGGACGGCTATCGAGCGCGAGCGTCAGCGTCTACAAGATCGCCGCGCCGACGCTGGACATCACGGATCCGGCGGGCGCGATTGTCGTCACCAACGGCACGGTCAATCGGGCGCTCGCCGGCACGGCGAACGGCGTCGTGGGCGGGATCCTGACCTGGAGCAACGCGCTGAACGGGGTCACGGGGACGGCGGCTGCCGGGCTCGCTTGGAACGTGGCCTCGGTGCCGCTGGCACTGGGCATCAATACGGTCACCATACGCGGGACCAACCACGTCGGCGTGGTGGCGTCGGACAGTGTGGCGATCGCCCGGGAAGGGGCCATCCTGCTGAACGAACTGCTCGCCAACCCGGTCGGCGATGAAACGCTCAACGGGCTGGAGTTTGTGGAAGCGCTGCGCGTGTCCGGCACGGCGCCTGCAACCAACCTCGATGTGCTGGTCGTCAACGGCAACGATGCCAGCGCGGGTCTGATCGATGCGCGTTGGGAGTGGACCGGAGCCGCCTTCGGCGCGAACGGCCTTCTGCTCACCGGCGACAAGTTCAACCTGCTGCCGCATGGGGCGGGCTGGTCGAACGACGTGTCGCCCCACACGGGCTTCGCCGATCCCGCGGGCATGGGCGGCAATGGCATCCGCAACCAGTCGGTGACCATCCTGCTGGTGCGCGACGCGCTGCCGGCCGCCGTGGCGGGTTACGACCTGGACACGAATAACGACGGGGTCATGGACAGCACGCCGTGGGCGGAACTTCTCGACAGCGTGGGTTGGTTGGACGGCGGAGTCGGCGACCGCGTCTACAGTCCCGCCGCTCTGGCCCAAAGCTCAGGCACGCCCGATGCCGCCACCCGCCTGCAAACCAACCGGGTGCCGGGGGATGCGAGCGCCTGGTACTGCGGCGACCTCAGCACAAACGCCACCGATGGATTGGGCCGAACGTACGTGACCACCCCCGCCAGCGCCAACCTGCCGGCGGGCGCCGTGCTCACACCCGGGCGCTACAACTTCCCCTACCCGTACGATCAGGACGCGGATGCCCTGCCGGATTGGTGGGAGCAGTTGCACTTCGGCGGCGCCACCAATGCCGCCCCCGGGGCCGACAACGACCACGACGACTACTCGAATCTGGACGAGTTCTGGGCCGGCAGCGACCCGATGGATGACGGATCCGTCTTCGGCATCGATGCGCTTACGACCACCGGTCTGGTCAGCCAGATCGTAATTACCAACGACCTCGGCGGCATCGTGGGCACGCAGCAACTGCTCAATGTGCGCGGGGTCCTGTTGGAGTGGGAAAGCGTCACGGGGCGGGTCTACACCGTGCACGGCGCGACGAACCTTGCGCAGTCCTTCACGGTGCTCTCCAACGGCATCGCCGCGACGCCGCCGTCGAACATCTTCACGAACCCCGTGAATGGAGTGCCCCTGCAGTTCTTCCGCCTGGACGTGGGCGAGCCGATCTGGCCCTGGTGAGGGGCTCTGAGGCGGGCGCGCCTTGGCGTGCCCCGCCCTCAGCGACCAGCCAAGAGTGCCACCAGCGTGGCCATGCCGTAGCTCAGGGCGCACGTGATCAGCGGGCAAACCGGCCACAGGCTGTACATCAGCCGCACATGGCGGTTCTGCGTGGTCAGCAAAATACCTGAGTGTGCCGCGCCAAATCCGATCACCGAGCAGGTGATGATTTCAGCCAGCGAAACCGGCACGCCGGCGATCGAGGCCGTCAGCAGCAGCGTGCCGCAGACGATTTCCACAAGGGTGGCCTTGAGCGGGTCGAGTGGCGTGATTCCCTTGCCCACCGTGTGCAGCAAGCGGTGCCCCACCACCAGCGCGCCGATGGCCATGCTGAGCCCGCCGATGAGTCCGGCCTGCTCAGTTGTGAGGATGCCAGCCCCCACCACCGGTCCCACCGCTTTCGCCAGGCTGTTGGAGCCGGCGGAAAAAGCCATGAAGCAGCCCGACACCGTCACAAACAGGCGATACATCCGGTGCGAGGTGTGCGCCGTCGTGCGTGCGTTCACAAACCGGTTCAGGTGGTCATAGACGTAGCGCCCCAGGAGGTACGAGAGCACCAGCGACAGCAGCGGCGTGGCCAGCCACCAGATCACGATGCGGCCGAGGTTGGCCCAGTGCACGGTTCCGTGAAAGAGCCCCATTCCCACGACAGCCCCGACCATGGCATGGCTGGTCGCCACCGGAATGCGCAGCCCGTTTGCGACCCCGATCATGGCCGTGGCCGCGAGCAGGATGATGACGACGGCCCCGAGATGCTGCTGCAGCACCTCTGCCGGTATCAACCCGCTGGCAATGGTGTTCACCACATGCCCGCCCGCCATCACGGCGCCGAACACCGAGAAGATGGCGATGAGGATGACCGCCTCGCCCTTCGTGCGCATGCCGGAGCCGAAGGCGGGGCCCATCTCGGTGGCGGAGTTGTTGCCCCCGACGTTAATGGCCAGCAGCACAGCCGTTGCAACAGCCACGATGGCGATCAGTTCCATAGATGGATTCGACCGGCCGAAGCGGCACCCGTTGCGCATCGCCGATGCTGGCGTCCCTCGCGCCGTGCGGCATGCTGCCCCTTCGCCCCGCGCGGGTCAAGTGCCGAGCGGCGCGGGCTCTCAGTCGCCGCGGCGACCGTTGTAGGGAATGCCGCCGATCTGCTGGTAGTGACTGAGGACGTCGGCGGCTTCCTCGCGGCGGATGTCCTGGATGACCTCGATCCGGCGCCGTGCCAGGCTGGCCTGCCAGCGCGCAGGGCGGTCGCCCTCATCAAACCCGTAACGTTCGGCGTCTTCCTTGCGAGCGCCACAGACCACGCGCCGCACGCCCGACCAGGGGATAGCCCCCAGGCACATCGCGCAGGGCTCGGCCGACGTCACCAGTTCAAAAGCGGGCAGACCGACGGCGCCGAGGTCGAAGGACCCGACGACCTGCTGGGCCAGCATGATGGCCACCATCTCCGCATGCGCCACCGAACAGTTGGACGGGACCACCAGATTCACGCCGGGGGCCACCAACCGCCCCGAGTCTCGCTCGAACACCGCCGCCGCAAAGGGCCCCCCGGTGCCCTGCTCCACGTTCAGCCGCGAAAGGCGCACGACAAACTCCATGCGCCCGTCGAGAGCGGCGATGTGGACGCCGGCATCGGGCACAAGGTCCAGCAGCCAAGGGGGTAGTTCCAGCGTGGGCGCGCGGTATGGTTTCATGGTGACAGTCCCAGGTCCGATCGTTTGCAGGCGGCTTCGAAGAGGCGATCGCCGTTGCGGAATCGAATCCGCACGCGTTGTGACGTCTCGGCACCCAGCACGTGGACGGCGGTGCCGGCTTTCAAGACGCCGACGCGCCCGGTGTCCTTCAGCGAGTATATGGGAATGGTGTGTGCCAGCACAAGATCCTGTTCCCGAATCTCGTTGGCCGCGGCCTTGTCGCGCCCGCGTGGGCCGGCCCAGGCGCCGCGCTTCTCGCGCTGCGCGCGCCGCTCGGCGGACCGTAACTGGGCGCGATATTTTTCCGCCGGGGTCCCATCCGGAAGATCGGTCGTCAGTCCATAGAGACGGGCGAGGCCCGCGCCGACGAGTGCCAGGCCCATGTCATCCTCGCCGGCGCGGACAAAGGCGAAGTAGCGAGGCTGATCGCTGTTGCCACGGGCATCCGCACGCCGCGTTTCCACCGTGAATCCGCGCTTCAAAAACTCGGCGGCGAACACTTTGGCTTGCTCTCCGATCGCCATGACGCGCGATCGCGGCAGATCCCAATACTCCGCCTGCTCGTCGATGCGCTCGTCCAGCGACGTATCGGTTTCGGGTGCATCCACAAAGTACAGCCGGAAGATTTCCTGCCGCCGGCCATGGCGCGCGTGAAAGCTGTCGCCGTCGTAGTACTCCGCCGTGACGAGGGTGCAGTTCTCGTAGGTCTTCCAGGCGCCGGCCGAAGCGCCGCGCGCCGCCGGCGCCAGCGCCGCCAGCAACACCCCCGCCCACACCCACATCCGTTTGAGGCCCGATTGCATAATGGACGCCGGGCGGCGCGCCGCCGCCACGGGATCAACAGGAAGGCTAACAGGCGGCCGAAGCGGTCACAAGCCGATCACACCCGGAAGATGGCGCCGAGCTTCTTGCCGAGCAGCAGGCTGCTGGCCAGGATGGTGACGGCGAGGAAGACCATGGCCCAGACCCCGAGCGCGGCGGCGACGTACTTGCCGGTGCCGATCAGCTGGAACAATTCGTAGATCGTCTTCGTGATGGGATAGTAGTCCATGCGCTGCGCGAGCATGATGCTGTCCGACACCTCGAGCATGCTGAAGGCAAAGGCCAGCAGCGCGCCGGCAATGAGGTTGGCCATGATCAATGGCAGCGTGATGCGCCGGGCGACGGTGATGGGGTGCGCGCCCAGATTCGCGGCGGCCTCTTCCAGCGTGACCGATGTCTGCTGCAGGCCCGCCACCGCGGCGCGCACCATGTACGGCAGGCGGCGCACCGCGTAGGCAATGACGAGGAACAGGGTCGGGTTCGTGCGCACGTCGAGCAGGTGCTGCCACGCCTCGCTGTTCTTGACCCACGGCAGGTTGCTGAAATAGGAACTGAGCGACAGGTAGCCAAAGGCCATCACCAGCCCGGGCACGGCCAGCGGCACCATCGCCAGCGCGTCAAGCAACCCGCGCACGGGCAGCGTGGAGCGCACGATCACGAAGGCCATGGCGATGCCAAGGACCGTGTTGAACACCACCGCGAGCGACGAGAACAGGAGGCTGTTGCGGATGCTGCCGAGCGTCATGGCATGGCCGAGGGCTTCGGCATAGTTGTTGCCGGTCCAGACTTCAGGCAGCACCGTGCGGTACCAACTGCCTGGCGCGCTCAGGCTGGTCAGCACCACACCGACGTGCGGCATCAGCGCGATGCCGATCACCACCAGGAACGGCAGCATCACCGGCAGCGCCTGCAGCCCCCGCACCCGCCGCACGTTGAACACCACCGCCGCCTTGCTTTGCATCGCATAGGCCTGGCGGCCGAAGATCAGCTTCGTCGCCGCGTACAGCGAGACGCTGCACACGAGCATCACGAAGACCAGCGCGTAGGGGAACGGATCCGAGCCGATCTCCTTGAGTGCATCGTAGACCTGCACGGGCGCGCACTTCATGTAGTTCATGATCAGCGGCGTCCCCAACTCCGTGAAGCTCCAGATAAAGACGATCGTGCCGCCGGCAAAAAGCCCGGGCATGATCAGCGGCAACGTGATGCGGCGGAATTTGCGGAAGCCGGAGCAGCCCAGATTTTCGGCCGCCTCCTCCATCGCCGGGTCGACGTTGGCCAGGGCCGCTGACGCGTTCAGGTACAGGATCGGGTAGAGCGAGAGGGCCTGGAGCAGGACGACCCCGGCGTAGCGCCCGCGCCCCAACCAGTCGATCGGCCCCAGCTCGAGGGCGGCATTCAGCACGCCATACTGGCCGAGGATCTGCTGCAGCCCGATGGCGCCCACAAACGGCGGCAGAATCATCGGCACCAGCAGCAGCCCCGTCAGGATCCCCTTGCCCGGAAACTCGTAGCGGTTGGCCAGCCAGGCCAGCGGCAGCGCGATCAGCACGGACACGACTGTGGTGCCAAGCCCCAGCGCGAGGCTGTTGCGCAGTCCCTCGGCGTAGATCGGATTGCGGAACACGCCGATCAGATAGCGCAGCGTGAAATGGCCATCCTGGTAGAAGCCGCCGCTGATCACCCGTGTCAGTGGCCACAGGAACAACACCGACAGCAGCGTCGCCGCGATGCCAAAAATCAACCAGGCGGTGGAGCGTCGCATCATGGGGTCAACGAAGGGTTCTGAGTTCTGCGTTCGGAGTTCTGCGTTCCGGGTTCCGTGCGGTCGCTTCGGCCTCGGCGTAGCTCTTCCGGAAGAAGAGGGTCCACTCGCGCATGTAATCGAGGCGGTCGTGTTCGCGCGTGATGTGCAGGGCCGTGGCCCAGGTCACGGGATCCGGCACGGTCGGCAGGCGTTCCAGCAGCGCCATCGCCTCCGGCTGTTGCTCCGGACCCCCGGCGGCGATGATGGCGCCCCACGCCCGGCGCAGTTCATCGCCGGCATCCATGCACATGGCGCGAATGAGGTCGCGCTGGATATTGAAGTGCTGTCCGGTCCAGCGCGGCTGATACACGAACTGCCCCGCCAGCACGTAAGGATTCACCTCGGGATCCCCCAGTGCATCCACCAGGTACGGCCGGTGGTGCTCATAGCGCGAAGCGGCATCCGGGGCCTCCGCGGGATAGAAGTCACGCCGCGCCGGCAGTCGCCGCAGGGAGAATTTCTCGGGGCCTCCGGGCGTTCCGGGGGCATAGCACCAAAGGCGCTGTCCGGCCTCCCGCAGCATGAACGTCATGAAGCGCACGGCCAGTTCGCGATGTTCGGCCCCCCGTATCAGGCTGATGGGGTCGGCGCTCACGCTCGACCCGGCCGACGGCGTCACATAAATCATGCGCTCGGAGCCATCGGGTGCGCGGCTGTGTTCCGCCTGGAAGCGCCCGTAGAAGTCGATCGCAAGTCCGGCCGCCGCATCGCCCACGCTGACATCGATGGGGACCTTGGTGGCGCTGTCCGTGAAATAGCGCGCGTTCGCGCTGATGCGCTGCACGAGCCGAAGGCCCTCCAACCAGCCGGCCGCAACCGCCGCCTGATAGGCCACCGGCACGCCCTCCGGCATCTCGCCCGGCGCCAGTCGGGCCTGGCGGATGGCTCCTTCGAACCGGTCCACCTCGGTCAGCGTGAATCCCGCGGCCTTCACGGCGCTCAGGCACTCCGCGTGAATGATCATCTCGAAGGCCTTCGCGATGCTGCCGCTCTTGGTGGGGTCGGCCAATCCCACCTGGCCGCGGTAGCGGGGATCCGTCAGGTCGCGCCAGCAGTGCGGGGGCGACGCGATCCCGAGTTCACGCAGGCGGTCCGGATTGTAGCACAGGCCGAACGTGCTCAACGCGGTGGCAAAGAAGGTGTCCGTCCGCCAGACTTCACCGCTGAGTTGCAGCGGGGCCAGCTCACGCCCATCTTCCTGGAAGAGCGTGTCCTCCGGTTGCGCGCCGGGTGCCCAAGGCGGCACGGTCAGCCCTTCCGCCGCGGCCTTGCCGTGGTCGTAGGCGCCACCGCCAAAGAACAGGTCGATCTGGCACGAGAAGGCGGCGGGGTCGTCGGTCGCCCGGTAGGCAAGATAGATGGCGCGCCGCGCTTCCCAGTTCGCGCGCGCGCGGGCATCGTCCTGCACCGACTCCGGCGCCGTGTTGGGGTCAAAGCGGCCGTCCACCATGGTTTCGCCACCGCCAAGGGGCCAGTCCCGTCCCTGCCCCTGCCACCATCCGCGCACCGAGGCCACCGTCTCCGCTTCGAGATAGCGCATGATCTCCGTGGTGCCGCCGATCACGCGCCAATCCACCACCACCGGGCGCCCGTAGTTCGCCTCATGCCAGCGCGAAAACGCGTGGCCGAGCTCAAAGCGGATGGCCTCGTTGTGCGGCGTCACCACCACCAGCCGCAGCGCATCCGCGGACGCGGGCGCGCGCCCCTCGTCGCGCCGGAACAGAAACGGCAGGGCGACGACGACCACCACGACGCAAACGATGATCAGGTTTTTCAGCATGCGCCCGCCCGTATCAATGCGAGAGGCTTCTGCTTGCGGCTGACCATCAGCATGGCGATTCCGCCCATCACGCCGAAGATGGACATGATCACATACCAGAAGGTGTAGCCATACTCGGCTTTGGTCGCGTCCAGCACGCGCCCGGTGATGGCCAGCGAGAGCGCGCCGCCATAGTACTGGAACGAATCGATGACGCCGGTGGCGAAGCCGGCCATCTTCTTGCCGCCAATATCCATCGGCGCCGCCGCCCCGACGATGGAGTGCGTGGAGTTGGCCGTGAAGGAAATCAGCACCAGGAACAGGCACCCCAGGAAGATGCCGCCGCGCGTCGGGCCGACATGCCCGCCCAACAGCACCAGCGCCGCGCTGCCGATCACAACCGCCTCTAGAAAGTAGAGGGTCATCGCCACTGGCGATCGGTAGCCGCGGAAGAATTTATCCGATACCCAGCCGGAGAGAAACGAGCCCAGCACCGCCACCATCGGCATCAGCGCAAGCGTCCACATCGCGGCGCGCGGGATTTGGGTCCGCATATCAAAACCCAACGCGTCCTGGAAATAGAGGATGGCGATCTGGTCCGAGCTCTGGCGCACCGCGCCGGTGCAGGCATAGGCCAGGGCGTAGAACCACACCAGCGGATGGGTGAAGATCGCGCGGAACGATTCACGCAACGGCACCGTCACTCCCGCGGAGTTATCCAACTCGTCCTCGATCACGCCGGGATAGCCGGCATCGTCCGGCGTCTGTTTGACCGTAAAGGCCATGAAGATGGCGCAAGCGGCCGTGAACAGCGGGGGAATGCGGAAGAGCCACCGCCATTCACCCGGGGCCACGACGAGCGTACCGAGCATGAAGCCCGCCAGGATCACCGGCGCCAGCTTGCTGATGGCCACCTGGCCCAGCTGAATCATGAAACCAAAGATGCCGGCAAACGTGCCGCGCTCCGTCCGGTGAAACCACGCCGCGTTGATCTTGACCATGCCCGGCGCACCAAAGGACTGCATGTAGCCGTTGATCAGCCAGATCAGCGAGAAGGTGGCAAAGGTTCCCACGACGGAAGAGAACCCGAAGAACAGGTTCAGCAGGATGGTGCCGGCGGCGCCGATCAGCATGGATCGCTTGCCGCCGATGCGATCGCTCAGGAGCCCGTTCACCAACTGGCCGGTGCCGTAGGCGAGCGACCAGATCGCCAGCATGTCGCTGATCTGCGTCGTCGTGAAACCATATTCGGCCGCCATGCCCGGAGTCGCAAAGCGGAAGTTATAGCGGCACATGTAGTACGACGCGTACAGCAGGCCTAGCGCAACCCAGTTCAACCCGCGACGCTTGCGAAAGCCCTCCGGATGGTGCACCACATAGCGACTCGGTTCGGCGTCCGTGGCTGATGTCATTCGGTTATTCCCTTCCCCAGCGATGGGCCATCGACTTCGCCCTTCCCGGATCGCCGGGGCCGCCACGTTTGTGCGGCCAGACTGCATCCCACATGCGGGTCCTCAGCGCAGCACCACCACGTCCTCGGGCTCCACCCAGAGGACCGCCTCTTCCGCTTGATCCCGTGCCACAATGCGCGGATTGAGATCGAATGCCTTCAGCTCCATCGGCGCGCCGCCGTCCGCCGTCGCCAGGCGCACCTGGTGCTGGGCCACTTCTCCGAGGTAGATCGTGTCGTGAACCACGCAGCGCAACACATTCGGCGCGCCAGCCGGCGGCGCGTCAACCCGAAGCACTTCCGGCCGGATCGACAGCGCCACGGCTTCCCCCGCGCGCAGCGTACCGGCCGGTGGCGCCGCGCTTTCCAGCAAGCCCACCGCCGTGCGCACCCGCACCCGACCGGTCGCCACCGCGTCCACAGTGCCGTCAATCAGATTGGTTTCCCCGATAAAGGTGGCCACGAAGCGGTTGACGGGGCGCCGGTACACCTCGCGCGGCCGGCCCAGTTGCTCGATGCGCCCTGCGTTCAGAACCGCCAGCCGGTCCGCAATCGACAACGCCTCCTTCTGGTCATGCGTCACGTAGATCGCGGTGAGCCCCGCCTCCTTGCAGATGCGCCGGATTTCGCTGCGCATCTCCAGGCGCAGCCGCGCATCCAGATTCGATAGCGGCTCGTCCAGCAGCAGGCACTGCGGGCGGATGACGAGCGCCCGGGCCAGCGCCACACGCTGCTGCTGACCACCGGAAAGCTGATTCGGTTTGTGGCGCGCGCGATCCTCCATCCGCACCAGCGCGATCGCCTCGGCCACGCGGCGCTGGACCTCGGCCCGCGGCAGGTGGCGCATCTCGAGACCGAAGGCCACGTTCTCCGAAACTGTCAGGTGCGGCCACAGGGCGTAGCTCTGAAAGACCATGCCGGTGTCGCGCTCGTGGGGTGGCAGACGGGTGACGTCGCGCTCGCCGATGCGGATCGTCCCCTCCTCCGGCACGTAGAACCCGGCCAGGCAACGCAACAGCGTCGTCTTGCCGCAACCGCTCGGCCCGAGCAGAAAAAACAACTCGCCCGGCTCGATGGTCAGCGAGATGCCGTCCACCGCCCGCAGGGACTCAAAGCGCTTGGTCACACCCTCAAACCACACACCCACTGCCACAGCAGTACCCTCCGCGCGCCGAAACTCCCGCCTCCGGGCGCCCCGTCAACGTGGCGGATGATGGCGGCTCCATGCGCCGCCCGTCAAGGTTAGGAATCCATGAAGACGCCGCTTGCGAAGGCCATGCGGAACGGATCCGCGTTCCGGTCGCGCTTGTCTTCGCCGGGGCGCCTCTGTAAACTGGCGCGTCATGAGCACGATCACTCGCGACTTCATCCAGCGCATCCCGAAGACCGATCTGCATCTGCATCTGGACGGCTCGCTACGGTTGCCCACACTGATTGAGCTGGCGCGCGCCTCGGGCGTGGTGCTGCCCTCATGGGACGAGCAGGGCCTGCAGGAAACGGTATTCAAGCCTCAGTACGCGAGCTTGCGGGAGTACCTGCGGGGGTTCCAGTACACCTGCGCCGTGCTGCAGACCGCGGAAAATCTGGAACGCGTCGCGTACGAACTGGCCGTGGACAATCTTGCCGAGGGCGTACGCTACATTGAAGTGCGATTTGCACCGCAGTTGCATATCAATGAGGCTCTCGATGCCAAGGCGGTTCTGCGCGCGGTGTGCCGCGGCCTGGAGCGCGCCAAGCAGGAGCACAGCCGGCACGTCGAAGCCACCGGGGGCGACGACCTGCCCTTCGCCTATGGCGTGATCGCCTGCGCGATGCGCTCGTTCAATGAGCACTTCGGGCCATACTACTCGCAACTGATCCACGTGCTGCCGCGCGCACCGCGCAAGGAAGTGTTCTCCATCGCGTCGCTGGAAATGGTGCGCGAAGCGGTGGAACTGCGAGACCAGGAGGGGCTGCCCGTCGTGGGGTTCGACCTCGCCGGAGAAGAAGCCGGATACCCGGCCGCCTCGCACTACGATGCCTTTCAGTATGCGCATCACCACTTCCTGAAGAAGACGGTCCACGCCGGCGAAGCCTACGGACCCGAGTCGATCTTCCAGGCCATCACGTCCTGCCACACCAACCGCATCGGCCATGGCACCTGGCTGTTTGGCGCCTCGATGATCCAGGACAAGTCCATCGAGAGCCCGGAACACTATGTGGAGCAACTGGCCGAGTATATCGCCAGCCAGCGGATCACGCTGGAGGTATGCCTGACCAGCAACCTTCAGACCACACCCGCCATCGGCACCGTGGCCAATCATCCGCTGGGCCGCATGATCGCGCACAGCCTGTCGATCTCGATCTGCACGGACAACCGACTGGTCTCCAACACCACCGTCACACGCGAGCTGCAGTTGGCCGTGGAGAATCTCCCGATCACCCGCCACCAGTTCCGCAACCTGATCGTGGCCGGTTTCAAGGGCAGCTTTTTCCCGGGCAGTTACATCCAGAAGCGCGCGTACGTGCGGCAGGCGATCACGCGCTACGAGAAACTCGAGCGCGAACTGCTGGGGCCGGATTCGGACCCGGCCGGTCCGAGCTGAGGGCCATCGGCCTACGGCGCAAGCCCGCGCTGCAGCGCGCCCAGGTCCGTGCGCGAGGTGCAATCCAGGCTGAGGGGCGTGACCGAGACGATGCGCTCGCGCAGCACCGCGGCAATATCGGAGTCCGGCTCCAGGACGGCCGGATCGATAAACACGCCGATGCGCGCGTCGCCCAGGCGCGTGTCCAAACCGTTGGCCGGCCACTGCGCCGAAAAATACGGGTGGCGCGATTGGCGCGTGACGCGCCAGGGGGTCGCCGACGTCGCACTTTCCGGGATGACCACATTCAGGACATCGACATCCGGCGGCATGGGGCCAGCCAACAGGCGCTCCGCAAAATAGCGCACAAAATGCTGCGCGCCGGTCCAGTCCACGTCGCCGTACTGGTGGTGGAAGGCGGTGTCCGTCTCCAGTGCCGTGGCCAGCGCGCGAATGCCGGCGCAGGCACCTTCGAGGGCCGCGCCCACCGTCCCCGACAGGGTGATGTTCGTGCCGAGATTCTCGCCGTAGTTGATGCCGGAAACCACGAGATCCGGCCGACGCGCGGAGCCCAGCACATGCAGCGCGTGCAGCACCGTCTGGGCCGGCGTGGCGTCGCAGCAGTACGCCCGCACCGCCACCCCCGCCACCTCGAAGGGCACGGCCACGAGCTTCTCGTCCTTGCCTCCGCCCAGGCCGCGACCGGTGGACGACTGCTGCCGCCGGGGCGCCACCACCAAAAGATCGCCCAGCGGCATCACCGCCGCCGCCGCTGCACGCAGTCCCGGGGACTCGATGCCGTCATCGTTCGTAATGAAGATCAAGGGCCGCATGCAACCTCGCTCTATTCCTGTACCAGAGGGGCGTCCATCTCCTCGAACACGGCCAGCACAGGATCGTGATCGCTGGCGTGGCGGGTGGGCGCGCGCGGGTCGGGGCTATAGTCGGCGTTGATGTGCAGGGCGTGCACGTCGATCAGCGCGGGGGCCAGGGTGCGGGAGATGAAAAGGTGATCGATGGTCTGGGCCTGGCCGCTGAAGACATAGGTGTAGGCGCCGGCCGGGTTATTTTGAAGCTGCCAGTCATGCAGGTTGATGAGGCCAGCCTCGTAGAGCGCGCCGAGCTGGTCTCCGGGCTGGTCTGGCAGGGGTTCATCGGGGCGCGGAAACGTGTTGAGGTCGCCGCCGACGATGACGCCGGCCTCGGGGTCGGCCTTCATCAGCGCGGCCGCGATGGCGCCCACCGAGCGGGCCTGTTCGCGACGCTCCACGACATACCCCTGAGGACGACTCTTGAAATGGTTGTTCACGAGATAGAGATGCTTACCCGCCGGAAAGGCGAGATCGGAACCGGGCACGCGCTGGAAGCAGGCGACCTGCACCGCGCGCGGGTTCGCGAGGCGGCCATCCCCCAGCGATGCATTCAACGCGCGCGGGTTGCTGGCACCAAACGCATAGGCGAGCACGGTGGGATCCGCCGGCAGCGCCATCTGCGGCACCCCGCTCATCACCGGATGATCGTCCGCGACCGCCGAGAGACGCAGCCGGTCATCACGAAATAGGAATGCGCACACGATGCCGCGGGAGTCCGCCGCCGCACGATCCGCCACCGGCGTATAGAGGGGCCCACCCAGGCTCACAATCTCCACCGCCAGTTCCTGCAGTGCATCCAGACGCCCATCGCGGTTGTTCACCGGCCCCACCTCCAGCCGGCCTTCGTGAATGGTCCCGATATCCTGGTCCTCCACCTCCTGCACCATGAGCACATCGGGGGACTCCAGATCCTGCACGATCTGCGCCGCCAGACAGCGCAGCTTGCGGGCGTATTCCTCGGCGCTGGCCGGCACGTAATTCTGCAGCCGGCGCGGCTCCCGCACCGACCCGTTGAAATCGCGCTCGACGTCGTCCTCCGGATCGAACGGGTCGTCGCGATGGTCGTAGAGATTTTCGATATTGAAGGTGGCCACACGCAGCTGGGCGCGCGTGTGCTTGATGGCGGGCACGTTCAGGTCGGGTCGCAGCCCCGGCAGAAACGCGATCGGCGCGGGCGCGTGCACCCGGTAGCGGTCGCCGGCCTTCAGAACCACCCCCACCACCGGCTCCTTGAGCTGGTCGAAGGTGCGCACCAGCGGCAACATCGCGGCGGGCTCATCCAGCGCGGCCTTCCACGCCCCGTCGCCCAGCGCAATCAGGAACCCGTTGCCATTGTCAAATAGACGCTCAGGCTGGTCATCAAGCGGGTGCGCATCGCGGAACACGCGCCGGGCGTAGACGTTTTCCCGGGCCTGCAGCGGGTGATCGGGACGGATGACCATGATGGTGGAAAGCGGCTTGCCGTAGTCGCCGTAGTGCGAGCCCTGGACAACCGCACCGGCGGGCACCCGGCAGCGCATGCCGTGCCGGGCCGCCCAATACGCCGCGGCCTCCACCTCGTCCGAGGGTGGGTTCGCATCGAACGCCGGCACCTCGCGATCCAGGTCCACCCCACGCCGCTTGACACGCACAACCTCCGCGTCCGCCAGGGCCGGATTCCCCTGCAAGACCACGGGGTTCCCGCGCAGCACCAGGTCATCCCCCACGTGCGGGATCACCGGGCCGTTGACCGAGGGCAGCGCTCGGTTCGTGCCCATCGCCACGAAAAGTCCGTCCGACGTGGCCGGATCGCCATCGGCCAGCGCCGTCGGGCTCTGCAGCACGAACCCGCGCAACGGACCGCTGTCACCTCCGACATCCAGCATCAAGGCCACCACCAGACCCTTCACGATGCCGTCGCGAGGGGACGCCACCCCTGCAGGCAACGCCACCGGGCCCGCCCCGTCCGCCGTCATCGACGCGCCGGGCGTGTGCCCACAGCCCGCTGCCAACACCAGCGGAACCATCAACAGCGCCAGGAACCGCCCCACAGGCCAACCCGTCGTGAACATCTTGAAATCCATGCCTCGCACCTCTCCACAACAACGAACACGAGCTGAATAGTGCCGCAATGCCCGCTGAAAAGCAACGGCTGCCATTCCGAATATGCGCGGCCCGCCTGTTGCACCAGCGCCGGAGCGATCATACAACATGCGGGCTGTCCTTGACAGCCGGGCACAAATAGGACATTTTCCAGCTTAGTTTAAGCAACACCAAAACGAACACGACGAGATGGAGGAACAACAATGGCATTCACCCTGCCGAAACTACCGTACGCGTACGATGCGCTCGAGCCGCATATTGACAAGCTCACGATGGAGATCCATCACACGAAGCATCACAACACGTACCTGACCAAGTTCAACGAAGCGATCGCGGGCACCGACCTGGAGTCGAAGAGCGCCGAGTCGATCGTGGCGGGGCTAGCCACCGTGCCGGAGAAGATTCGCGCGGCGGTCCGCAACCACGGGGGCGGCTTCGTCAATCACGCCTTGTTCTGGGAGATCATGGGCCCGGGCAAGGGCGGCGCCCCAACGGGTGACCTGGCCGCGGCCATCAACGCCACCTTCGGCAACTTCGACACCTTCAAGACCACCTTCGGTAACGCCGCGGCCACGCGCTTCGGCAGCGGCTGGGCCTGGCTCGTGGTGAAGGACAAAAAGCTCGAAGTCACCAGCAGCGCCAATCAGGACTCGCCCCTCTCGGACGGCGCCACGCCGATTCTCGGCCTGGACGTGTGGGAGCACGCGTACTACCTGAAGTACCAGAACCGCCGCCCGGACTACATCGCGTCCTGGTGGAATGTCGTGAACTGGGATGCCGTGACCACGCGCTGCGTGGCCGCCATGAAGTAGCCAGTCACGCCATTCGGAACACGCGAAGAGAGCGGGCGCCGGCGCCCGCTCTCTTTGTTTTTTGTGGCTCAACCGCCCAGCAACCCCCGAACGGCTTCCAGCAGCGCATCGGGATTGTCATTGAGAATGACGACGTCGGCATGGCTCGGCAACTTGTCGCCCTTGCGCGTGCGCCCTTCCAGGTAGTGCGAGGGATCGAAAAGCACGCTGGGGATCTTTTCCGTGGCCGGGTGCCCTTTCGCCATGGCGGCCAGCGCGCTGCCGCGCATCTCCGGCATCATCTCCTTCATCAGCAGCACATCGGGGTGCAGGTTGGCCGCCATGCGAAAGATGTCGAGACTACGCTTCGCGATGTCCACCGTGTAGCCGGCGCCCGTGAACACCGAACGGATGCGCTCGGCCTCGTCATCCGCGTTTTCCACCAACAGGACCCGCGCCAGCGTGCGCCCCACCGGCCCCGGCACCTTCGCCGCCACCCGCCGCTCCAAGACCTCGTGAATGGTCCGGGCCAGTTCCGCCCCGGAGCAGGGCTTCGTCAGAAAACCATCCGCATTCATGCCATCAAAGAAGTCGCGCATCGCCGCGCGCGCCGTGAGGAACAACACGGGGTAGCGCGGCTTCCCATCCGGCCCCTCGATCTCCTTGAAAAAGCCCACGCCGCCCATGCCCGGCATTCCGATGTCGAGCACGATGATGTCCGGTTCCTGCTTGCGCAGCTCACGCAGGGCGTTCTCCCCACTCGACGCCTGCACCACGTGAAACCCCTCAAACGCGAGGTAGTCGCCCAAGGTCTGCAACAGATGCTTGTCATCGTCAACCAACAGGACGTTCGGATGCTCCGCTGTCATAGAACCCGCCTCCTTCCCTCTCCGCTCAGAACTTCAAGTAGTGCTTCGCCAAGGTCACATCTTCCAGTTGCTCAATCAGTTCGTTCCATTTCCATGGCTTCGCCAGCGCCGGCACGCCAAACTCCCGCAGCCGGCTGCCGCTGACCGCATCCAGTTCGCGGCCCGTGATGACGACGATCGGCAGGTACCGCAACTCCGCGACCGTCTTGATACGCGCGATCAGGTCGAGCCCCTGGATGCCAGGCAGGTACATATCCACGATCAGCAAGTCCGGGCGCAGCGTCGCCAGCAGCAGTTCCAGCGCATGTTCACCGGTCGGGGCCTCCAGGACTTCATAGCCCGCAGCGCTCAGTTGGGCGCGCAGCACGGCCCGCACCGCCTCGTGATCATCCACGGTCAGCACCGTCGGCGGCGGCTCGCAGCGCATGCGCACCCGCACCTGCGTCCCACGCGCCTGCCCCGGCGGCGGACTGTCGATCTGCATCGTGCCGCCGTGCAGTTCGACGATGTCCTTCGAGAGCGACAGCCCCAGCCCCGTGCCGGCCACATGCTCACCCACGCGGTAGAAGCGCTGCGCAATGTGCGGCAGGTGCTCCGGCGGAATGCCCACGCCGTTGTCCACGCAATCGACACAGACCGTGGGCACCCCTCCATCGTCGCGGCCGTCGGCCTGCACCGAGATCACGATGCGCCCGCCGGCTTGCGTGAACTTGATGGCATTGGCCACGACATTCAACACCACGCGCTCCATCTTCGGCGGATCGCACAACGTAAACATCGGCTGCCGCTCCACCTGCACCAGCAGCGTCTGCCCCTTCTCTTCCGCCTGGATCCGCAACGAGTTCGCCGCCTGCTCCACAAAGCGCGCGATGTTCAACTTGACCCGGCTCAGCACCAGGCGGTTGGCCTCCAGTCGCGACAGGTCCAGGATGTCATTGACCGTGGTGCGCAATCGCCGGCAGTCCTCTTCCATCATATCCAGGTAGAGCCGCACGCGCTCCGGCACCGTCCCCACCACACCGGCCTTCAAGTTCTCCACCGCATGCGAGAGCGACGCCAGCGGCGTCTTCAACTCGTGCGACACGTTCGACACAAAGCGCGTCTTCGCCTCGCTGTGCTCCTCCAGCCGCGTCAGGGCCTCGCGCAGCTGCAGCTCCGCTGCCTTGCGTTCCCGCACTTCGCGCTGCAGCTGCTCGTTGGCGTTCAACAGGTCGCGCGTCGCTTCGTCCACCAGATCCTGCAGTTGCTCCTGGTACCGCTTCAGTTCACGCTCCGTCCGCTTGCGCTCGATGGCATAGCGCACCGAACGCTCCATCGAGGCGGCATCGACATGCCCCTTGATCAGGTAATCCTGGGCGCCCTGGCGGATGGCCTCGACGCCGCGCGAGTCGTCGGTCCGGCCGGTCAGCACCACGAGGGCCACATCCGGGGCCGCCTCATGCACACGCCATACCGTCTCCCACCCCCGCGAGTCCGGCAGCGTGAGATCCAGCAGAATCAGATCGAGCGGGCACAGGCGAACCTGCTTCACCGCCGCCTCGGCGCTGGCGACATGCGACACCGCGCATTCCGCACCAAACACCTCCTGCAACAGGGTGCGCGCCAGAAACACATCGTCGTCGTCATCCTCGACGAGCAAGACGCGGATGGACTCGGCGCTCATGGCGCCCTCTCGGTTCGCGGCAGTTCGACCACCCCACTCCAGTATTGGCCCAGGGTGCTCACGATCTCGACCAACTCGGCAAACGTCGCGGGCTTGCGGATGTACGAGTTCACCCCCAGATCGTAGGATCGCGCAATGTCTTCTTCCGTCCCCGACGTGGTCAGCACCACCACCGGAATGCGACGCCATTCGGGGTGCGACTTGATGGCCGACAGCGCTTCGCGCCCGTCCACCTTCGGCATATTCAGATCCAGCAAAATCAAGTCTGGAACGCCGGCACGCCGGTGTTGATGGCAGTGCTGCAGATACTCGAGCAGGCCCTCCCCGTCCGCCACCACGTCCAGGCGATGGGCCACCTGGGCGACGCGCAAGGCCTCGCGCAGCAGCATCTGGTCCTCGACATCGTCCTCCGCCATCAGCAGGCCCAGCGTCCGCTCCGCGCTCATGCCGCCTCCTTCTGGCTTTCGTCGCCGCTTGACGCCAGCGGAAGCGTGACCTCGAACCGCGTCCCCTGGCCGGGCTTGCTGTGGGCCACGATCGTGCCGCGGTGGCGGTCCACGATCTTGCGGCACAGCGCGAGCCCGATGCCGGTGCCGGTGTACTCGCTGCGGCCATGCAGGCGTTGGAAGAGGCCGAAGATGCGATCGTGGTACTTTTCGTCGAAGCCGATGCCGTTGTCTTCGATGACCAGCCGGCAGGTGGTGTGCCCATCGCCGCCGGGCGCCGCGGTCGACGGGGTGTCGGCGTAAACCTGAACGACCGGGGCCACCCCTTCGCGGCGGAACTTCAGCGCATTGCCGATCAGGTTCTGCAGCAGTTGCCGCATCTGGACCGGTTCCGCGTGCACCTGGGGCAGGTTGCCGATCGTCACCCGTCCACCCGCGTCGCGCACGACCGCGTCGAGATCGCATAGCACCTCATCCACCGTGTGCCGCAAATCCACCGCCGTGAACGGCCGCGCCCGTGTGGTGATGCGCGAGAAGGCCAGCAAGTCCTCGATCAGCGCCCGCATCCGCCGCGCCGCCCCCTGCATCCGACTCAGATAGTCGCGCCCTTCCTCCGGCAACCGGTCGCCGAAGCGCGCCGCGAGCAGGCTGCCGAAGGCTTCAATCTTGCGCAGCGGTTCCTGCAAATCGTGGGAGGCCGCATAGGCAAATTCCTCCAGGTCGCGGTTGGAGCGTTCAAGTTCCTCGCTGTGGCGCGTCAGGGCGGCTTCCTCCTGCTGCCGCACGGCGACCTCCCGCTGCAGGGCCTCACGCGACGCCATGGTGGCCTGCAGGCGGATCGTCATGTGGTCGAAGGCCCGCGACAACTCGCCAATCTCGTCATTCCGGTACGTGCCGACGCGTGGCGCCAGATTGCCCTCCCCGGCGTCCCGCATACCCTGCAGCAGGCGCGCCATCGGCCGCACCAGCCCGCGCCGGGTATGAACCGCCACCAGCAAGGCCGCCAGCGCGAGCAGGGTGCCGGCCCCGATCCCCACGCGGCGCGACAGCTGCTGCAGGTGCATCAGCCGCGTTCGCAGCAGGCGGTCGAGTTGCTCGGCCAGCGAGGAGAGGTGCCGCAGCGCGATCACAATCTGGCCGGCCGACTGGTGCACCAACGCCTCATTGACCGCATCGGGGCCCTCCCAGCCGCCGCCGTCCATCACGGCAAACAGGGTGCTGCAGCGTTTGAGAGCCTCGTCCATGCCCAGCACCAGATCCTGCTCGGCCCGATCTGAGACGGATAAGCGCCGCAGCGCGCGCGACAACCGCCGTTCGCTGGCCCACCACTGGTGTTGCGCGCGCACGTGCCGGCTATCCAGAAACTCGGCCGTCAGCACGGTCAGATCGAACGCGGAACGAATGGTGACCGAGACCGTCTCCGCCCGCTCAATTTCGCGGGCCGTGCGGCGCTCCACCTCCCACAGCCCCACGCCCAAAAGCAGGGCCAACATCAGGCTCAGCCCCGTTCCCACAATGACTTGGGTGCGAATTTGCATGCGTGCCTCGCCGTTACTGAATAATGGTGACCGCCTCCGGAACCACCCGTGTCATCGGCCGCAGATCCAGGAAGGTCAGATAGTTGGGAATTTCCACACGCTCACCGGACTGGCGCCGACACCACCGCGCCTGCTCTTCCAGTGTCAACAGCACGGACTGGTGGAGACTCACCTGATAGCGGTAGCGGGACCAGTCCGCATTGATCTCACCGCGGCGGTCCTCGCCAAACCCGCGCACGGCCAGCGCCAGTGCCTCCGGCGGCGAATCCCGGCACAGCGCCTGTGCCCGAACCAGGGCTCGCACCATGGCCTCTCCCACATCCACATGCGTCGATAGATAGTCCTGCCGACCCACCACATTGAAAGTTTGCTCGTACACGCCGGCCGCCGCAAACTCGACACCATTGGAACCCAGCGCGGTTCGAGCCACTCCCATATAGGGTTCACGCATGCAAATCGCGTCCACTCGGCCGTCCACCACCGCCGCCGCCAGTGCCTCGGGGGGAAACCCCACCACCTCCACCGCCGCAGCCTCCATGCGATGGTGCACCAGGAACACACTGAGAAAGTAATGCACGGCAGACATGGGTTGCGTCCCAATGCGCTTGCCGCGCAGGTCCGCCGGGGTGGCGATGCCCCGATCCCGCCGGCCAAGCAACCAGGCCGGCATCGTCGCCGTGGCGATGGTTGCCAGCAGGCGGTAGTCCTTCCGCACCAGACTGTGCGCCACGATCGGCAAATCCGATGCCGTCGCAAAATCCACCGTCCCCGCCAGCATGGATTCCAACGCCAGCTTGCCGCTGGCGTACGGGGCGATATCGGCGTTCAGTCCCTCGTCAGCGAAGTAGCCGGCCTGTGACGCCACCACCACAAGCATCGACGCGGCATTGTCCTGAATGCCAATGCGAACGGGCACACGCGGCAATTCGCCTTCCGGACGACTCGCACGCGAGCAACCTGCCGCTCCCAGGCCAAGAACCGCCGCCACCGACAAGCCAAGCACCGGGAACCATCGATAAATGGGGCACCACGCCCCATATGGGCGCACCGCCAACATGAGCGTCCTCCTGCATAGCGACGACCCTCTAAACTGCTATGCTCGCTCTGCGAAAAAGCATGGTACCGACGCCACGGGGCGTCAAGTCCAATTGGAAAGTTTCGCAAAGGACGCGTACGAGCGGCGCGCGAGGCGAATGTAGCGGTCAGCTTGCGTTGCGGCAAACAAGCCGCTGGCGGCCCAGGCCGTCGATGGCGGCCTCGACGACGTCCCCGTGGCGCAGGAAGCGCGGCGGCTTTTTGCCGGCGCCCACCCCGGCCGGTGTGCCCGTGGAAAGCAGGTCGCCCGCTTCCAGCGTCATGAACTGCGAGAGATGGTACAGCAGGAAGTTCACGCCAAACAGCATCGTGCGCGTCGTCCCATTCTGCATGCGCTCGCCATTCACGTCCGTGGTCATGGCCAGATTCTGCAGATTCGGAAGCTCATCCGGCGTGGCGAGGTACGGCCCCAGCGGCAGGAACGTGTCGCAGGATTTGCCCTTGGTCCACTGCCCGCCGCGCTCATGCTGAAACTCGCGCTCGGAGACATCGTTGGACACGCAGAAGCCGGCGATGACGGCCGCTGCCGCCGCCTCGTTTTCGAGATAGCGCGCATCCCGCGCCAGCACCACACCCAGTTCCACTTCCCAGTCCGTCTTGCTGCTGCCCCGCGGAATATCGATCTGGTCATAGGGCCCATTCAGTGTGTTGGGCGCCTTGAGAAACACCACCGGCTCCTTCGGGATCGGCGCGCCCGACTCCTCGGCATGGTCGCCATAGTTGAGTCCAATGCACACCACCTTGCCGGGACGTGCGATCGGCGAGCCCCAGCGCACCGACTCCGGCACCGTCGGCAGCGATGCCGCCCCACGCGCCAGAAGTTCCCGCAGGCGCGCCAAGCCGCCATCGCGAAAGAACGCGATGTTCCAGTCCGCAAAATGTGCCGAGCAATCCTTGCGCTCCGCCCCCACCAACACCCCGGGCTTCTCAGCCCCCCGCTCGCCGAATCGGATCAGTTTCATGGGCGCGGAGTGTCAAGGGGAAGCGAGGAGGTGTCAAGCCGTTAACCGTTAACCGTTAACCGTTAACCGTTATCCGATAACCGATAACCGTTAACGAATAACCGTTAACCGATCACCTTCGCCGCCGCCTGCTCCCCACTATGAATGCAGTAGGGCACGCCGACGCCGCGGTAGGCGCTTCCCGCCAACGCCAGTCCCGGCAGCGCCGCGACCTCCTTGTCGATGCGGCCGACACGCTCCTGGTGGCCCACGGCGTATTGAGGCATGCGCCGCTCCCAGCGCGAGATGAGATGCGAGACGGGCGCCCCGGTGATGCCGAGCAACTCGGCCAGTTCCCCGTGCACCAACGCCACCAGCCGGTCCTCGCGCTCCGTCACCAGCTCAGGCCGTCGCGCCCCGCCCACAAAGACCCGAATCAGCACCATGCCCTCGGGCGCCCGCCCGGCATACTTCTGGCTGAGGAAGCTGCCGGCGATGATCGCCCGGTTCTCGATGAACGGGCTGACAAACCCGAATCCGTCGAGCGGATGCCGGATCTGGTCGCGGCGGTAACAGACGGAGACCACGGCGGTCCCGGCGTAGGCGATGGCCTCCAGTTCCGCCGCCAGCGCCGGCCGGAATGGGCGCAACAGCGGCGCCGCCTGATAGGCCTGCGTGGCCACAATTACGGCGTCGAACCCATCGGCCGAGCCGTCGCCAGCCACCACCCGCCACGGACCGCGATCGGCGACGCGCTCGAGCCGCTGCACGGGCGCATTCAGGCGGACCGAACCAGCCGGCAGCCGCCCCGCCGCCGCGTCCACCAGCGAGCGGAAGCCACGCCGAGGTGCCGCAAACATGCTGTAGCGCGCGCCACCGGAAGATTCCACCGGCGCACCGCCGGCAGGCTGACCGGAGGCGCCTCCGGGCGCGCCCTCACGCCGCCGCCGCGCCCCGCGTATCAGCCCGCCATGCTTCCTCTCCATCTCGATGAACTGGGGCATCGTGGCGGCCAGGCTCAACTCCGCCGGGTCGGCCGTATAGATGCCCCCGATCAGCGGCTGCACGAGGCGGTCATAAACTTCGCGCCCAAGGCGCCGGGTCACAAAATCCGCCACGCTCTCGTCGGCGCCATCGCGCCGTGCCGGCACAAAGAACTCCAGCCCCAGCCGCACCTTGGCCCAGGGGCTCAGAATGCGCGAGGTCAGTACCGAACCGATTTTGCGCGGGGCCATGATGATGAACCCCTCCGGCACCGGCTCCAGCCGCCCGCGGCAGACCACAAACGCCTTGCGGCGCGAATCGTCCGTGCGGATCAGCTCGTCCCCCAGCCCGATGCGCCGGCAGAAATCGGTCCCCCAGGGAACCACCGTGATGAACCCATCGGCGCTGCGCTCAAAAAGGAAGCCATCGCGCTCCACCGAATCCAGCACCCCGCCCAGGCGCTCGCCCGCCTCGTAGAGCGTCACGACCGCGTCCGGGCGCAGTTCACCGATCCGGTGCGCCGCCGCCAGTCCGGTGATGCCGCCGCCGATGACGGCGATGCGTTTGGGATCGCTGGCCATGGTCTACACCCCAACCAGGGGTAGCCCACCGGGGCTCTCGTACGTGCAATCCGGTTCGGCGGCCATGTCGTCACCGGTGACGGCATAGGCCCGGCTGCGGCTGCCTCCGCACACCTGCCGATATTCACACGCCCCGCACTTACCCTTGAGCTGGTTCGGATCGCGCAGGCGCAGGAACGTGGGATGCGTCTGATACGTTTCCACCACCGAGTCCGTCGGAAATTTCCCGCAGAGCAAGGGCAGAAACCCAGCCGGATAAATCTCGCCCGCGTTGCTGACGA
Organism: uncultured Victivallales bacterium; assembly: GCA_964635825.1. Classification (GTDB taxonomy): domain Bacteria; phylum Verrucomicrobiota; class Kiritimatiellia; order UBA8416; family JAIOPI01; genus CAZWQJ01. The sequence continues at coordinate 7,177 of CAZWQJ010000028.1, read as the reverse complement.
ACATGATGCCCTTGCCGTCGCCCACGCCCAGCGGCGCGCGCGCATGGTGATCGCGCGGGCCGGGATGGCCGCGCCCCTGCAACGGGTGCCCCCCTCCTGGAGGGCCGGGCTCCGCCCCGGCCGCGGTCGGGACGGAGCCCGACCCTCCAGCATGCAGGATCTGCTCTGAACGCGGATGTTGAACGTTCTCCGCTCCCCTCCCCGCCTGCGGATTGCCGCCCTGCTGCAGCACGTATCGCCGGTAGTGCGGCGCTTCCGTAGTCTTCACCGCGAACGGCTTCGTCCGCGCGTGCCCCCAGAGCTTCTCGAAGGCAACCTCGTACTCCGCCGGCGTGATGCGCTCCTGCCCCACCCCGCGCCCAACCGGAATCAGGAAGAACACCGACCACATGAAGATGCCTTCCCGGGCCAGCAGCTCCGCCATCGCATCGATCTGATGAAAATTCCGGCGCGTGATGCTGGTGTTGATCTGCACCCCGAGTCCGAGAGTCCGCGCGTCCGCCAGCATCTCCAATGTGCGCGCAAAGCTGCCGGACCAACCGCGGAAGGAATCGTGGGTGGCCGCATCCGCCCCGTCGAGGCTGATGCCGAGGCGCAGGGCGCCCGCGTCGCGTGCGCGGCGGAAGGACTCGCCCGTGGCCAGCGGGGTGGCCGACGGCGTCAGCGCCACGGAAAGCCCCTTGCCCGCCGCATATGCGATCAGCTCGAAGATGTCGGCGCGCTTGAGCGGATCGCCGCCGGTGAGCACCAGATTCGGCGGGCGCGGGAAGGTGGCCAGCTGATCGATCAGCCGCAGGGAATCGGCATGCTGCAGCTCCCCCGGCGCCGCACAGGTCTGCGACTCGGCCCGGCAGTGCATGCACACCAGGTCGCAGGCGCGCGTCACCTCGTAGTAGAACATCAACGGGCTGTGCGCAAAATCGGCACGCGTATACGCAGACGGATGCATCGGGTCCCCTCCCAAAACGGCCATTCTCGCACAGGCCGGGGCCGGAAACAAGACGCGGAAACGGCCTCCAATCCCGGGATTGCCTCCCGCGCCCGCCTCGTGCCATAGTCGCGAGTCATGGCGCCACCCGGCACCGCATCGAAAGGAGTGCATCGCACATGGCCATCATTGAATCGGAATTTCTGAGCCTGACCCCCCACTTCGACCCCGCCGCCTTCTGGGCCGAGAACGAACGCTGCACCGGCTTCACCGAAGACAAACCCCGCTGCGCGCTGTCGTTCTCGCCCGACGATCATTGGCTCCTTGAATTCATGCAGGTGCCCTCCACCCTCCGCTACTACCGCGATAAGCCTTACCGCGACGGCCTGCACCGCGACGCCAATGCCGTGCTGCGCGAACACCTCGGACGCGCCTATTTCGATGAGGACACCTGGGAGCACACCCCACGCCGCATCGAGAACCTCTTCGGCTCGGAATTCACCCACACCGAGGGCGGCACCCCCTGGCTGCAGCACGTCACCGACGACCCCGCCGCCTTTGCCCGCATCCTCGACCGCGCCGAGGCCACCAACATGGCCTCCTGGGCGCTGCCCGAGGCCTACCGCGCCGAGTGGGAACAGCGCCGCGCCGCCGGCAAACCGCTGCCCAACCTCGGCGGCGGCAGCCGTGGCCCCGCCACCGTCATGACCTCCGTCCTGACCATCGAGACCGTGATGTACTGGCTGATCGACGAACCGGACCTCATGCGCCGATTCCGTGATATCCTGGCCACCAAGATGATTGAGCTCAACCGCGTCCTGCGCGCCTTCAGCGGCAACCGGGCAGCCGGCTGGTGGATCACCGACGACAACTGCGCGCTGTTCAGCCCCGCCCTCTACGAAGAATTCTGCATGCCGGTGCTGGCGCGGGTGATGGACGTAATGGCCCCCGGCAACGCCACCCGCTACCAGCATTCCGACAGCGCCATGGCGCACCTGCTCGACCACCAGCGCGCGCTCGGCATCGGCGCCGTCAACTACGGCCCCGAGGTGGATGTGGCGCTGATCCGCCACCGCATGCCGCAGGCCATGATTCAAGGCCACATGCCGCCGTTCCTGCTGCGCAACGCCTCGCCCGAGGCCATCCGCGCGCGCATCGTCTCCGACTTTGCCAAGGCCGGCGCGGGGGGCGGACTCCAGGTCACCACCGCCGGTTCCGTCTCCGCCGGCACCGGCGTCGGCCGCATGCGCTGGATGATGCAATGTGTCCAGGATGACTGCCGCTATGCAGGCTGAGGATCGGAATGAAACCGCAGATTAACGCGGATGGACGCTGATCACCGGAGACACGCTGCCAGCAACCGCTCCCATATCTGCGTCCATCTGCGTCCATCCGCGGTTTTTGAACTTCTAAACGGGAGGTCCGTATGTCTGAACATCGCGCATCGCTGACGTGGAAGCAGGGCGACAAGGGGTTCGAGCTCAAGACGTTTTGCCGCAACCATACCGTGCGCTTTGCATCCGGCGCCGAGGTGCCGGCCTCCTCGGCCCCCGACTGGGGTGGCGACCCGGCCGCGTGGATCCGGAAGCCATGCTCGTCGCGTCGCTCCAAAGCTGTCACATGCTGACCTTCCTCGCCCTGCGCGCGCGCGAGGGGTTGAACGTCACCACCTACGAAGACAACGCCGTGGGTCATCTCGAACGCAATGCCGACCGCAAGTTCGCCGTCACGCACATCGAACTCCACCCGCGCGCGACGTTCGCGACCGGCACCACGGTCACCCCCGAAAAGATCCAGGACCTGCACCACCGCGCCCACGACGCCTGCTTCATCGCCAACTCCATCAAGTGCGTGGTGGATGTCAAAAGCGAGCCAGTTGAAGGCCCCTCCTAATTCTTCCTTCTCCCTTCATCCTTCTCACTTCTCTTCCCATCCCCCGAACAGATCGTCCCAATAGCGGCGGACGGGTTCGCTGAAGGAGGGATCCACCGTGGGCGGGAACGGCAGCGTCGGTGCGTTGGCCAGATCGAGCAGCAGAGCCGCCGAGGCATCCAGCAATTCCGCCACCCGCGGCGCCGAGACGCGCGTGAGGTCGTCATCCGGCCGGTGATGGAAGAACCGGCCGGCCGTGCAGTTGCCTCGGTGCAGAAAGACGCTCGGGACTCCGGCCACCACGAACGGGAAATGATCGGAGTACGGGCTGATGGCCGTCAAGGGCTGGCTCCACAATCCGCGTTCGTCGAACCGGCGCACCACCCAATCCGTCATGGTCGCGCTGCCGTTGCAGATCAGTTGCGTCCAGCCCATGGTCGAACCGAAGGAGTCGCAGTTCCACATGAAGCGCGCGCGGCGCTGCATCTCGTCGCGATGGCGGCGCACATAAGCCGCGCTGCCGACGGAAAGTTGTTCCTCCGCGCCGAAGCTGATGAGGCGGATGCCGCGGCGCCGCAGTTGCGGGGCCAGCACGCGCGCCAGTTCGAGAACGGCGACCACCCCGGTCCCGTTGTCATCGGCGCCGGGCGAGGCCGCCTGCGTGTCGTGGTGCCCGCCCACCAGGATCAGGTCGCCGGAGTCCGAATCGCCGGGCAGATCGAGGATCACGTTGCCGGACTCGCTGTCGCGCATGCCGCCATCGACCATCAGGCGCGCGTCCGTCGCACCCTCGGCCACCCAACACCAGGCGTCCTGGTAGGCGACGTTCATCGTCGGCACCGCCCCTAGTGCGCGCGTGTAGGCCGGGAACATGCCATCGGCGAGTGCGGTGGCGCCGGGATAGCGGATATCGACGAACAGCAGGAACGCCGGACCGGCTTCGATCAGGCGCCGGTAGTGATCGCGCGACTCAATGTGGGTGCCGAGATGCAGCACGGCCTTGCCGCGCAGGTGCGAGAGGTCGGGGCGCCGGTACTCAGCCGGGGCCTCGAACAGGCACAGTGGCGCTTCCACCGGCTTCCCCCCGGTGCCCGGGGTGTTGCTGAACAGGGAACAGGGAAACGCGCGCCACTGCCCGCCCACGAGCACTTCCAGGCGCTCCTCCCGCACCGCGCGCTCGCGCACCGGAAACGGCTCGCACGACACGCGGGCCCCATAGGAGCGCCCTTCCTCCTGGATGTACGCCGCCGCGCGCCGCTCCCCCTCCGCTCCCGCCAACCGCACGCCAATGTCCTGCGTCAGCACCCGCAAATGCCGCAGGATGTTCCCAGCCGAAATGGGTTCACACTTCATGTCACAGGCTCCTCACGCGAATTCGTAAACGTTCAACATTCACTTCTTCCGCTTCGTCGCCGCACTCACCGCCGAGGCGGCCAGGAGCAGACCCAAAGCCAGAAAACTGGTGACGAGGCTGCTGCCCCCGCGACTGACAAACGGCAATGGCACACCCGTCATCGGGATGGCTTTGGTCACACCGCCCAGGTTCAACAGGGTTTGCAGGGCAAGCATGGTGGCAATGCCCATGGCGAGCAACCGGGACGCATCATCCTTCTGGCGGCTGGCGGCATCAAACGCCCCGCGCAGCAGAACCACGAAGGCGGAAACCACCAGCACGCACCCCAGGAACCCCAGTTCCTCGCCGATGACGGCATAGACGAAGTCGGTGGAGGCCACGGGAATCAGGCGCGGCGATCCCACTCCCAGGCCGATGCCCCAGGCGCCGCCCGTATACATCGCGCTCAGGGCCTGCAGCGTCTGCCACCCGCCCCCCGTCGGATCCAGAAACGGGTTGCGCCATACGTTGACGCGCGTGGCGATGTGGGCGGTCGCGTAGTAGCCCGCCACCGTCACACCCGCCGCCAGCGCGCCGCCGCCGACCAGGTAGCCCACGCGGCCCGAGGCGGCAAACAGCATCACCCCGAATACGCCCGCACACATCACGAGCATGCCGAAGTCCCGCAGCCACGCCAGCGCCAGCATCGGCAGCAGCCAAAGCCCGGCCACCGCCAGCAGCACGCCCAGCGGCGGACAGGGGATCCCCGCCAGCGAGCGGCCCAGTTCTTTGCGGCGCGCCGCCAGATAGGGCGCCCACGCCATCACCAGCAGCACCTTGATAATTTCGCTGGGGTTCATTCCCCCGTACACAAAGATGCCGCCGCGGAAGCGCTGCCCGAAGGCGATCATGACGCCCAGCACCGCCAGGGCGGCGAGGAAGGCAACCGGAGCCAGTCCTCGCGCGAGGGAGCGCCCGGGGTCGCCGCGGAAGGCGAGCGCGGCCACCGCGCACACGCCCATGCCGATGGCGGCCGCATAGCGAGCCACGCCGTCAACGCGTGCCGCGGCGTACATGTCAAAGCGGAACTGGACGACCATGCCGATGCCGCACAGGAACAACGCCGGGTACAGCAGGCGGCGGTCGGCGCGTACGCCGGCCACGCGCAGGCACAGGCCCAACACGGCCGCGCCTCCCAGGAAGAGTGCCAGCGGCAACACGTCCGCCACCCGGGCCACCGGAACATTGGCCCACTTTGCGGCCAGCGCACCCGCGTAGGCCGCCACGATGGCGCCGATCATCGTCAGGGGAAGCCAGCGCCCGCCGGTGTTCGCGGCGGCACGTCGCCCCCCCCGTTTGCGTGGCATGCCGCTCATCGCGCTCCATCCTTTGCGGGCGGCGGCGGGATCGGATCGGGCGCTGACCAGCCGCGCTTTTGCCCCTGGCGCACCAGTTCGACGGCCACCGGCAACGCGGCCTGCGAGCCAAACCCGCCGCCTTCAATCACAACGGCCAGGGCGATCGCCGGCTTGCCGTAGGGCGCGAAACACACAAACCAGGAGTTGTCCTTGCCCGTCGGGTTTTCGGCCGTGCCCGTCTTGCCTGCGATAAGCAACCCGGGTTGGTCCGCGCCACGACCGGTCCCGCTCTCGACCGCCTCGCGCATATACGTCCCCACCCGCTTCGCCGCCGCGGGCGTGGTCGCCGTCAACAGCACCGCCGGCGGCATCACCACCGCACAGCGCGGCGCCATCATCACGCCGTCATTGGCAATCGCCGCCGCCACCAGCGCCATCTGCAGCGGCGTCACCGCCAGCGTGCCCTGCCCAATCGAGATCTGCGCCACCTCCCCAAGCCCCGAGGCCGACAGCGAGGGAAACTTGCTTTCGTCCGCCGCCAGTTCCCCCGACGATCCCACGTAGATAGGCATCTGGCGGTTGAAGCCGAAGCGGGCGGCCACCTCATTCATCGCCTCGGCGCCGAGTTGCGTGCCCAACCGAGAAAAGTACACATTCGACGAACGCGCAAAGGCCTCCTCCAAGTCGATGATGCCATGGCCGCGCCACGGGCGGTTCCGCCGCTGCGCCTCATAGTACTCATGGTCCCGGATCGGGCGCTTGTGCCCCGGCGGCGTGAAGCCGGCGGCCGGACAATCGAACCGCCCCGTGATGCCCGCCTCGACCGCTTTAACCGCCGTCACAATCTTGAAGGTCGACCCGGGCGCGTAGAGCCCCTGCAGGGCCCGGTTGAACATGGGCGTGTTCGCCTGCCGCTTGAGGCGCGCGGGATCCACCAGGTTGGGATCAAAGGAGGGACTGCTGGCAAGAATCAGAATCGCGCCATCCGCGGGGCGAATGCCAACCACCGCTCCCGGCCGCCCGCCCAGCAGGATCATCGCGCGCTTCTGCAGTTCCGCGTCGAGCGTGAGCGTGAGGGTGTTGCCGGTGGCCTGCCGATGATCCAGTACCCCCTGACCGAAGCGGCGCCAGTCGTTCAGCGCCGCGGTGCCGGCGCCACTGAGCGAGCGGTCATCCGCCGACTCAAGTCCTGTCTGCCCATACATCGCATCGTGATACCCCACGAGGTGGGCGCAGGCCTCACCCAGCGGATAGCGCCGTCGCCCGCCCCCGGCCGCGTCGTCGGTCGCCAGCACCACCCCGTGACGATCCAGGATGCGGCCACGGGTTTGCGCCTCCGCCGGGTTGAGCGTGCGGTGACTGTGCTTTCGCATGAACGAGACGAACGCAGGCCGCGTGAACCCGGTCAGTTGCCAGGTCGCCTGGTACAGCACGATCGCCAGCAGGCACGCCACCACCACCAGCAGCGCCCCCCCTCCGCCCACGCGCCCCGCCTTGACGCGCGCCGGGGCCGTGCCCGCCGCCGACCGCCAGGCCGCCAGCACGAAAAGAATGGCCAGCACAAAGAACAGGAGGCGTGCGTCGCGCACCACCGTGCCAGCATGGTCCGACACCCAGGCGGCCACGCCTTGCACCGCCTGCTCCCATGCCCCAGCACGTCCCATCGCCACGCTCAACTCCTTACTA
>CAZWQJ010000027.1:0-31365 GCA_964635825.1 uncultured Victivallales bacterium | reverse complement strand
GCGGCAGGTGATTTTGGCATGCCGGAGCATGCCGCATGCGCCGGCCGTTTTCAAGAAGCGTTCACGCGCGCGCGAACCGTGAACACCGCGATTTCATTTAAGTTTTCGGCATCTTCTATGGCGAGACTCGCAAACCAGGAATGCAGACGTGCGTGGAATGTGGGCCCCATCTGGTCCGCAGCGACCACCTCTGCGGGGCAAGGGCGGCGGGGCGCGGCTGCGCGCGGGGCGGCGTAGCCGGGAAAGGGGGTTTCCAAAGGGGGGAAACTGAGGGGGGAAACAGCATTGCCGGGGCCGCTCCGCCGCGCCAGGAGGGAGCGTAGCGACCGTTCAAGTGCGCGTCCTCGCGCACACCCTCGCGGTGAGCTTGCCGAACCGCGTCCGGAGCGGAGGGGATGGCGCGCCGGCTGGCCTTCATCTTCGCAGCCGGCGTGTCAGCCCCGTAGCTATCCGGCAGGCGTGAGCGTTGGCGCGTTCGAGGATGGTCGGCAGGGTGACCAGGCAGCGGCGTGTGCGGCCCGGCCACGCGAGTAAGTCGAGCGTGGCCGGGCCCGAGCACACGCCCGCGATGAGCGTACGTCCGGGCTGGGTAAAGGCCGTGGAGCGCTCCGGGCACGCGAGGAAATCGAAGCGTGACCGGACGGCGCGTAACGGCGCGCGTGAGTGGGCCGCGGAGCCTACGTTATCCACGCCTGCGGCGTGACAAGGGCGTAGCTAGAGTTGCGATAAAGGCCGGCGCGTGGGGTAAGAGCGGTGGCACAGCGGTGGCATGGGTCAACGGAAGGCACGGATTCGGTAGAAGAGCACCTGGTTCGTCGTGCCGAAGTGGATCACCGCATTGGTGCTGGGTGTCGGGGGCGGCAAGCCGTAGATGGCGGCCCAATTGGTGGCGCGCAAATCGGCGCTGATTTCGAGGAGCTGCCAGGCATCGCGGCCGCCCTGCCAGTCGACGCGCATCCCGCCGACCTCTGGGCGAACGTCAAGCAGCCCGAGAAACGAACCCGAGTCGTGCGGATCGGTGTCGGCGATGTACTCCCCGAGATTGCGCATGGGATCGGCGTCTGCGTCACCCTGGGCATCGTCGGCCAGAGGATCGAGCGCGTGCGTGACTTCCCAACCATCAGGCATCGCGTCCGCATCCGTGTCAGGGTTGGTCGGCGTCGTGCTGTTGTTGTACTCGCCAAGATCGTTCAGACGATCACTATCGGTATCGGCAGTGCCGTCTCGATTTGTGACGCTGCCAAATTCCTGCGACTCCCAGAAGTCGGCCATGTTGTCGATGTCGGTATCAACGAACTCGTCGGCTCCAATATCCGCGTTGGACACCACGTTGCTGTGAGTGGGATGATCCCAGCGCGCTTCGCCGTCGATGTCGAGCGCAGGGGCATCGGAAGACGTTCCGGCGTCGATGCAGGGCGAAGAACTTCTGAGGCGATAGGACGGGGTTAGCTGTGGTGCAGCGTCGATGTTGCCGATGCCAGGAAGGAGCGGGTCTGTGCAAGTGAAGAGGAAGACGGTGGCGGCGGTCCCAGTTGCGACATTTGCGGAGAGAGGGGCTTCATTGGTCCAGACAATGGAACTCTGGACGACGGAGTTGGACCCGCAGAGCACGCCGGCCGCCATAGCGAACGCCGTGTTGTCAACTACGGTGCAATTAACAAGCCGACTTGTGGCGGCAATCGCACTGGGATCTACGGATCCAAAAGCCTCAATCGGTCCAAGAACAACGCCCGCGCCCGTACGAGCCGTATTGCCAGCGACAATTGAAGTGAGCGCGTCACCGCCCCAGACCCACAGGCCGCCGCCGGAGCCTGCACCCGTAGCAGCGTTACGGCTGATCGTACATCTGTCAACACGGCTGCTAATGCCACAAAAGGCGCCAGCGGCGTAGATCGCACGATTGCCCGTTACGAAGCTGTCAACTAGCGAAGCTGAAAATGCGCACACAACCCCACCGCCGAAGCTGCCGTCTCCCTGCGCGATATTGTCCCGAACGACGCAGTTCTCGATGCGTCCCCCGTAGCAATAGACGCCGCCAGCGGTTCCTGGCTCCCAGTCGAGCCCCGTTGCTTGGTTGCTGACAATCAACGAATTCACGACAGCACCTCCGGTCCCGCACGCGACGCCACCCGCCCAATACGCTTGCGAATTGCGAATCACACAAGAATCGACTCGCCCGCGATCACATGCGACGCCTCCTCCTAACGACCGTTGCGGTGCGCTGCCATTGGCGAGCGTTAGTCCCCAAACAACGGCATCCGGATGATCAAGGCGTAAGCAGCGTGTGCTGTGTTGCCCGTTGACGATGGTGCTATCCGGGCCATTGACAGCGGCAATCATGACCCCATTGGTCAGTGTGATCTCGGAGTTGACCATGTAAGTGCCGTCAGTAACGAGGACCATGTCCCCGTATCCGGCTGCATCGATGGCGGATTGGATATTAGTGGCCGCATCCGCCCAATTCGTATACGGAACAACATGAAGGCCGGTCGTCGAAACGTAATGGATCACGGGTGCCGACTCCAAGCCCAGGCTATGGATTGCGGTCGCGGGCAACCCACCGCCCGCCAGCAGACTAACCCAAAAGAAGAACACTCGGGTATTTCTCTTCATGGCTACTTCAGCCGGTGGAGTCGATAGAAGCGAACCTCGTCGAGTTCGATGTCCTGTTCGGTCCAATCCATGGTCTCAAGATTGGCACTCACAACTTCGCTGCGATTCGTCCAATCGTTTGGGTTCATGAGGTTGGTTACGGTATCGACTTGATAGAGTGCGCCGACAACTCCCGGCCACTGCAACTGCACCCATAGATTCGTATCGGGATCGATCCGTTCGATGCTGGACATGAAGAAATCCGGCGCGTTGGTGGGCGTATTGCCCGTGACGATGATGGTGACATCCTGTACCCCATTGCTCAGGGTACCCTTGTGTTCTACATGCACAGTATACCACCCATTCGTGGGCGTGAGGATCAGAACCTGCTCGACGTTGTCGCGGCAGTTGTCGCCGGCCGTAGCGGCATTCGTGGGGTTTTGGGGATCCAGAATCCATGGGGCGTTGGTTTCGGTTCCATCGGGCGAGATGACGCGCAGGTCGAGGTCGTTAACCAGAATGCGATTGGTCGGATCAAGTGCCCAGTCTTGAATCGGCCCGGCCGGATCTGTCCAGCACATGGTCACTTTCAGCGGTTCGTTCGTTGAGGCCAGAGATCCGAACTCAACATACTCATCCTCGACGAGGCTGACTTCCTTGATGTGCGGAAGTGAGTCCCAAATGGCATTGTTTGTGATCACCCAAGCCGCAGCAAGCGTGTTCATCAAGCCCCATCCGAACTGGTAATCGGGGCCGGGCATTCCTACGTCATCCGCGGTGTGAATGACCAGACCTTTCAGCGTGGATGCGAGCATGGGGGCGTCAGCGCCGTAGATGCGCTCATGCAAATCCTGCAGAAGGACAAGGGAGCCGGCGACAGAAGGGGATGCATAGCTCGTCCCACTCCCCACGACATATCCCGCATCGCTTGACGCGCTGGTGGTGTAAAGGGACTGACCATTGGCGACCAAATCGGGCTTGATGCGGCCATCGTCCGTTGGCCCCGTGGCACTGTACCAGTCCAGGGTGACGGTTGCACCATTGGTGTAACCGTCGGGCACATCCAAGATGGCGCCAACGGTCAGAATATTCTTGGCGACGCCGTGAGGCGTGATGCAATCGAACCCAGCGGGGTTTCCATCGTTCGGTCGAAGCCGGGATGTGCTCACCCAATTCTCAGCCGGCCACACACGGACATAGTGCGACGGATACCCCGTTGACAAGAGATGCCGGTCGTCGCGATCATTACCAGCTGCATACACCGGGAGATGGTATGTTGCCGTGTAACAGAATTCGTCCATGTCATGCGGCAAGTAGTTGTAGAAACCGAACAGATAATCCTCGTCCTCACTGAGCCGAATATCTCCCCACCAGCGCGGAAACCAAGTGTATATCCACCAGAATGCATTGACGTTGTCCCAGCCGCAAGCCACCACATAGGAGTGATTCGAAATCCGAACGTGCTCATTGCTAACCAAGCAATCGGTCATTTCCGGTATCAAGGAGTACAAGTCGTAGGAGAGAACTTTGGCGCGGTAGGCCATGCCCTGAGCATCGGTAGAAATTCCCGTGGCCGCGAGCGTGCCGGCGACACGCGTGGAGTGTTCTGCTTCCGTGGCTGTGTCACCGATGGCCACACGCGCAACGGCAAACTCTTGATGGCTCGTGCGTACGGCTCCGACATCCCACATCGCGGCCGTTATGTTTGTGCCCGTAAGGCCAAATGGACCGCTTCCGCCTGGTCTGACTGTGTCGGTGGAAATCGTCGCGGCTGCATTCCGATTGCAGGTGAGAGCGTATAGGGGCCGATCATGGTCATAGGCGAAGAGCAGTTCGACTTGGCCCTCTTCATTCTCTACGCGTAGCGGTAATCCCTCGGCTTGGGCTCGCGTTACTGCGGCGTCGTACCGACTCTGCCATTCTTTTGCGGCTTGGTGTTTCAGGCGAATTGCCTCTACGCGCTGGTGCTTTAGGCGCACGTCGTAGGTCAAGCGCTTGCTTCTGTCCGGCTCGTACACCGGCGCGAGTTCCTCGAAGGCTTTTACCTCGTCTGCGCTCAGGTTTGGCGTCGTACCTTCGAAAAGCATGTGCACCAGTTCATCGGCGGTGACGAGGCCATGCTGCTGCATGCCCATCCAGACGGTTTGCTGCTCGGCGGGCAGCGGCGAGTTCTGCACCGTCGTGTCCGGCGGCAGTATCCCCTGCTCCTGGACGTGCTCGAATTGGGCGTCGTCGATCATGCCGGCGGCGTGCATACCGGCCCAAAGTTCCATGATCGAAGCATCCGGCACCGCAACGGCAGGCGAAGGCGCCTGGGCGCTGGCGGTGGGCAGCAGCGCAAAGAACGGCAGGATGAATAGCGACGCAAGGTGGGACGCGAGCGGTGTTCTCATGGCCCTATCCTCCGTGTGGGCGAAACAACGGTGTGCGCAGGCAAGGAGCGACGATTCAATCGGTACTGCCGGAGTGGCCGCGCGTCAAGGAGATTCCCTATCCGCGCAATAGGGCTAAAGGTTGGCGATTGCCGACGGAGGGGAAGTAAGGTGAAGCCAGCCGCGCGGACAGCCTACGGCTGGCCCTGCTGGCGCTGGAGCATGGCGTCGATGATCTGCATGACGGCCTTGCGGTCGGCGGGCGGGTTCCGGCAGCGCCTCAAGCGGGCCTGTGCCCGCGCGGGGCTGCCGAAGCGTTCACCCTATGCGCTCCGGCATTACATTGGCACGAAACAGGCCGGCTTGGGATTGAACCAGGCGATGCTGGCGCAAGTGATGGGCCACACCACGGTGGCAACGACCATGCGCTACGTGGCGGCGGCATCCCGACCGCGAAGCGCGTCGGGATGGTGGGCGATACAGGACTCGAGCCTGTGACCCCCTCCATGTCAAGAAGCGACACCACCTCCGCTTCACCCCAGATCAGCTCCTCATGCCTGGTTCATCGTTCTCTCGACTTGTTCGATCAATCAGACGGCGGGGCGGAATCCCACTTTCCTGCGGAATCATAATCGTAATCCTACACGTAATCTTACGCGTTCACGCTTGGGGATTCTTCCCCGTATGTCGCCCAGCGCGGCGTAGCCGCTACCGAAGAGGATTTGAACAGAAGGCCGCAAAGGAAGCGAAGGGGTTTGCGGCCGGCCGCAAGACATCTGGCATTTTTGCCTTTGCTGCCTTCTGTTCAAAATCTTCCCTGGAAAACAAGAAGTTGCCTGATAGCGGCCTTGCGCCCGCGGCGTAGGGGCCATGGACTGGCTTTGGCGTTGCAATCACCGGCTGCGGAATCTAGTATGGGCGGCTGCATCGTGGCCAAGGGCGCAGGGGTGGCAAGAGGGTTGAGGTCCGCTTCATGATAAAGAATTTCGCAACGCGGATTCTGGCGGGGATTCTGCTCGTGGCGGGTGCCTGGACGGCATCGGCGGCCGAAATTCACGACACCGTCAAGAACGGGGACATGCCGCGGCTGCGCGAGTTACTGAAGGGCGATCGCAACGGGGCCCAGGCCAACGCGCGCGCCAAGGGGGGCTCCACCCCGCTGCATTGGGCCGCCGCCTGCCAGTCGCTCGAGGCCGCCGACTTGCTCATCCGCGCCAAGGTCGACGTCAATGCCCGCACCGACAATGGCTCCACCCCCCTGCACTGGGCCGCCAACAAGAACGCGCTGGAGGTGGCCGAACTCCTGCTGAAGAATGGCGCCGATCCCAACGCGCGCTCGGACAAGGGCTACACCCCCCTCCACTGGGCCGCCATCGGCGCCTCGGAGGACATGACCCGCCTCCTGATCACCAGCGGGGCCGACGTGAACGCCGCCGGTACGGACGGCGTGACGGCCTTGCACTGCGCCGTGCAGAAGGATGCCACCCCCGTCGTGAAACTGCTCGGTCGCTATGGCGCCAATCCGGCCCTGAAAACCGCCACCGGCGCCACCGCCAAAACCCTGGCCAAGAGCGACACCATGCACGCCGAGTTGCGCGAACTCGACAAGAACATCCCGGCGGCACCGCCGGCCACCACCGCGTCCGCGCCCGTGGCCGTAACACCCCCACCCGCACCCGTGGCCGTAACACCGCCGCCCGCACCCGTCGTGACGCCCCCGCCCCCGGTCGCGGCCGACGACGTCGGCCAGCGCATTCTCCGCGGCCCGGACGGCTCGCGCTATGAGGGGCAAAGCCTCGACGACCGTATGCATGGCATCGGCACACTCGTGCTCCCCAACGGCGATCGCTATACCGGCATGTGGGTGCAAAACCGCAAGCACGGGCGTGGCATCTACACCTTCGCCAATGGCGACTCCTACGCCGGCATGTGGGACGATGGCCAATTGTCCGGCAGTGGCGTCTACTCCTTCTCCAACGGCGGACGCCTCGAGGGCCAGTGGGAGGCGAACCGCCTCGTCAGCGGCACCGGCTCCTACGTCTTTGCCGACGGCGCCCAGTACACCGGCGAATGGCGCCACGACCAACTGTGGGGACGCGGCACCTACACCGCGATCGACGGACGCGTCGTGGACGGCTATTGGAAGTCCAATCGCCGCGTCGATGCCGCAGACGTGGAACCGTAGTACTCCCGGCCAGGCACTCTCCTATGAACGAGCGATACGACGTCAACGCCATCGAGCGGCGCTGGCAGCAGTACTGGAACGAGCAGGGGCTGTTCAAGGCGGACACCGCGAATCCCGGCGGGCCCACCTACTACTGCCTCACCATGTTCCCCTACCCGTCCGGCACCATGCATGTCGGCCACGGACGCAATTACATCATCGGCGATGCCGTCACCCGCTACAAAACCATCCGCGGCTTCCGCGTGCTCTCGCCCATGGGCTGGGACGCCTTCGGCCTGCCCGCCGAGAATGCCGCCAAACAGCGCGGGGTCCACCCCAAGACTTGGACGCTAAATAACATCCGCCAGATGAAGAAGCAGTTGGAGTCCTGGGGCATCGCCTACGACTGGGATCGCGAGATCGCCACCTGCCACCCCGACTACTACAAGTGGACCCAGTGGGTGTTCCTGAAGTTGCACGAACGCGGCCTCGCCTACCAGAAGAACGCCCCCGTGAACTGGTGCGACTTCTGCACCACCCTCGCCAACGAGGAAGTGCTCGCCGATGGCACCTGCGAACGCTGCGGTCGCACCGTCCAGAAACGCGACCTGACCCAATGGTTCTTCCGCATCACCGCGTACGCCCAGAAGCTGCTGGACGATCTGGCGCTGCTGGACAAGTGGCCGGCAAAAGTCCGCACGATGCAGGCCAACTGGATCGGCCGCTCCGAGGGCGCGCGCGTCGAATTTACGGTCGCCGAATCGGGCGCCCCCTGCCCCGTCTTCACCACACGGCCCGACACCATCTACGGCGTGACCTTCATGGCGCTGGCCCCTGAACACCCGCTGGTGGAGTCCTTCGTGCAGCAGGGAGGGCCCCACGCCGACACCCTGCGCGATTTCGTGGCCCGCCAGAAACTCGTGTCCGCCGCCGAACGGGCCGACGACGCCACGAAGAAGGTCGGCGTCTTTACCGGCTACCACGTCCGCAACCCTTACAATGGGGACGTCGTACCCCTGTGGGTGACGAACTACGTTCTCATGGAATACGGCACGGGCGCCGTCATGGCCGTACCCGCCCATGACCAGCGCGACTTCGAGTTCGCGCGTGCCTACGACCTGCCCGTCAAGGTCGTGATCCAGGACCCGGCCGCGCCTCTGGCCCCCGCCTCGATGGCGCAGGCCTTCGTGGACGATGGCGCCATGATTCACTCGGGCCCCTTTGACGGCCGCGGCAACCGCGAGGCCATGCGCGACCTGATCCAGCACGCCGCCCTCGGCGGTTTCGGCGAGGCCACCGTCACCTACCGCATCCGCGACTGGCTGATCAGCCGTCAGCGCTACTGGGGTGCTCCAATCCCCATCATCCACTGCGAGTCCTGCGGCGCCGTCCCGGTTCCGGAAAAAGATCTGCCCGTGTTGCTGCCGGATGATGTGGATTTCAAGAGCGAGCGTGGCAACCCTCTGGCCGCCCACGAGGGCTTCGTGGCCACCACCTGCCCAACCTGCGGCAAACCCGCCCGGCGCGAAACCGACACCCTCGCCCAGTGGCTTTGCTCCTGCTGGTACTACCTGCGCTACGTGAACCCGCGCCTGACCGACGCCCCCTTCCGCAAGGAAGACGTCGACCGCTGGCTGCCCGTGGATCAGTACATCGGCGGCATCGAACACGCCGTCCTGCACCTGCTCTACTCGCGCTTCATTCTCAAGGTCCTGAACGACGCCGACTATGTCTCCTTCCCTGAACCCTTCGGCGCTCTCTTCACCCAGGGCATGATCTGCAAACGCAGCGAAAAAGACGGCCAGCTCTACAAGATGTCGAAATCGAAGGGCAACGTCGTCTCGCCCGACGAACTCGTCGCAGAGTACGGCGCCGATACCCTCCGGCTTTACACCCTGTTCATCGGCCCACCCGAGAAGGACGCCGAGTGGAATGACGCCGGCGTGGAAGGCGCCTTCCGCTTCCTGCGCCGCCTGTGGAAGTGCGTCTATGACCACCACGCCGTCCTGGAACAGGCCCGCGGGCTGACGCTGGACCCGGCCGCCATGTCCCCGGCCGACCGCGCCCTCTACCGCAAAACCCACGAATCCATCGACCGGATCACCCGCGATCTCGAAGGCGATTTCCATTTCAACACGGCCATCGCCCAGATCATGGAACTCACCAACGAGCTCTCCACCTTCGCGGTGGATCCGCAGAGCACCCCGCAGGCGCTCGCCGTGTTCCGGCATGCGGTCGAGACCATCGTGTTGCTGATGAGCCCCTTTGCGCCGCACGTCGCCGAGGAACTCTGGGCCGCACTGGGTCATCCGCCCAGCATCTTCCGCGCCGGCTGGCCCACCGTCGACCCGCAGGCTCTCGTCCGCGAAGAAATCGAGATCGTCCTCCAGATCAACGGCAAGGTGCGCGACCACCTCACGGTCCCCGCCGGCCTGGACTCCAAGGCCATCGAGGCCTTGGCCATGGAGTCGCCCACCATCCGCCGTCACCTCGAAGGCAAGACCATCCGCAAGGTGATCGTGGTCCCCGGCAAGCTCATCAATATCGCCGCGTCGTGAACTCCACCGAACCCTCCCGCAAACCCGGATTGCCGGCGGCCCTGAAGGCCGCGCGACGCGCGTGGCTGGAACTGACGCTCGACGAACAGCGCGCGGTCGTCATCATCCTGGGCCTGTTCCTGCTGGGCGTCGCGGCACGACTCTGGCATGCCGGACGAGCCACGTTCTGAAGTTCCATCGGAAGACCCAGCTTTCACATCATCCCTGGAGGGCCGACCTCCGTGTCGGCCGGTCTTTCACCACGCCTGGCCGTTAGAAGCCAATCCCCAGCGAGGCCGCCATCACCAGGTCACTGCGCTCCTTGTCATCCACGGGCGCGCTGTCGTAGCGCTCCTGAAGCGTCACGTTCAGGTGCAGCTGGCGCGAAAGGCCGGAGGTGATCCCCGCCTCCGCATTGACGAAATAGATTTCCGGATCCATCACCTTCGGCAGGTACTCCGTGCTGAACCACGCCAGCACAAACGGGTTCAGCACGTGCTCAAACATGACGGCCACGCGCCCGGCCGCATAGCCGTCCTCCTCCCCATCCTTCTTTTCTCCGATATAGCCCGCACCCACTTCCACGTTCAGCAGCGACTTCTCCGTGCGCACCAGATGCAAACCGGGCGAGACGATGCCGGTCACCCGGTAATCCACCAGCGCGATGGTGTCCCGCCACCATTCGAGATTCGCGAGCGCGTAGAGCTTCCCGCTCAGCATCCGCTCGTAGTGCCCGTGGGCACCCATGTTCTCGGTGTCCTTCGTCCCCTCGCTCTCACCGGCCGCCGCATGCGCGCGCAGCCGGATCAGGTCCAGCTCGGTTTCACGCACCGTTTCGAGCGCGGAGGCATAGCGCAGCGTGTCGCTGTTGCCGCGGGAGGCGTTCATACCAAGCTCCACATGCCGGTTCCAGACGTCATGCTCCGGCGGCACTTCTTCCAGCAGGGGCAGCTTCAGCGTGCGCCCGACAATGCTGAACTTCGCGCTCTGCGCCCCGCCAAAGGTGTCGAGCAGCGCCGAACCGCTGGCCCCCATCGGCACCTTGGGCGGCGTAGCCGCGGGCCTGTTCGTGTCTGCCGGTGGCGACACATTGGTCGATACCGGGGGGAGCGGCGGCTCACCAATCGTCACCGGAGGCAGGGCATTGGTCGGCGTGCGGGCGGGCACCGGCGGCGCGTTGGTGACTCCGGTGGTCAGTCCACCGATCGTGTCGGATCCGCCGCCGCCCGCACCAACCGCGCCCAGGCACAGGGCCGCCACCACCATCCACCGGGCGCGCGCGCGCGGCCCCGGAAACCGGCGGAGTGAAGTCTGGCGATTGCTCATCTGGCGCATTATGCAGGTCGCCGCCGCCCCAGCAACCCTGGAAAGCCAAAATCCGGCATTCCCTTGCATCGAACAGCCGCTTTGCCGCATGATCCCGCGGCAATGAACTCGCTTCCGCGTTCGCAGGAATCCGCCGCCACGCCACGCCACGCCGGCGCGTTCCATGTGGCTGGGCGCCGCCACCCGGCCCTGATCCTGCTCGCCGTCGCCATCAACGGCATCATGCTTTTGAATGCCGTCCTGCATCCGGCGGACATCGGCTACGACGCCGAGCAGCACCTGAATTACGCGATAACCCTCGCCGCAGGGCGAACAGTCGGCCCCTATGACTCGCAGGAGTTTTTCTGTCCGCCGCTCCCCTATCTGTTTCCCGCCGCACTCATACGCTACGGCGGCCTTGATCCCGCGCTGGCGGCGAAGGCGAACCAAGTCTCCCATGTGGCCCTGTCGCTGGCGTTGACCGTGCTGCTGCTGCGGATCGCCGGCATCCTCCGCCCGGATTCGCTGCGCATGAAGCTGGCGACCCTACTGGCCCTCGCGCTCGTGCCGGCCTACTACAAATCATTCGCCATCATGCACGGCGAGCCGTGGGTGGCCCTGCTCACCGTCGCGTCCATCTACGCCGCCCTGCGCATCGTTGTCGAAGGGCATCACCGCCTCGTTGACGCACTCGCCCTCGGCGGCATCGTGGGCGTGGCCGGCCTGACGCGCCAATGGAGCCTTCCCGGCCTGCTCGCGTTGGGCCTCTGGGGCGCATTCGCCGTCTGGCATGCCGGGCCAAGCCGTCCCCGCCTGGCTGGCCTGTTCACCGTCAGCCTGCTGCTGGCGTCCGCCCTGGCCGCCCCGTTCTATCTCAACCTCCACGCGCGCTACGGCTCCGCCACCGTCTTCAACCGCCCCCCCAAGGCCGACGTCGGCATCGATAGCCATCCCATCAGTTTTTACACCGGACTCGGCGGGCCCGACCTGTTTCAAAACCCGATCCGCAACGCCTTCCGCAACCAGGCGATCCCCATGTTCTACGCCGACCTCTGGGGCGATTGGTGGGGCTACTTTCTGGTGTACGGCCGCGACGCTCGCAGCGGCCAGTGGCTCAGCGGCGTGAATTGGTCAGCGCTCCTGGAACAGGAGCCACCGCCCGAGTGGCTCATCACCAACCGCGACTCCATCGCCCCTCTGCTGGGGAGCATCAATCAGGTCAGCCTCTTCCCCACGCTGCTGGCCATGGTGGCGGGCCTTCACGCACTGCGCCACCTGCTCCGCCACGTGCGTGGACGCCTACCCGGCGCAAACACCGCCGCCCTCAGCCTGATCGTCCTGATGACCGGCGCCGCCTTCGCCGCGTATGTCTGGTTTCTGGTTCGCTATCCCAACATGGGAAAGGGCGACACCGTCAAAGCCGGATTCATGGTGCACACCATCCCCTGCGCGGCCCTGCTCGTGGGCGCCCTGGTGGACAGCGTCGGTCGGCGCCACCCCCGCGCCGCACGTGGGTTGCTCGTGGCGCTCCTGCTCGTCTACCTGCACAACCTGCCGGCCATGGTGACCCGCTTCGCCACGTGGGAACAGCCCCGCCCGCGCACCGCTCAGAACGCCAACGCCAGGGTACCCGTCAGCATCGAAGCGCTGAAGTCCACGTTCTTGTCGTAGCGCTCCTGCCGCTCCAGGATCTCTTCCGGCGTGTCCGCCGTCTGCCGGATCTCCACCTCGGTGTCGATCTGTTCAAACTGCAGCGACAGCGTCAGCACCGTCCCGTTCGCCAGCGGCGCGTCATAATAAGTGCGCGCCTTGAAATGCCAGTGCTCAATCTCCGCATTCTTGTCGTACTCGGATTCCCGCGAACTGAAGTAGGCATCCGTGCCGTCGTAGGTGAAGTATCCCACCTGCCCCTGCAGGCCGAAGTGGCGCCAGTCCTTTTCGCCAAACACCAACTCACCCCCCAGCACCAGCTCCGGCAACCCGCCCACGACCGTGCCCTCCGAGGTGCCGCCCACCACGAAATCCTTGGGCGGATTCTGGTAGACCGTCGTCCCCGTCGCCGGCCCCGCATCGATCTCGTAGCTCCCCAGAATGCCGAAGCCGCCAATCCCGATCCACGGCGTGAAGCGCGACGTCTCCGTGAACATCACGTGCAGCGGCGTCACCAGCAGATCCACCCCCACCATCATCCCTTCCAGCTCCGCCGTGAAGGGCGTCCCCGCGGGAATCTTCTGGTGATCGTACTCCTCGCCGTCGAAATTAATCTCGCCCACCGTCAGGTAGTAGTTCCGGCGCGCCACCGCATCGGTCTGCGGGTTCATGGCCAGCACCTGCGTCTTGAACGTCACGTACTTCCACGTCTGCTCGAACTCCAACCCCACCAGCCAGTACCCACTGTCCGCATTGAAGTCGGTTTCGTCGTAACTCTCCGGATTCAATTTGTACGTGTTCCCAGTGACGTAGTACAGCGGCCGCGTGGTCTCCTCCACAAAGCCTTCCAGGTTGAGCAGCGCGCCACCGGCCACCCCGATGCGCGTGTTGCGGTCCTGCTCCAACCCACGCCCCGCCCCCACGCCCGCCCGCGCCGCATCGGCCAACCCGCAACACAGCGCCACCAGCACCACCAACCACCCGCTTTGGATTCGCTTGTTCACGGTCCGAGCCCTCCCGTTACCCCTTGTTCGCCACGCTTTGCGCTGGTAGTGCGCGTGCCCTGCTCTAATATACGGCAGCGTCCTCAAGCGCAAGCGCATGACGCAAGGATTGAAACGATGATCCGAGATGCCAGTTTGATGCAGGTGGTCATGTCCATCTGCGAACGCGATACCCGCTACCAGCCCGACGCCTACCTGTTCGTGCTGGATGCGCTGGAGTTTACCACCAAAATTCTCCAGAAGGGCGGCAAGGCCGGCAAGGAGCGCCATGTCGGCGGGCGCGAACTGCTCGAGGGCTTGCGCCAGTTCGCCGTGCAGGACTTCGGCCCCATGGCCCTGCGCGTCCTCCACAGCTGGGGCCTCACCCGCACCGAGGACTTCGGCGAGATCGTCTTCAACCTCGTCGCTTCCGGGAAATTGCGCAAGACGGAGGAAGACTCGCGCGCAGATTTCGCGGCGGGGTACGACTTCCGCGAAGCCTTCGCCCTGCCCTTCCTGCCGGCCTCCACGCCCGATGCCACGCGCCGTGGCCCCCGCAGCTCGCGCGGCGCCGCCGACACCGGCAAACGCAAGAGCGGCCCCGACGACCCTCCGCCCGCCAAGGGCTAAGAGCCTGTTGAGGACCGGCGCGGGTGGCACCGCGCCCTCCCAAACAGGCGAGCTCCCACAATCGGGAGGGCCGGGTGCCACCCCGGCCGCGCCTGTTCAACCCGCCGCCAGCGGCGCAGAACCGGCATCCTCGTCCGCCCCCGCCGCCGAATCGTTCAGCTCGTCACCCGCTTGCCGGCTGTCTCCCGCCTGTTCGCGCTCGTCGTCGGAACGCATGCGGAAGCGCGGCCCAAACTGCGCCAGAAAACCCACACTGTAGAGTCGGAAAAACACGAGCGCCGGCAGCAGCACCACCGTGCCCACATACGGGATCATCATCAGGCAACCCGCCACGCAACAGGTCACCAGGATCAGCGCCAGCACGGCAAAGCCCATCGCCACATTCAGCACCACATAGAAGAGTCCATAGACAACAAAGGATCCCGTGTGGTCCATGAAGAGCGGCACAAACCGCGACCACGCTTCCGCCGCCGTCAGGTCGTCGTTGTACATGATGGGCACCACGAAGTCCTCCAGGAAGCGCCCAATGAAGCCGCCCACAACCCCGAATAGCACCCACAGCGCCAGGTTGCCACCGATGATCGGCCACAACCCCGCCGGGGATTGCGCCGCCATGATCGGCTTCACAATGGAGAAGATCCCGATCACCACCAGGATCGCCGTCACCGCCAGGCAAATCAGCCCGTACACCAGGGACCACCAGAATAGCGAGTTGGCGTGCTGCTTGAACACGCCCCACGGCGAGATCACGTCGGCCCGGTCATGGAGGCAGTTATCCAGGAACATGAAACGGCCGCGGCAGCGCAACCACAGGACCAGCAGCCCGATCACCACCGCCGCCACCACCGCCACGGCGGCAATGCCGAGAATCAGAGAGCCGTGCTGCTCCATCGTGGCCTGCACACGCTCGATCATCGTTTGCCAGTTCGTCCCGCCTCCGCCGCCCTGCTCCACCAACTCGTTCCTCGCACTTCCCGGGTTGAAGGATCCGCCATGGTCGCCCAACGTCGCCAGCCAGGCCGAGAACCCCAAGGCAAACCATTTCCCCAGATTGAAGGGACGGAAGAGCACATCCTTCATGCGATCCCATGCCGGAGACACGGGCGCCGTGCACGAAATGCGCATCGGACCAGTCTCTTCAACGACGGGTACGGCCTGCGCCCGTGCGACCAGCACCGGCGGCCCCCCGGCTCCCGTTACCGGTAGCGGCGGCGGAAGGAAAAGCCCTGGCACCGTGCGCGCCTCCGCCCACGTGTCACCCATCGACTCATTCCAAACCAGATCGGTCGGTCGAAGGGAACCGTCGCGGGCGCGCTCCACAAGCACCTCCCACGAAAGAGGGCCCTCTTGCCGGCCACTCGTATACAGAAACCATTGCATAGCAGTGCCTCCCGCACATGGCGGACGATCCAGCATGGATTCTTGACGAGCGCCTCGCCGAACGCAAGTCTATTGCCAACGTGCCACCCGCCGCCTCCATGCCCCCCACACCACCCGATCAAATCCGCCACTATCGCGACCTGAACCGTGCGCTGCTGGCGGTGCTGACGCTCACCGCGGCGTGGGTCCTCGCGCGCC
This sequence comes from uncultured Victivallales bacterium, assembly GCA_964635825.1. Classification (GTDB taxonomy): domain Bacteria; phylum Verrucomicrobiota; class Kiritimatiellia; order UBA8416; family JAIOPI01; genus CAZWQJ01. The sequence continues at coordinate 15,554 of CAZWQJ010000027.1, read as the reverse complement.
TCGCCCTGGCAACCGTTCTGCCGGATGGCCTGCGCGCCTGCTCCTCCCAACTCCTCTTCCACACCCCCTGCCCGCTTTGCGGCATGACCCGCGCCCTCGTCGCCTTGGCCGCCGGTCGCGCCGCCGACGCGCGCGCGCTCCATCCCTTCGCCCCGGCTGCCCTGGCCGCCTTGATCGTCGAGTTCATCTTCCGTGCCGCCGGCTCCACCCTCACCGGCGCCCGCGCCCTCCACCGCTTTCGCCGCAGCGACAGCCTGACCCACGCCACCCTGGCCGCCCTCTACATCCTCTATGCGGTCCTGTTCTACCTTTCCGCTTGAAGCAACAGCGGGTCTTGGGGATCATTGCGGTTTGGGTTTATCGGGTCGCACAAGGAGCAGGGCCATGCTGAAAAAGAAAATCACCGATGGAAAGCGCTACCAGTTTGCCACGCACATCAACGACATTCTGCTGCCGCGTGAAGAAGCGGAGAGCCTGGAAGCCTTCCTGGTCGTGATCGAGCCCGGCCAGTACACCCACCTGCACAAGCACGTGGAGAACGAGCAGCTCTACTACGTGCGCTCCGGCAAGGGCAAGGCCAAGTACCAGTACGCCGATGGCCGCGTCGCCGAATTCGATCTCGAGCCCGAGGATGTCGTGCATGTCCCGCGCAACACCATGCACCAGATCTTCTGCACCAGCACCGACGAACCCCTCACCTATCTCTGCATCGATGGCTTCCCCGAGGGCATCCCCTCCGCCGAACCCACCTGGGATTCACACGCCCAGGCCATCTTCACCGCACAGAAGAAGTGCTAGCCCGAACCAGACGTTTCGTCGGTTCGGGGCGGCCCCGAAGCGTGGCGCGAAGCGCCTCTGCTTCGGCCCTGCGGGCGGATGTTGCACGAGGGCTCGTGCAACATCCGGGCTAGGCCGGGAGGGCCGGGTGCCACCCCGGCCGCGCCCGCATGGGACGTCGCCTCCCGCGCGCGACAGCACCCTGCCTCAGAACACCACGTCCAGCGTGGCGCCAAACTGAGCCGGGTCGCCATAGGTCACGTAGAGCTCGTCGGCAAACGCCGGCGGCTCCAGCCCGAAGTAGTAGCCGCGCGTGATGTAGCGCTTGTCGAAAACATTCCGCCCCCACAGCGTGAGTGTCCAGGCGCCGTGGCCGTAGCCGAGTTGCGCGTTGACCACCTCGTACGGTTCGGAGCGCTGGTCGTGGCCGTCCCCCAGGTAGAAAGCGTCCTTGCCTTCCACCTCCGCTCGCGCGAAACAGCCGACCGGCAGTCGCACCTGCGTCCCGGCCAGGTAGCTGTACGCCGGCGCATAGGGCTGCTCGCGGCCATCCAACGACCCGGAACCGTCGGCCGATTCGTAGTTGCGGAACTCGCTCTCCAGTAGCGACACGTTCCCGAATACCTGCCACCAGGACGTCAACTGCTGCGCGACCTCGCTTTCGAGCCCGTAGTTGTATCCGCTCGCCGCATTGTCCGTGAAGTACACGAACGCCGTGGGATCGCTCGGATCCCCCTGGGCGGAGGTGCCAATCTGCAGATCCTCGCGCCACATGTAGAACAGGGTCAGCGCCGCCGTCGTGCGCCCGTCGAAGAAGCGTCCCTTCGTTCCCGTGTCCGCGCACCAAAGCGTCTCCGGGTCGTACGCGCGCCGCTCCGGCGGCAACGCGGGGTTCTGGTTGACACCGCCGCCTTTGAACCCGCGCGAAACCCCCGCAAACGCCAGCACCTCGCGATCCAGCTTGTGCTCCAGCGCCACCCGCCCGCCCCACATCGTGTCGTCGCCATCGAAATTCACTTGCTGGTCATCCTCGTAGTCCGTCGCGCGCTCCTCTCCGCGCCAGGACGTACGCAGCACCGTCGCGTCGGCCACCCGCGTGCCGAGTTCCCCGTACAGCGCCCCCGACGTGGCCCGGTACTCGCTGCCCAGCGTGCCGAAGCCCGTGTAGTCGTCATCCTCGCTCAAGTGCGACGCATACGCCCCCACATGCCAGGCCGACGATCCCCACAGCACTTCACCGCCCGGCTCCGAGATCACACGCAAATCCTGGCTGGCATTGCCGCGACGCCGCGAGAGCGACTCCGTGAAATCGTAAGCATAGCCCTCGCGCGCGGGATCCCAGTCATACGGTGGCGCCGCCCAGAACGCGTCGTTCCCCCAGTCCGCGTCATAGCCATAGTCCACGTCGGTCACCGTGTAGGTCGTGATGCTGAGCACGCGAAACGGCTCGGGCTGCATCCAGGTACTGCGTAGGCTGCCGCCCACTGTCTCCTGGCGATCGCGCCCCGGCCTGTCGGCATACGTCGTGAACCCGTTGTTGTCCGGCATGAACTCGTCGTACCCATTGTCGTAGCGCGACCACAGCCCCAACAGATCCCAGCGCATCTCCTCGTCGGGCTCCCAGCGCCACTTCGACCGCACCGTCCACTCGTCGCGCGCATTCGTGTCATCGCGTCCCAGATACGCATTGTCACGAAACCCATTCATCTCCATGTGCTCCACGCTGAAACGCGTCGTCAGCGCCGACGGCGAGCTCCCCACCGGCCCGCCCACCGCCGCACCGAAGCCCGCAAGCGCGTCCGTCCCCACCGTCACCCGCGCACGCCCCTCGGGCACCGGACTCGGGTCCGCCGTATGCACGTGAATCAACCCCGCCAACGCCTTCGATCCGTAGATCGCCGCCTGCGGCCCCCGCAGCACCTCAACCTCGTCCACATCAAACAGCGACGCGTGCATGCCAAGCCCGCTCAAATCCATATCGTCCACCAGAAACCCCACCGAAAAATTCGGCGGGCCCTCGCCGGAAAACTGGCTGCGCTCGCCAATTCCACGCATTTGATAATAGCGCGGACGCGAGGTGCCGCCCGCCGCCGTGAGATTGGGCACAAGCGCCAGCGCCTGCTGCAGATGCTCCGCGCCCGCATCCTGCAGCGCCGTCGCGTCCAGCACCGTCGCCGTGGTGGACGCATCCGGCAACCGGCTCGCCCCCGGCTCAGGGCTGACGGTCAAATCGCGCAACTCGTACACCGCGCCGCGTTCCGTCGCATTCGTATCGGCGGCCCACGCCGCCACGGGCGCCAGTAGCGCCACGGTCAGCAACCAGCCGCCAACCACCGTTGACCCACGCCGGACACAAGCCGGACAGGAAACAGAATCAGGGGAACGAGCGGGTGCGTGTATCTTCATGTTCCGATCCCTACGCCGGCATAATCCGGATCAGGTTCAAAGGGTCGCCGATGCGGGCCGGCAGCGTAGCCGGCCCAGTCGGCCTCTCAGACCCAGTCAGGTCTCCCCTTGGATGCCACCATCATGCCGCGCCCCATTGCCCCAGTCAAGTTCACCCACGCCGTTTGACCCGACCGGGTGGCCCGGCCGCTCCGCGGGCGGGCATCGTGACGTCCCGGCCGCTCCGCGGGCGGGCATCCTTCCGCGCTTCACCCCCACTCCCCACTCGCCTCTCCAGTCTCCACGTGTATGATGGGGCGATGTCGATGGACAAACAGATCTGGCTGGTCAGCGTGGACATGGGGTACGGCCACCAGCGCGCCGCCTATCCACTGCGCGGCCTGGCCTGCGAACGCATCATTACCGCCAACGGCGACAAGGTCGTCGGCCCGCGCGAAAAGGCCTATTGGGAAAACGTCCAGCGATTCTACGAGGGCGTCTCGCGGGCGCGAGAGTTGCCACTCGTCGGCCAAAGCATCTGGCGTGCCTACGATCGCCTGCAGCGCATCGCCGAACTCTACCCCTCGCGCGATTTGTCGCGCGCCACCCACAACGTGCGCCACCTCGACTGGCTCCTGCGGCGCGGCCTCGGGCGCGGCGTCGCTGAGTACGCCCGGACCCGCGACATCCCCTTCGTGAGCACCTTCTTCGTGCCCGCCCTCGCCGCCGCTCGCGCCGGTCTCCCGCGCATCTTTTGCATCGTCACCGATGTCGACATCAACCGCATCTGGGTGGCGCGCGATCCCGCCCGCAGCCCGATCGTCTACCTCTGCCCCAGCGATGTCGGCCGCCGGCGACTCCTGCAGTATGGCGTGCCCCCGGAGCGCGTGCTCGAAACCGGTTTCCCCCTGCCCGACGAAAATGTCGCCACCCTGCGCGAGGACCTCGCCCGCCGCCTCGCGCGCCTCGACCCGCAACGCACCTTTCACACCCGCTTCGGCGAAACACTCGCCCGTGAACTCGGCCCGCCCCAGTCCAGCGATGGTCCCCTCACCATCACCTACTGCGTCGGCGGGGCCGGCGCCCAGCGCACCGTCGCCGCCGACATCCTCGCCGGTCTCGCCCCCGCCCTCCGCGAGGGCCGCATCCGCCTCAACCTCGTCGCCGGCACCCGCCTCGAAGTCCGCGATTTCTTCCTCGCCACCGTCGAAGCCCTCGGCCTCCACGCCTGCCTCGAGACCTCCATCCATATCCTCGTCTCACTGGACAAGCGCTCCCACTTCGAACAGCTGAACGAACGCCTACGCACCACCGATGTGCTCTGGACCAAACCCAGCGAGCTCGTCTTCTATGCCGGTTTGGGACTCCCCATCCTCATGACACCGCCTCTCGGCGCACACGAAGAACGCAACCGCGACTGGATCTTGCGCATGGGCGCCGGATTCCCGCAGGAAAATCCACGCTTCACCTCGGAATGGCTGGGCGACTGGCTCGCCAAGGGCATGCTCGCCGAGGCCGCCTTCAACGGCTACCTCAAAGCCCCCCGCCACGGCACCGAAAACATCCGCCGCGTCATCTTCGCCGACGACCCGACCCGCCTGGACCTCCCCCGCCAGCCGGACGCCCGCCCGCTGAACTCCCTGTAGTGCACACGCGCCAAATCCACTATACTCGGGCTGCGTGCCGGACCGGGTGGACCCGCATGCCTACACCGTGAGACTGCTCGTTTACAACATGCGCTATGGTACCGGCGGGCGCCACTTCCTGCTCCCGTGGAGCGGCTACCTGCGGCGCACCTCCGATACCCTCCAATCGATCATCGACTTCGTGCGCTCCGTCGACCCCGATGTCATGGGTTTGATCGAGGTCGACGACGGGTCCTTCCGCAGCCGCCGCCTGAATCAGGCCGAGCAGATTGCCCGGGCCCTCGGCCACTACCACACCTACCGCTCGAAGTATGCCGAAACCAGCATGGCCCGGTGGCTGCCGGTCGTCAGCAAACAGGGCAACGCCTTCCTCAGCCGCGATACCATCACCAACGAACGCTTCCACTACTTCACCGAAGGCGCCAAGCGCCTCGTCATCGAACTCGAACTCGAACACGTCACCATCTTCCTCGTCCACCTCGCCCTGCGCTTCCGCATCCGCCACCACCAACTCAACGACCTCTACCGCCTCGTCAAGGACAGCCGCAAACCCGTCGTCGTCGCCGGCGATTTCAACGCCTTCTGGGGCCCCCGCGAAATGCAGATGTTCATGGCCGCCACCGGGCTCACCAGCGCCAACCCCACCGGCCGCCCCTCCTTCCCCAGCTGGACCCCCACCCGCCAACTCGACTTCATCCTGCATAGCCCCCACATCCGCTCCAAGCGTTTCTGGATGCCCACCGTAACCTACTCGGATCATCTGCCGTTGCTGTGGGATTTTGAACTGAGATGACGGGCGGCGGCGCTGGTCGCCCGCCACCCCCAAAAGCCGGAGCGAATGCCCGTGGGCCCAAGTCCATTTCTCGCCACCGTCCCTGTGGATCCCTTGTGGATTCTGGAGGGCGGCGCGCTTCTGCATCTGCTCACGGTGGCCTTCGTCACCACCCACTGCCTGCGCCGGCGGCGCGAAGCCACATCCGCCATCCTCTGGATCTTCGTCTCGTGGTCGTTCCCCATCGTCGGCCCCCTGCTCTTCCTCATGTTCGGCATCAACCGCGTCCAGACCAAGGGCTGGCGCAAACGCCGATCCGACGTGGAATTCCTGACGGCCCGGCGCGCGCGCGAACATGAGGCCATGCCCCTCGCCTACTGGCGCACCGTGCGCGCCGCCGTCGCCGCCGAACCGGAGCAGGAAGAGTGGCGCGAAGTGAACACCATGATGAACGCCCTCGCCCCCGACTACCCCCTGCTGGGCCAGAACCGCATCGTGCCGCTCGTCACCGGTGACGAGGCCTTCCCCCAGATGCTCGCCGCCATCGAAAGCGCCAAGCACCACATCCATCTCCAGACCTTCATCCTCGGCAACGACGAGGTCGCCCGGCGCATCCTCGACGCCCTGCGCCGCCGCGCCGAGGCCGGCGTCACCGTCCGCGTCCTCTACGACCGCATGGGCTCCACGCTCGCCCACCTCTCCGGCCTGCTGCGCGCCTTCCGCCACGTGCCCAACATGCGCGTCATCGGCTGGACCCAGGTCAGCGTGCTGCGCCACCAGTTCCAGATCAACCTGCGCAATCACCGCAAGGTCCTGGTGGTCGATGGACGCATTGCGTTCACGGGGGGCCTGAACATCGCCAGCAACAATGTCTCCACCCCAGCCCGCCCCGCGGACCGCGACTATCACTTCACCCTCGAAGGACCGATCGTTCAGGAATTGCAGTACGCCTTCCTGGTGGATTGGTACTTCATGACAGACGAGAATCCGGACCACCTCCTGCACGAAGCGCATTTCCCGCCCGTCCAACCGGCCGGCGATGCGCGCGTCCGCCTGCTGCAGGGCGGCCCCTCCTCCGAACTCGACGCCCTCGCCGATTCGTTCTTTGCCGTCATCATGGCCGCACAGCATCAGATCATTGCGGTCACGCCGTACTTTGTCCCGCCCGCGGATCTGCTGCGGGCCTTCCGCGTCGCCGCCCTGCGCGGCGTGGACGTCCGCATCGTGGTGCCCCACGAGAACAACCACGTCTACGCCGGCCTCGCCGGCCGCGCACTCTACGAGGATCTGCTCATCGCCGGCGTCCGCATCTTCGAGCGCCAACCACCCTTCCTCCACGGCAAGGCCATGCTGGTGGACGACCGAGTCGCCCTCGTCGGTTCCGCCAATCTCGACGTCCGCAGCCTGCGCCTGAACTACGAGACCAACCTCGCCGTCTACGACTCACGCTTCGCCAACGCCCTTAAACGAATCCTGCTCGAGGACATCGCCGCCAGCACCGAGGTGCGCCTCGAAGAATGGAACCGCCGCTCTCACGGCGCCCGCATCGCAGAAAATTTCTGCAACCTGCTGACGCCCATCCTGTAGCCGCCCGCCCGCCGCCATGCGCGGTCGGGACGGCTTGCACGCCGTAGGCCCGGCTTAGGCGGGAACCCGACCCTCCAGAACCCGTGAGAAGCCGATTATGGGGGATGATGGAGGGACGGCCTCCGTGCCGTCCGTGGTTTCTTACCACAGTCTCTCGCCACCCTATGGATTCGGAGCCGTCGGGCGCTCGATGTGCGGCGTCACCGTCAGCGTCAGCGTCCGGCGGCGGCCTTCGCGGTCCACGCCAACGAGGAACCGCTCGAAAAACTCGGAATGCTCCGTCAGCCCCCCCAGCGACAACGTCTGGCCATCCTCCACCGTGACGTCCGTCGAGAGCCGCGTGTACTGGATGGTGCCGGGGCGGCCGTCCGTCATGCCAGTGATTTCAGGCGTCAGCTTCAGTGAGATCAGCGGCCCGTTGCCAATGACGCGGGCCTGGACGCGCAGCACCGCGCCCACTTCGCGCGTCTCCACCGCCTGCACCGCGTAGCCCTGATTGTGTCCGTATCCCACCAGCCAATCCGCAAAGGGGACTTCTTCGCCGACCCGCAGCACCGCCTCGCCACCACTCTGCAACAACACGGATTGCCGCGTGTCCTTCTGCCGGCGATTGCGCCGCGAATCCGCGCGGGGCGTCACCTGCCCCTCCACGCGCGCCCCATCCGAATCCACCACCACCTCGCCGGATCCGCTCACCCCAATTTGATCCAGTTGCTCCTGGCCGGCTTCTTCCGTCGAAACCTCGATGCGTATGTTCGCCAGCGGCTGGTTGATGTCCTTCAGCATCTCCTGAACGCGCGCGTGATCCTCCGGCATCGCCAGCACCAGCAATCGGCCGCCGGACTTGTCGTACAGAACCTTCGAACCCGGGCTGACCACGGACTCGACCAGACTCACCATCGTGGCCACTTCCGGCGTGTACAAAACATAGGGCTGCATCACACGGTCATCCGTCGCCACCGCGGGTATCGCGACCGCCAGCGCCACCACCCACGCCGCCACCCAGGTTCGCTTCCCCATGAACCGCCTCCATCCGTGTTTCAAGGCCAACGCCCCAAGCCTTCGTTTCCTTTGTTGCCTTCTGTTCAAATCCTCTTCGGTTGCGGCTGCACCGCGCTGGGCTTTTCGAGGTGATCAGCCCCCATTCGCTCCCGCGCCCCGCGCGAGGCAGGCTGTCGTCCATTCGGAGTCCTGCAGCACCCGCTCCGCGTGCCATCCCAACGCCCCAAACACCGCGCGCACGCCGTCCCACTGGATGCACAGGATGCCCGACACGATCAACCGGCTGTCGCGGCCGGGCCGCGCGCACCCCACCAGAACCGCCGCGTGTTTCCGCAGGATCTCGTCCTGAAGATTCGCCACCACCACATCGTATTGACCGGCCCGCTCCCAAAACCGGCCCACATCCCCCTCGACAATCCGCACGCGGCCGGCCACCCCATTGCGCACCGCATTCTCCCCGGCCGCTTGCACAGCCTGCGGATCAAAATCCACGCCATCCACCGGCGCATAGCCGAGCTTCGCGGCCGCGATCGCCAGGATGCCGGACCCGCAGCCCGCGTCCAGCAGCGCCCGCCCCAACGCCGGCGGCGTCAGCGCATCCATCAGTTGCAGGCACGTCCGAGTCGTGAAATGCCGCCCCGTCCCAAAACTCAGGCCGGGGTTGATCTCCACGACGCAGCGCGCCTCGGCCGTCACCGGCTCCCAGGGCGGATGCACCCAGATGTTCGGCGACACCTGCTCGGCGTGGAAAAAGCGCTTCCAGGAATCGCGCCAATCCGCGTCGGCCAGGGCCCGCACCCCCACCGACCACGCCTCGCCGCTGGACCACTCCCGCAGGAGGGACTCCAGTTCGGCTGCTCGCTGCGCCGCCGCCTCCGCGGAGTCCAGGTACTCCTCGAAAACCGCCGTCCCCGTTTCCGCATCCTGCCAGTACACCGGCGAGGAACCCAGCAGCTCAAGCCCGGCCTCCACCAGCGGCGTGAAGCCGCGGTCCGTGGTCACTTGTACAACGTGTAGCATGGCATGGGTGCGGCGCAGATCCCCCCGCGCGGCGTCCTCTCAGTCCGGGCGCGAAGCCGCGTAGCGCTCAAGCGTGTCTCGCATCGCTTTGGCGAGCTGCTCGGCATCGAACGGTTTTTGCAGAAATCCCCAAGGCCCCAGGGGCAGCACCCCTCGAACGTAATCGCGCGAAAATCCCGACGTCATCAGCAGGCACGCCTTCGGGTCCAAACGCCGGATGCGCTTGACCACTTTGGCCGTCCCGCCGTCGTGCAAAACCGCATCGATGATCGACAGCCCGATCGTCCCGCGATGGCGCGCGAAAAGCGCAAGAGCCCCCTGAGGATTCTCCGTCGCCAGCACCTGGCACCCCGTGCGCTCCAGTGCCTGCGTCATCATCCCCAAATCCTTCGGATCGTCGTCCACGCACAGAACCGTCAGCGGTGCCTCGTTGCCATTCGCATCCTTGACCGCCGGGAGCACCACTGCCGGCGCCTCCGGCAGATAGATCCGGAATGAAGTCCCCTTGCCGGGCCGGCTGCTGACCTGGATCCAGCCACCCATGCTCTGAATCGCGCTCTGCGCAAAGCACATCCCGAGCCCAAAGGACGCCCCGTCGGTCTTCGTCGTGAAAAACGGCTCAAATATGCGCTTGCGCACCTCGGCTGTCATGCCAACCCCCGTGTCGCGGATGCGCAACACCGCGTAGGAGCCCCCCGCCGCCGCTCCCGCACCCACGCCCACCGGTGGCCGCGCCACCGTCCGCACGCTCGCGTCCAGCCGCACCACCCCTCCGCCTGGCATCGCCTCCGCCGCGTTGATCAAAAATGTCAGCAGCGCATCGACCAGCTGTACGCGCTCGCCAAATACAAACGGCATCCCCTGCGGCCGAATGGACTGGATCGTGACGCTGCGCTCACGAAACATCTCCCCCACAAAATCCGTCGCCTCCGCAATCAGATCCGCCAACGCCACCGGCGCCAGCGCCGTCTCTTCCCCAGGCTGCGCATGGCCCATGGTCATCAGGCGTTCCGTCAACCCGGCCGCCCGGCGCGTCGCGTCGAGAATGCGTGTCGCCTCCTCGTGAACCCGCGTCTTCGGCAGGAAATTGGCCGCGATCGAAGAGGCATAAGAGCCGATCACGCCCAGGATATTGTTGAAGGCCACCGCCGCCCCACCCGCCATCGAACGGATCGCCGCCATGCGCTCACCTTCCAGCAGCGCCTTCTCCGCGCGCTGGCGCTCCGCCACCTCGCGCTGCAACTGCTCATTGGCCACCCGCAGCTCGCTCGTCCGCTCCTCAATGCGCTCCTCCAGGTGATCCCGGTAGCGCGCCAGCTCCTGCTCCGCTCGCTTGCGGTTGGTGATGTCGCGCGAAATCCCGAACGTGCCCACCACCCGCCCCTGCTCGTCCTCCAGCGGCATCTTCGTGGTCGATACCCACGTCTGCCGCCCGTCCGGCCACGTCTCCATCTCCTCCCGGTCGATCAGCGGCACCCCCGTCAGCATGATCGCCTGCTCATCCTCGTACGCCTTGCGCGCATGCTCCGGCGTGAAGAAATCAAAGTCCGTCTTCCCAACCGCCTGCTCCGGATCCTGCAATTGGAACAGCCGCACCATCGCATGGCTGATCAACAGGAACCGGCTCTTGTCATCCTTGAAGTAGATGTGGTCCGCGGTATGGCTCGTCAGGGTCGCCAGCAGATGACGCCGGAACGCGTCGCTATGCAGGTCGCCCGCCGATGCAGACGCACCCACCGGATACGCCTCCGGCCCCCGCTCCGCACCCTGCTGTTCTCCAGAATCGCTCATGGTCACCACTCCTCATCGAGGCTACCCCCCGCGAACCGCCATTGTCAATGCCCCCGCCGGGATTGACAGCCCTCACCCCCTTGCTGTCTACTCATCCCGTGAACCAACGTCACGACCGGCAACGCACACCATGTTGACCAGCAAGACCAAGTACGCCCTGCAGGCCCTCAGTCACCTCGCCCGCCACCGCGACCAGGGCCCCATCCTCATCGCCCATCTCGCCCGCGCCGAACGCATCCCCCAGAAATACCTCGAACGCATCCTCCTCGACCTCAAGCGCCGCGGCATCCTCCAAAGCCGCAAGGGCCGCGGCGGCGGCTACCAACTCAACCGCGAGCCCGACGCCATCACCATCGCCGAAGTCGTCCGACTCATGGATGGCCCCCTCGCCCCCGTCCCCTGCGTCAGCCAGACCGCCTACGGCCACTGCGTCGAATGCCACGACGAACGCCACTGCGGCATCCGCGCCATCATGAAGGAAGTCCGCGATGCCATCGCCGACGTCCTCGAACATGCCACCCTCGCTGACCTCGTCCACGCCGAAAAAACCGGGCGCTACCGCCACCGCTCCTGACCCCGGTCGCCCCACCCAGTCAGTTTGGGCTTGCAGTCAGTCTACTCATCGAGTAGAGTCACTCGACCATTAGGAGTTACTGGCATGACAACCGCCTTCTCAACGCCCGCACGCGGATCCGCCGACGAGGAGATTCTGCGCGCCGTGCACGAGGTGCGCTACATGAGTACGATACGACGCATCGCCGGCGCCGCCCTGATCGGCGGCCTGCTGACCACGGGCACGCGCCCGGCCACCGCCCAGTCCGAAACCCCGACCCTGCAGGACCTCGACCAGAAGATCCGCGTTCTCGAACGCAAGCTGGAGATCGCGGATGAAGAGGCCGCGAAGAAGAAGGCCGAGAACCCGGTGCTCACCGCCGGCAAAGAGGGCTTTATCCTCTCCTCCTCCGACAAGGCGTACCAGCTGAAGTTGCGCGGCTGCGTCCAAGTTGACGGCCGCTTCTACCTGGATGACGAGGACGACAAGGCCGCCGACACCTTCCTGCTGCGGCGCGCGCGGGCGATCTTTGACGCCACCTTCGGCAAGTCGTTCGAGTTCCGCCTGATCCCAGACTTTGGCGACGGCAAGGCGCAGTTGCAGGACGGCTACGTCGATTACAAGCCAACTCCGCTCGTCGGCCTGCGCGCCGGCCGCACCAAGGTCCCCTTCGGACTGGAGCGCCTGCAGTCGACCGCCGACACGCTCCTGAACGAGACCGCTCTCTCGACCGCCTTGACGCCAAACTACGACCTGGGCGTCCTGCTGCAGGGCTCGTTCGCCACCGGCGTGCTGGACTATGCCGTGGGCGTGTTCAACGGCGGCCCGGACGGCGCCAGCGTCGATAGCGACACGAATGACGCCAAGGACTACGTCGCACGCCTGCTCCTGACGCCCTTCAGGAACACCGACATCGGCCTGCTCAGCGGCCTCAGCGTCGGCATCGGCGCCACCGTGGGCGACCAGGAGGGCTCCGCCACGGCGCCGGGGCTGCCAACGTACAAAACCAGCGGCCAGCAAACCTTCTTCAGCTACCGCACCTCAACCAACGCGGACGACGTCGCCTACGCCGACGGCGAACGCACGCGCCTGGCGCCGCAGCTCTACTACGCCGCGGCCTCGCTGAGCGTGCTCGGCGAGTACATCCTCTCCGAGCAGGACGTTGCCAATGCGAAGGGCTCCGCGTCACTCAAGAACGATGGCAGCCAGGTCGCCGTAACCTACGTGCTGACGGGCGAAAGGCCCTCGCTACGCGGCGTCACCCCCCTGCTCCCCTTCGACCCGGCCAAGGGTAACTGGGGCGCCTTCGAACTCGTCACGCGCTACAGCAAGTTGAACATCGACGACGACGCCTTCACCGCCAAGTTCGCCGACGCCAAGAAGGCCGCCGCCGGCGCGCAGAGCACCGGCTTCGGACTCAACTGGTACCTGACCCGGAACGCCAAGTTCGCCATCAACTACGAAGAGACCACGTTTGACGGCGGCGCCACCGATGGCGATCGCCCGGACGAGCAGGTGATCCTGACCCGCCTGCAGATCGCGTACTGATCCGATAATCCCAACACCAGAAAGACCACACCATCATGAAACGGACTCAACGACTCTTGTTGGCGCTGCTGGCGGGCCTTGCCCTTGCAGGCAGCGACCCGGCGGCGGCAAAATCGATCCAACTGTTGAATGTCTCCTACGACCCGACACGGGAACTGTATGAGGACTACAATGCCGCGTTCGCCCGCCACTGGAAGGCGAAGACGGGCGACGACGTCGTCATCCGCCAATCCCACGGCGGCTCGGGCAAGCAGGCCCGCGCCGTCATCGATGGGCTCGACGCGGATGTCGTCACGCTCGCACTGGCCTACGATGTCGATGCCTTGCAGACCAAGGCGAAATTGATCCCGACGGATTGGCAGGCGCGCCTCCCGAACAACAGCGCGCCGTACACGTCGACCATCCTGTTCCTGGTGCGCAAGGGCAACCCCAAGGGCATCCACGATTGGGACGACCTCGTGAAGCCCGGTGTGTCCGTGATCACGCCGAATCCCAAAACCTCCGGCGGCGCGCGCTGGAACTACCTGGCCGCCTGGGCCTTCGCCGAGCGGAAATTCCAGGGCGACCAGACCCTGGTGAAGGACTTCATCAAGAAGCTCTTCGCCAATGTGCCGGTGCTGGACTCCGGCGCACGCGGTTCCACCACCACGTTCGTCCAACGCGGCATCGGCGATGTCTTCCTCTCCTGGGAAAACGAGGCCTTCCTCGTCCTCAAGGAATTCGGCGACGACCAGTTCGAGGTCGTTGCGCCCGCGCGCAGCATCCTGGCCGAGCCCTCCGTCTCGCTTGTCGACAAGTTTGCCGACAAGCACGGCACGCGCGCCGTGGCGGAAGCCTACCTGCAGTACCTCTACTCGGAGGAAGGGCAGACGATCGCGGCCCGGCACTACTACCGCCCGCGCCATCCGGCCGCCGCCACCGCGTCCGGCGTCCAGTTGCCCACGATCGAGCTGTTCACCATCGACGAAGTGTTCGGCGGCTGGGACAAGGCCCAGCAGATCCACTTCAGCGATGGCGGTATCTTCGATCAGCTGTACATGCAGTAACCGTGTCTTCCACACCAACGGGCGGGTCCGCGCCCGCCCGTTGGCCCATTTGTTTACGAGGAGCAACGCATGCCGGGTCGGTCCAACGTGCTGCCGGGATTCAGATTGGCGCTGGGGTTTACCATGGCGTACCTCGGCCTCATCGTCCTGATCCCCCTCTCCGCCACCTTCGCACGCAGCGCCTCACTCTCCTGGCCGGAGTTCTGGGCCACCGTCACCGGCCCCCGCGTCCTCGCCTCCTACCGGCTGAGCTTCGGCGCCTCGCTCGTCGCCGCCCTGATCAATGGCGTCTTCGGATCCCTCGCCGCCTGGGTCCTCGTGCGCTACGACTTCCCCGGCCGCAAACTGATCGATGCCGCCGTCGACCTGCCATTCGCCCTGCCCACCGCCGTGGCCGGTATCGCACTCACCGCCGTCTACTCCCAGAACGGCTGGATAGGGCGGCTGCTGGAGCCGCACGGCATCAAGGTCGCGTTCACCCCCGTCGGCGTCACCATCGCCATGATCTTCATCGGCCTGCCCTTTGTCGTCCGCACCATGCAGCCGGTCATCGAGGATCTCGACCATGAGATCGAGGAGGCCGCCGCCAGCCTCGGCGCCACCCGCCGGCAAACCATCACCCGCGTGCTCCTCCCCATGCTGTTTCCCTCCCTGCTCACCGGAACCACGATGGCCTTCGCTCGCGCCGTCGGCGAATACGGCTCAGTCGTTTTCATCTCCGGCAACATGCCCATGCGGACCGAGATCACGCCGCTGCTCATCATCACCAAGCTCGAACAGTACGACTACGCCGGCGCCACCGCCATCGCCGTCGTCATGCTCGTCGTCTCCTTCGTCCTCCTCCTCCTGATCAATCTCCTGCAAGCCTGGAGCGCACGCCGATGACCGCCATCGCCTCCACCCTGAGTCACCGCCGCGGGCGCCCCCGCCTCAGCACCAGCGAAACCCGCGGCGTGCGCTGGCTGCTCACCGGCATCGTCCTGGCCTTCCTCGCCCTCGTCCTCTTTGTGCCGCTGGTGGCCGTCTTCTATGAGGCCTTCCGCAAGGGCTTCGGCGCCTACCTCGCCGCCCTGCACACACCGGACGCACTCTCGGCCATGCGCCTGACCCTGTTCGCCGCCCTGATCGCCGTCATCTGCAACGCCATCTTCGGCGTCGCCGCCGCCTGGGCCATCGCCAAGGTCGCGTTCCGCGACCGCCAGGAGGTCCGTGACCTCACGTCGCGACGTGCGGTGCCGCCGCAGAGCGCCGGCGTCAAGCCAGTGCTGCAAGCGAGGCGTCGTCACCGACGAGCCAGATCCGTGGGCCGGCGAGGACGGACGTGACGAAGTGATCGCCGGCGCGCCGGCGCCGGGTGAGGTCTGCCGGCGTGAGGATGACCGGGTTCAACTCACGGCCCAGCAAGCGCGCCGCATCCGCCACGGCGA
>CAZWQJ010000026.1:0-31798 GCA_964635825.1 uncultured Victivallales bacterium | reverse complement strand
CGTGGCCCCTCACCCCGGCCCTCTCCCCCGCGACGGGGGCGAGGGAGGCATGTAGGGTAAGAAGGCGGCCGTGAGGTCACCTGCGCGGCTCGGCGGGTCAGCGATGGCGCTGGATGACGTCGCGCAGTTCCTGCTCTTCCCGTGGGCGGGCGCGTCCGGTGAGGATGATGCCGCGGGTGGTTCCGAGCTCGCGCTTCAGGACGTCGATGATGCGGAAGCCCACATTGGCGTGACCGCATGAGATCTGCATGCGTTTACCGGCATCGAGGATCTTGCGGTAGACATGGATCCAATGTTCGGCGTCAGGTCGATTTTCGCCCATGACCCACTGGATGGCGTCCAGTTCGGGGATGGCGAGGAGGGAGTCCAGATGCGGGAGCTGGCCGACGCCGTCGAGGTGATAGATTTTACGGCCGAGGCGCTTGCAGGTGGCGATGAGTTCCGGCTTCACGAATTCGTCGAACATGTCGGGGCCGAGCATATAGGCGAAATCACACTGCAGGTTGTAGTAGGGCGTGGATGAGAGCACGGGGATCCAGCCAGTGTAGCCTGGGTTGTGGGGCTGGAGGATGCGGTTGAGCTGCTCGTAGTAGTGCCACCAGCCGTGATGGGCTTCCCACGTGAGACGTTTGACGTCAGCGGGGCTGTCGTAGAGATCCAAGAGCAACTGGTTGGTGGTGCGGAAGGCGGCGACGATGTCGAGGTTGCCGCCGAGGTCGGTCATATCGAGTTGGACGCGCCCGTTCCAGCGGCGGAGTGCGGCGTGGTAGAGGTCGGCGATGCGGGAGAGCCACGGCGAGTCCGGGGTGGGGGTGATGTGCAAGTCCTGCAGGGCGGGTGGCGGTTCAGGGGGTTCAAACCAGACGGTGGTGTCGCCATTGACGAGCCGGCAGCCCATGAAGGCGGCGGTGACGCCGGGCCCGAAATTCGGCATGACGTGTGGGATCGCGTCGCCGTAATAGCGTTCGGCGGCGAGGCTATAGTCCCAGGTGTCGACGACATCGTCGGCGCTGATGGACTCCTCGAAGAAGGAGGTGAAATCGCGTGCGGCGAAGGCGGGTGGCGGGCGATGCGGTTCGCCACCGGCGACGGTGATGGCGAGGAGGGGGCGTTGGAGCGAACCGCTCCACCAGGCGTCGTAATCGGCCAGAACGTCTGCCCAGCGGTTGCTGGAGAAGTCGGCGAGGGTGAGCGGGTCGGCGGAATGGGATGTCATGGTGATGCAGCCCGCCCGCGGAGCGGCCGGGCCACCTTGCGGGGTCAGGCGTTGGTGAAGCGGTTGCGGTGGGCCCAAAGGCCGAGGGCCGGGTTGGAGATGTAGAAGATGCGTTCGCCATCCGGCATGGTATTGAAGCCATCGCGGAGTTTTTCGGGCGAGTAGCGCGACGCCATGGTTTTGAGATCGGCGTACTGGAAGTGAACGCCTTCGATTTCCTCGCGGGTGAGGTGGCCTGGGCAGTAGGTGATGCGGAAGCGACCTTCGGATGAGCCATGGATGAGGTGGGCGGCGGCGCTGAGGTTGTTGCGGAGGGCGTCATCGTCGCGGACGGCTGCGAGGGTGGCCGGGGTGCCGCAGTAGCCGAAGCGGCGGATGAGGCGGTCGATTTCCTTGTCTTCACCGAACTCGCGCAAGCCGGGAGCGAGGACGACGAGTTCGCCGCCGTCGGCGATGGCCATGCGAGTGCGGTAGACGCTCTTGTTGCCGAGCCAGGTGCTCTTGAATTCGTCGGGTTCGAGGTAGACGACGACTTTCTGGAGGGGTTCATCGAGCATTTCGAAATTCACCTGGAGGGCGAGGTCGGCGGCCTTGAGGAAGGCGTCGTAGCCGTCGCTGACATAGAGGCCACGGACGCAGAGGGCGCCGGAGGGGGCGCGACCGACGACGGTCTGGACATAGACGATGGGCCAGTCGTGGGTGAAGTGGTCGCTGCCGTAGTTGAGGACGCGGCGGACGGGGGTATCGACGCGGCCCATCATGCGTTCCATGCCGTAGGCGGCGCCGAGGAAATGGCTTTTGTGAATGGCTTCGGAGCCGCCGGTGCCGACGAAGATATTCTTGTTGTGGTTGGCCATGCCGACGACTTCGTGGGGCACGACTTGACCGATGGACAGGATGAGATCGTGCTTGCGGGTGGCGAGCAGGTTGGCGATCTGGGCGGTCCACGGGTATTCCACGACGCCGCCGGAGACCTCCTTGAGGAACTCCGCGGGGACGACGCCGAGGGTGGTGATGCCATTGCGCCAATCGTGCGGGCGGAAGAGGGAGGCGGGGACCTCGCCGAACATGCGGCGGATCTGGTCGTCGGTCATGGGGGAGTGGGTGCCGAGGGCGGGGAGGATGTCGGTCATGCGGTCGCCGTAGTACTCCCAGGCGTGGCGGGTGAGGGGGCCGGCGTGAGAGTGAAAGCGGGTGAAGTCGGGCGGGACGGCGACGACGCGCCGGCGGGGGCCGAGTTTGGCCAGGGCGGTATGGAGGCCCTCGCGGAGGTCCTGTTCAGACAACACATCGGTTGGAGAACCACGTTCAAAAAGCATCATGCCGCTGCCACCTTTCGCCGCGTTGTTGCGCGCAAATCGCCCCCGCACCCAGCCTACTCGATTTTTCGGCGGTCCAGGCCTACCAAGTGGATGCCGTTCTCGTCAATGGCCTTGATGCGCCAGCGGTAGCGCCAGCCGCCATGGGTGAGGCCGACGATGTCGCCGGCTTCGCGGAGTTGGCCATTGATATAGACGGTGTGGGTGCCACCGCCGCGGGCGGCACCGCCGACGTTGAGCGCGCGCCGGGCCGATTCCCAAGTGGACTCACCGGGGGGGACCTCGGGTGCGGGCGGGAGCGTGGTGGTGGTGGTGGTGGTGGGCGGGGGAGGCGGTTCCGGATCGGGGGGTGGGGGCACGTCCTCGACGGGTTCGACGACTTCTTCGGGGGGCGGTGTGGCCTCGGCGAGGTCCTCGGCGGAGGTGGGCGCGAGCTGGTCGCCGGCGGCGCCGAACTGGTTGAGGATTTCCTTTTGGAGCTCGTGGAATTCCTCTTCGTTGGCGCCCATGATGACCATGCCGTTCTTGCCGGATTCGCGGGCGAGGTAGGCGACAGCGAGGCCGCCGAGGAAGGCGAGAACGAAATGGATGATGGTATAGATGGAGACGATGGCGAGGGTTTTCCAGAGGGTGGTCCAGCAGAAGGTCATGATCATGAACGTGATGAAGGCGACGTGCACGAGTGCGGTCCAGATGCCGAAGTGGGGCGCGACGGTGGCCTCAATGATGACGGATCCGAGCATGAGCCCCGCGGTGACCATGGCGACCTTGGAGAAGCTGTAGTCGGCCTCATGGCGGGCGATGAGGTAGAGGAGGCCGCAGAGGAGCAGAGCCTTGATGAAGACTTCGGCGAGGATCAGGGACATACGGCACCATGGGTGGCGGAGGTGGCGCTTCGGTAGAAAACACCGAACATCCAACATCGAACGTCCAACGTTGAAGTCAGGAGCGTCTTCACACTTCGGCGTTCGGTGTGCGATGTTGGGTGTTCGTCGTTGAGTGCGTTCAGAGGCTTCATGAGGAGTAGGGGCGGCGCATGGGGTAGGAGCCGACGACACGCAATTCGGCGCAGGTGAGGCGTGCGGCCTTGAGGGCGGCGGCGACAGGGGGGGACGCGGTGTGGCCATCGATATCCACCATGAAGGCATACTCGCGAGGGCTGCCCCGGACGGGACGGGAGATGATGCGGGAGAGGTTGACGTTCTGGGAGCGGAAGGTGTCGAGGAATGAGCAGAGAGAGCCGGGTTGGTTGAGGAGGCAGGCGGCGAGGGTGGTCTTGCAGCGGCGGGGTTTGCCAGTTGGTGGCGCGCCGATCAGGAGGAAGGCGGTGATGTTGGGGAGATCGGCCTGGACGGGGTAGACGAGGACCTGCAGCCCGTAGATGGCGGCGAGGCGGCGTCCGCCGAGGGCGGCGGTGGCGGGGTGTTCGTGGGCCATTTTGGCGGCGGCGGCGGTGCTGGGCGTGGATTCCTTGCGGACGCCGGGGAGGTGTTTGCGGATCCAGGTGCCGCAGTGGTCGAGGGGAACGAAATGGGAGTAGAGGGTGCGGATGGGTTGGCCCTTGCGGCCGAGCAGGGCGAGTTTGACATTTAGGGTCAGTTCCTCCTGAATGGCGACGCGGGGCGAGCCGGCCATGAGGATGTCGACGGTTTCGGGGATGGCTCCGCCGGACGAGTTTTCGATGGGGACGATGCCGCGGCGGTTGGTGCGACCGGCGGCGAACGTGCAGACGTCGCGGATGGAGGGGAGGGGGCGCAGGCGGGCGCCGCGACCGAAGCGCTTTTGCGCCACCAGATGTGCATAGGTCCCTTCGGGACCCAGGTAGGCGACTTCAAGGATGGGCACGTTAGGCTCCCTGTGTTGCGGCTGGGGCAGTCTGCGGGGAGGCTAGCATGGCCGCTTGCTGCGGCGGAAGGAGAATCTCGAAGTGTCCATGGATGTACATGAGGCGGTCGACAAGTGGGACGTGGTGCGGGCGCGCATGGCGAAGCTCGGGATTCACGAGGCGGATCTGGTGGAGAAGTTTGTGCTGGGCTCGGGCAGCGGCGGCCAGAAGATCAACAAGACGTCGTCCTGCGTATATCTGAAGCACGTGCCGTCGGGGGTGGAGTTGAAGTGCCAGCAATCGCGATCGCGGGATCTGAATCGGTTGCTGGCGCGGCGGGAGATGTGCGAGCGGATGGCGGAGCGCATTGAGGGGGAGCGCAGCCGGCGGCAGCAGGAGGCGGAGCGGGTGCGGCGGCAGAAGCGGCGGCGGTCTCGGCGGCAGAAGGCGCGGATGCTGGACGACAAGCGCAAGCATGGGGACAAGAAGGCGATGCGGGGGCGCGCGGGGATGATGGGCGTGTTGCTGGCGGGGTTGTTGGTGGGGACGGCGTTTGGGCAGGGGGCGGGGGATGGAGCAGGAGGGGGCGGGGGAGGGGGAGAACGCTCAACATCCAACTTTCAACATTCAACGTTCAAGGTGGATAACGGGGAGGGCGTGGCTTCCGCGGAAACGCTGTTTGGAGACGCGGGGGCATCTGAGTCCGCCATGTCGATTCCGCAGGCGGTGGTGTTGGGGGTGGTGGAAGGGCTGACGGAGTATTTGCCGGTGAGTTCGACGGGGCATTTGTTGCTGGCGCAACGGTTCATGGGGATTGGCAACGAGGGAGAGGCCAAGGTGGCGGCGGATGCGTATGCGATCTGCATCCAGGCGGGGGCGATCCTGGCGGTGGTGGGGCTGTATTTTCGACGCTTGTGGGGTGTGGCGCGCGGGCTGGTGGGTGCGGACCGCGAGGGGCTGCGGCTTGGGGTGAACCTGGTGGTGGGGTTTGTGCCGGCGGCGGGGGCCGGGTTGCTGCTCGAGAAGCCGATCAAGCACTGGCTGTTTGGCAATGGGGCCTGGGGATTGTGGCCCATCGTCGCGGCGTGGTTGGTGGGTGGGGTGGTGATCCTGGCGGTTGATCGGTGGTTGCGGCGATGCCGGGATAGTGGAGATGGGCGCTTCGAACTGGCGGCCATGACCTGGAAGATGGCGATCGTCATTGGTGCGGTGCAATGCCTGGCGATGTGGCCGGGAGTCAGTCGCAGCCTGGCCACGATTCTGGGTGGGGTGGCGGTGGGCCTTTCGTTGGGGGCGGCTGTGGAGTTCAGCTTCCTGCTGGGATTGGTGACGCTGAGTGCCTCGACGGTGCTGGACGCGCTGAAGCATGGGGATGTGATGCTGGCGCAGTACGGGCTGCTGACGCCGCTGTTGGGGATGGTGGTGGCGATGGTGTCGGCGATGGCGGCGATTGCGTGGATGGTGCGGTTTCTGCAGCAGCGTGGGCTGGCGGTTTTTGGGTACTACCGCATTGGCATTGCGGTGGTGACGGCGGTGCTGTTGATGCGGGGGATGTGAAGAGGGGGGGCTCTGGCGCGCTTGACGCGAACCGAGCCTGCTAGAAAAAGGAGAGGGGGGCTCGGTGGTGTTGTGCCCGAGCGCTCTGGTGTTGATCGCGAGTCCGCAGGGGGTGCCCCGTTAATGGTGTTGAGTCGGGGGGCAGTGAAGAGGATTGAGTCCGCGGCCCCGCTTCGCCTGGGGGCTACGCGGGGCAATTTGCGCCGGGGGCGCAAATTGGCGGAGAGGGGGGGATTCGAACCCCCGGTACCTTTTGGGTACGCACGCTTTCCAAGCGTGTGCCTTCAACCACTCGGCCACCTCTCCCAGGCAAGTCGGAAGGACTGAATGAAGGGGGAGTGTACGGACGGCAGCAACAGGGCCACAAGTTAAAAGTGGAGGGGGCGGTGGAGACGGTCCTTCCTTTTGGCCCACTTCGGACACACGGCCGACCCGGCTTATCCGCTGTAGCCCCGGCGGGCATAGGCGGGAGGTCGGCCCTCCAAGTCGCGAACTGGGGGGCGACGGCTGTTGCCGGGGATCGCGACAAGGCTCGCTCGGCATAGCCTCGCGCTCCAAAAAGAAGCGTTCGACGGTGTTCTGGAGCGCGAGGCTGCGCCGAGCGGTGGGTGCCGGTTGCAGCCGTCAGCGCACAAAGAACATGAAGCCGGTGGGGGGCGTGCCGGTGCCGCTGGCGCCGTACTCGTAGGCGCCCATATCGAAGCCGGGGCCGAAGGGGCGGATGCTGCCTTCGAGGTCATCGGCGGGCGCGCCGCTGCTGGTGCCGGTATCGCGGCAGGGGCTGGTGCCGGTCAGGTGGTAGTCGCTGCCCTCTAGGACGAACTCCGGGTCGCTGTCGATGCAGTTGTCGCTGGTGCCGAGTTCCGGTGGTGTGAAGCCGCCGCGGACGTCGCAGAAGGAGAGATTGGCGCCGCTCGCCCAGTTGAATTCCGGATCCGGGTTTGAGGTGGGATTCTTCACCCAGATTCCGCCGCCGTGGTCGCCGCTGTCCCAGAAAATGCAGTTCAGTGCGTTCACGTATGCGCCGTTGGATGCATAGAACGCATTACCGGCCTGGGCCGAATTTCCGACGAAGGTGCAGTTCACGAGGGTGATCGTCTGGTTATATAGCGACATGGCGCCGCCGCGGCCGCCGCCGGTGTTGTTGAGGAACAGGCAATTCTCAAAGAGGTCAGTTGAATTGTAGCACTGTACCGCGCCGCCGCGCGCGCCATCGGAGTTGTTGCGGAAGATGCAGCGGCGGAAGGTGGAATCTGCATTGATCTGCACGGCGCCGCCTTCGCCGGCGTAGTTGTACTCGAACACACAGTTCTGAATCGTGACGCCGCAAGCCGAGGCGACGTTGATGGCACCGCCTCCGCCGGATCCACCGCTGCCATTGTTGCCGTCGCGCAAGGTGAAGCCGTCGAGGAGGGAGCCGGCGCCGAGTTGGGTGCGGACGATGGGGCCGCAGTTATCGAAAGAAGCGCCGGGGTTGCCGATGTCGCCGCTGAGGATGGAGGTGGCGTTCATCCAGTTGCGTTGGGACAGGGTGGTTTCGGTGCCGGCGAATCCGCCGTAGACGGGGTTGGCCGGGCGCAGAGCGAAATGCGCGGTGCGGGCGGTGCCGTTGGTGGGGAGATAGGTTCCCTTGGCGACCCAGATATCCTGGCCGGGGCCGGCGCTGCGCAGGGCGTCTTGCAGGTCGGTGAAGGCGTCGTCCCAGTTGTTGCCGTTGTTGTTGCCGGTGGCGGTATCGTCCACGTAGACGCGGCCATCGGGGGCGTCATCGTTGTTGATGGTGCCGGTGGCGGAGCCGCGCACGACGGTGGCATTCTGAACGTTGCTGAGCGCGAGGGAGAGGGTTTCGTTGTTCTCGTACTTCAGTTCCCCGGTGACGTTGACGACGATTTGCGTGGTGGCGATGCCGGCGGGGATGTTGAAGGCGCCGCTGCGCGCCTCGTAGTCGCCGTTGGCGGTCTTGG
Organism: uncultured Victivallales bacterium; assembly: GCA_964635825.1. Lineage (GTDB taxonomy): Bacteria > Verrucomicrobiota > Kiritimatiellia > UBA8416 > JAIOPI01 > CAZWQJ01. Next base: position 23,917 of record CAZWQJ010000026.1, on the reverse strand, counting down.
CGGTACCGTCGGTTGTGTCCGCGTTGGCGACGACGGCGACGCTGCTGGTGGGATCGAGGCTTAGGGTGAAGGCGAGTGCGGTGGTGCCGCTGTTGCCTTCGGTGACTGAGGCATCGAGGAGGGTCAGCAGAGGGACTCCTGCGGTCAAGCGCAGGACGACCCAATTGCCTTCGACGCGGAAATCGTAGGTGTGGCCGGCTTGCGGATTCAGGACCGAGAGGGCGGCGACGCCGGAGCCCTGGATGGTGCCCGCGAACTCGAAGAGGCGGTAGACGCCGGGCGTGGTCCAGGGATCCGTGGTTCCTTCGTCATAGAGGTACAACCCGCCGCCGTTGATGGTGAGGCCGTCGGTGGCGGTGATGCGCACCTGGTCGTTGGAGGGGGAGGCGTTAAACTCGAAGGCGAGCAGGCTGCCCGGCGCGAGGGCGAGGCCGCCGGCGGCGAGCGTGCCGACGCTGGCACCGGGTTGAAGGGTTCCGCCGTCGTTGACCGTGACGGTTCCGGCGATGCTGCCGCTACCGCCCAGGGTGGCCCCGGTGTTCACGCTGATGCCGCCCGTGCCCGTACCGGAGCCGGTGGTGTTGGCGATCACCAGCAGGCCGCCATCCACGGTGGTTCCGCCGCTGTAGGCGTTGGCGCCCCTCAATACCCAGGTGCCGACGCCGCTCTTGGCGACGGAGGTGGCCCCGCCGGCGCTGTCCGGGATGATGCCGGCGAGCGTGTTGGTGCCGGTCTGGCTGCCGGCGAGTTCCAGGGTCTTGGCGCCGGAACCCGTAGCCGTCAGGTTCGTGCTGAGGAATAGGATGCCGCTGCCGGACGAATCCAGGGTCACCGGGCCGGTGGTTCCGGCCAGATCGAGGATGCGATCCGTAAATGAATCGCCGCTCGTGCCGACCACGCGCAGGGTCGCCGCGTTGGAGTCGCTCCCCAGGCTGATGGTGCCGTTGGCGGCGGTCGTGGGTGCGCCCAGCGAACTCCCGACACTCAACCTCGCGAGCCACTCGACCTCCACCGTGCCCTCCTGAATCGCCACTTTGCCGGCGAACAGGTTGTCGGCGCGCGTCAGGCTAACGGTGCCGCCGCCGACCTTGGTGAAGGGCGTCAGGGGCGTGCCGGTGAAATCGGACAGCCGCGCCGCAATCGTTCCGCTGGCCGCAATAACATTCGTACCTGTGAGGCTGCCGCCATCGCCGGTGCTCGCGATCAAGCCGCTGAGCAGCGTGATGGTTCCCATGGATTCATCGAATCTGTTGAGATCGAAGATGCCGCCATCGATGGTGATGGCGGTGCCCGCGGCAAAGCGGTCCAGAGCGCCCAATTGCAGGGCGCCCGCGTTGATGGTGGTGATGCCGGTCTGGGCCCACACGCCGCCAGCCACGATGGTGCCTGGGCCGACGAGCGTCACGGTGCCGGCGCCGCTGATGCCGCCGCCGTACGTGTATGTGCCCGCGCGGTTGAAGACCAGCGTGCTGTCGGCGGCGATGGCGGAAGCTCCAAGCCCCAGGGTCCCGGCGGTGCCGCCATTGCCGATCTCCAGTGTGCCGCCGGACACCGTCGTGAGGTTGTGCTCGTTGGCGCCGTCAAGCGTCAGCGCGCCCGTCCCTGACTTGATCAGGTTGACGTTGTTGCGCAGGCTGCCGGAGAAGAGACTGGTCGTATCGTTCACCCCGACCGTGATGTTGTCCGCCGTCGAGTTATTGGTGACGATCCCCGATCCCCAGAGCCCGTTGACCGCGATCGCCGTCGTCGCGATCTCGACGATGCCGGACGGACCGATGAACAAATCGCCCGCACCTAGCCCGTTGGGCAGCCCGCCACTGGGCTTGAGCATGCCGCCCGCGACCACGGTGTGGCCAGGGTACGTGTTGCCGCCCGCAAACGTGACCGTGCCGCCGCCGATCTTGGTCAGATTGGTCACCGCGCCGATCGGGTCGCTGAACACGATATCGCCGGAACCACCCAGCAGCAGATCGTACGCGCCCGCCACCGCGCTGCCGGTGACGTTGATTGTCAGTGTTCCGGCGTCGGACAGAATGGCCGCATCGTCCGTCAGCGTGATGTTGCCGGAGGAACTGTTGTTGCCGGACAGGTTGCGGTACGTTCCGCCGTCTAGCGTGATGGGGTTCTCCGTCACCGCCCCGGCCGCGTCCAGGAGCAGGCTGGCGCCGTCGGCGACGATGACGCCGCCGGCCGCAGTGCCCAACCCGGTCGGGGTTTGGACCGTGACGGTGCCGGCGTCAATCGTTGTCAGCCCCGTGAAGGTGTTCGTCGCCGCCAGCGTCAGCGTCCCCGCTCCGGTTTTGAGCAGCGAGCCGGTTGTCGTGGTGATCGGGTCTGCGACGACCACATCCCCATCGCCACCGATCGTCAAATCCTGGCCGGCGCCTGCAATGGCACTGCCGGTCAGGACGTTCAAGGTCAGCGTGTTGGTCTCGGACTGGATGTGGCCGGCGGTGGCCAGGGTTACCGTTCCGCCAAAGGTGTTATCGCCCGCAATATTGCGCAGGGCGCCATCGCTCGCCACGCCATCGCCGCTCAAGTTCAGCGCCTCGCCGCCGACGGCGATCCCACCCGCCAGCTCCAGGGCTGCGCCGATGTTGACCGTGGTGCCGGACGCGGTGTCGCCCAGCGCCGCGTCACTGGTCGCCCGGATGGCGCCGGACGCAATGGTCACCGCCCCACCGAATGTGTTGGTGCCGCCGAGGGTGACAAGGTGGTCGCCGGTCTTGTGCACGCCGTTCGTCCCACCGGTTTCACCGATGGCGCCGCTGAAGATCAGCGCGCCCGTGGCGGCATCCAGTTGGCGCGTATTGCTGTCCAGTCTCAGGGGGAGGGCGATCGTTTGCGTGTTCGGACTGCTGTTGATTATAGCTCCCGTCAGGTCGATGGCGTCGCCCGACAGGGTAAAGGCGCCCGCGCCGTCCTCGAAGACGACGCCGGCGAAGCGCAGACTCGCGCCAAGGTCATTGGTGTTGCTCAGGCGCAGGCCGGTATCGAAGCGCAGTTCCGCGTTGGCGGCCGGGGCCGAGTCGCCCAGCCAGTTGGTGCCGCTGGACCAGAGGTTGTCGTCCGCGTCGCCACCGTCCCAGGCTGTTACGCTGCTGATGCGCAAACGCACCCAGCCGCCGGTTTCCTCGAACGTGTAGGTTTTGCCGACCTGCGGGTTGGCCACGGTCAGCGCCGCGATGCCGGCGCCCTGGATGGCCCCGCTGTACTGCATGAGGTCGTAGTTCCCATCCGCCGCGAAGGGCGTGACCGTGCCCGGCTGGAACAGGTGGACGTTTCCGCCCTGAATCGTCAGGTTATTGGCAGTCTGCACCACGATCCGGTCGCGCACGGTCTCGTCGCTGAGCTCGAACCGCAGCACGCTCCCGGCATCCAGTTGCAGTTGCTTCACGGTCAGTGCGCCCACGCCGCTGGCGACGAGCGGGTCGCCCGGCGCGAGTGCGCCGCCGGTCAGGCTGGTCACCGCGCGCGTGGTGGACCCATTGCCGCCCAGTGTCGCGCCACTCTGCACCGTGAGGCTCACCGATCCGCCCAGCGTCCCGTTGACCAGCATGGTGCCGGCCTGCACATCCGCCTTGCTCGTGGCCCCGAAGGTGTCGGTCGCGTTCCACCGCAGCACGCCGCCGCCGTCCTTCGTGAGGTTCGCGGTGGTCAAGCCGACGGGCCCGTTGATGGCGATGTCGCCGTCGCCGCCAAACACCATGGCCAGCGTCGTTCCGTAGATTGCGTTGCCTGCGGCCGGCGCCAAGTTGAGCGACGAACCCGCGTCGGCGTTGACGCGCGTGCCCGCCACGCCGTTGGAAATCGAGCCGGTCCAAGTGTTGTGGCCGGACAGGTTTCGCAGGGCGCCACCGCCGGAGGGTCCGGTGCCATTGATGGTGGCGGACTCCGCAACCGTAATGCCGCCGGCGAGTTCCAGAGCCGCGCCCGCACTGACCAGGGTGTTGCCCACGGTGGCGTGCCCGAGCGCCTGGTTCGCCGTGACCCGCAGTGCGCCTGCGCTCACGGTTGTCAGTCCCACGTACTCATTGGTGCCCTCGACCGTTAGGGTCCCGGTCCCCAACTTCGTCAACTGGATGAATGCCAGGCCGGCACCGCCATCGCGGATGGTCCCCGCGAAGAGGCCGTCGCTATCGTTGTTGCCGACATTGAGTACGTCCGGACCCGCCGGCCCGCTGTTGGTGACGGTGCCTGATCCGACGAGGCCGTTGACGGCCGCCCCCGTGAAGCCGGCCACGTCCAGCGTGCCCGCCGCCGCGATGATCGCATTGCCCTTGCCCGCGCCGCTGGGGATGCCGGTGGCGATTCCCAGCTTCAGCATGCCACCATTGATCACGGTGTTGCCGCTGTAGGTGTTGGCCGCGCCCAGCGTCAAGGTACCGGCCTCGACGGTGACATCGCCACTGATGCCGACAACGCCAGCCAGCGTTTGTGCGCCTGTACCGATCTTGCGAAGGTGGAGAGTCGAGCCGCCCGGCCCGCCATCGCGAAACACGGCCGAAGAGGCGAACGGGCCGCCGTTGGCGGCCCCGACTGCGAGGGTTGCCGTGCCGGCGGAGTTCGTGATGACGCCTGCCACCGCGCCCGAGAGCCCGTTGACTGTTTCATCGTTATCGTTCAAGTCCAGGATGGCGTTGGCCAACGTAAGCAGCAGATTGCCCTTGCCGGCGCCGTGGGGGATGACCTCGGGGGCGGCCAGTCGCAGGGTGCCGGCCGCGCTGATGGTGGTGTCGCCGCTGTAGCTGTTGCCCGTGTTGGAAAGGACCAGGGCGCCTGCCCCGCCTTTGGTCAGCGCGAGAGCACCGGCCGCGCCATCTTGCAGCAGGCCGTCGAACGTCGAGGTGGTGGCGATGGCGGGGCTCACCGCCAGCGTATTGGTGCCGTTCGCGCCGTTCTCGATCGTGGCGGTGCTGTCGCCGTTCAGTTCGATGAGGGTCGGGTTGAAGCCGAAGAGTTGGAGCGTGGCGTTGCCGGCAGCGCCGAAATTCAGCCTGGCGCTGGCCGCCGCGCCCAGCCCCGCGTTGTGTCCGAGGCGCATTGTGCCGCCATTCAGGTATGCCCCGCCGGTGAACGCGTTGTTGCCGGCCAGCACGAGCGTGCCGCCGCCGGCCTCGGTTACGGACCCGGGGCCGCTGATGGCTCCGCCAAGCGTCACCGTGCCCGGCCCGCGGTTGGTCACGGCCGCCCCCGCCACCGTGGTGATCGTCCCGTTGCAGGTTGTTGTTCCGTCGCGGTCGAACACCAGCACGCCTGCGGCGGTGAAGGCCGTGTTTCCCGCGCCCAGTGTGCCGCTCACTCCGCCCAGGCCCACTTGCAGCAGGCCGCCGCCGATCGAGGTGGCGCCTTCGTAGGTGTTGTCCGCCGCCAGCCGCCAGCCGCCGCTCCCGCTCTTCACCAGACTCAGGTTGCCACCGGCCGTGTTGTCTGTGATCGCGGCCGTCACCGTGTTCGTGCCGGCGTTCGCCCCGCCCAGCGTGAAGCTCTTGGCGTTGGCGAGCGCGCCCCCGCTGTTGGCGAATGCCGAAATCGTCAGCGTTCCGGGGCCGCTGGCGTGGACCGCGCCGCCGCCCGTGGTGCCCGTCAGTTCGACCGAGCGTGTGAGCACGACATCCGCCGAGCCGAGATAGTCCAGCGTTCCCGTCAGGGCGGCGCTGCCCAGCTTGATCGCGCCGCCGCCATTGAGCGAGTCGCCCACGTGATTGACGGCGAGGGTTCCCTGGCGGATCTCCAGCGCGCCGCTGTAGGTATTCGGTTCGGTCAGCGTGACCGTGCCCGCCGTGGTTTTGGTCAGTGGCACGCCCGGGCCGGTCAGCAGCGCCGCGATGGTTCCGCTCTGCACGGCGTAGGTTGTGCCGGCCAGCAGCGTCCCATTGGTGATCAGGCCGCTGGTGAGCGTCAGGCTGTTCACGGTGTCGCTGAAGCCCAGCAGATCGAGCGTGCCACCGCTCACCGTCAGGTCGCTGAGATCGGGGATGCGATCGCTCGCGCCCAGCAGCAGCATGCCCTCGCTGACGGTGGTGCCGCCGCTGTAGGTGTTGGTGCCGTCCAGAATCCACGTACCGGCGCCCTGCTTGGTGACGCGCGTCTTGTGCGCGCCGTCCAACTCGCTGATGCCGCCCGCGATGCGGTTGCTGCCGGTGTTGGACCCGGCAATATAGAAGTCCTTGCCCGCCGTGCTGGTATTCGCGGCCGCGACCAGTGTCGCGACGGTGGCGGTGCCGGGGCCGTTCACCGTAATCCGCCCGTCGCCGGTGGTGCCCGCGAGCGCGATGGCGCGCCCGCTCAGCACGAGGTCTTCCACGCCTTCATACTCCAGTTCACCTGCGGCCGCTCCATTGCCCAAGACGATCGCGCCCGCGGCCGCGCCATCGAGATGCGCCATTCTGGCGATGCCTCCCTGGATGCGCAAAGCCCCGGTGAACGAGTTGGTGCCTGCCAGCCGCAGGACCCCGGTGCCCGTCTTGGTGAGCCCGCCGCCGGCCCCGCTCACCGCGCCCGTGAACAGGGCGTCGACATCGGCGCTCCCGTTATCCACCTGCACCGTCCGCGCCACGGCGCCCAAATCGAGTGGGTGAGCAAACGCCACGGTATCGCTCGCCGTGGCGCTGGAGAAGAGCAGCGTGCTCCCATCGCCGATAAAACGGGCGGTGCCGCCCCAGACCAGCGCCTCGCTCGCGCCGCCGAGATTCACCGTCAAGACCCCGCTGGTGGTGGAGAAACCGCCGCTGCCCGTCCAGGCCACCATGCCGCTGGCGACTCCGAGGGGACGCGTGAAGGTGCCGCCGCCCGGCAGTTCCCACAGGCCCCCCGCAAAGGTGACTGGGCTGTGGTTTGGAATGCCGAGCCCATCGACCGCGCGCACTGTGCCCGCCGCCATCGTCGTCCCGCCGGCATAGCTGTTGGTGCCATTCAGCGCCAACGTGCCCGTCCCTTGTTTCTCCACCGCGCCGCCACCGCCCACCGTGCCCTCCAGCGCCAGGGTGACCGTCGTCGGGCTAAAGGTCGCCACGGCCCCCGCGGCGACTCCGATCGCGCGCGTGGTCGGCAACGTCGCCGGCGCCCCGGTCAGGGCCAGGGTGGCGCTGTTGGTGAAAACCAGATCCCCCGCGGCGTCGCCAAGCCGGTCGCCGCCCGTCATCGAGATCGAGCCCGCGTTCAGCAGCGTGCCCCCGCTGTACGTGTTGTTCGTGCCGGATAGGGTCAAGATCCCGAGCCCGCTCTTCACCAGTGCATTGGTGCCGCTGATGTTGCCGCCGACCGCCACCACCCGCGCCGCCGCAGTCCCCACCGACCACACTTGCGGCCCTTCGATCACGACGTCGCAGTTCAGCGTCAAACTGCGGTTGGCCGAGGTGGCGAGCGTGATTCCGTTGGTGCCCAGTGTTAGCGTGTTCCCGGCGTTTATCGTGGCATTGCCGGTGGGAATCGAAGGGATCCCCAGCGTGATTCCGCTCCACACGGCGTCGGTGCCCAAGACCGTCACGTTGGCGCCGAGCACCGTTCCGTCCCAGGCCGCCACGTCGGCCGCCGTCGGCGGACCGTTCGTTACCCAACTTGTGGCGAGATTCAGATTGTGGGTGTTGTTGGCCTTCGTGATCACGTCGGCCGCGGTATTCAGAGTCGTGAGCAGCGCCGCGACCAGCATGGCGCCAACGCGGGTAAATGTAGCCGTCATGGGGGCTCCTGTCGGTGGCGAGGCGGAGTATTCGTCGCAATGCTAACCTTTGTGGGTAGTATGGTAACGTACGATGAGGGGTGTGTCAAAGCGATCAGGTCGGTTTCGTGCCTGCGCGCATTGTCCTTGAGCGGGTCCGGCCGCCACCCGATACTGCGCGTCATGACGATACGAAGGGGCGGCTGATGGAGATGCTGATTGCAGAGGGGGCCGTCATTGGGTTCTGTGCGTTGCTTCAGTCGGCCATCGGGTTTGCTTTCAGTCTGTTTGCGGTGCCGCTGATGTTGATGGTCACGGACCGGCCACTGCCAGAGGTGGTGGTGCTGGTGATTCTGACCTCGACCGTGCAGCGGGTCATGATGCTCGCGCAGTTGCACCCGCACATTCCGTGGCGGCGGTCGTTTCCGGTGATGGTGGCCAGCGCGGTGGCGATGCCGTTGGGCGTCTGGCTGATGGGGCAACTGGCGCAGGCGGAGAAGGCGTTGGTGCGCCAGATCATCGGGGGCATCATCCTGCTGGTGTTGCTGATTCGATGGCAGCGCAAGACGCCGCCGAAGGAGCACCTGCAGCGGCGCTGGGGCCTGATCGCCGGCGCGTTGTCGGGCGTCCTGTCGGGGTTGGCCAACATTGGCGGCCCGCCGCTCGTAATCTGGGTCCACGCGCAGAAGCTATCCAGCGAAGCGCTGCGGGTGATGATCTCGGCGATTTCCCTGCCGCAGGTGCCGATTCAGATGGCCCTGATCCTGGCGCGCTTCGGGTTGGGCGTGCTGCCCTCGCTCGGGCATCTGGCCATCCTGTGCGTGGTGACGGCCGGCGGCAACCTGGCGGGGATGGCTGCCGGCCGGCGGTTGAATCACGATCGCCTGCGTGTGGTGGCGACGGTGCTGCTGGTGCTGATCTGCATCAGCGCCATTTTCGGCCGGGGATAGAGCGGCCCGTTGAAAAATGCGGCCGGGGTGGCACCCGGCCCTCCCCATCACCGAATTCGGGCCTACGTGGGGAGGGCGCGGTGCCACCCGCGCCGCGCCGCAAGGCTATTTCAACGGGCAGATAGGGGAGGCCCGCGAGCCGCGAGCCCGCCAGCGTGGGTGGCTGCGGGGCCACTAGTCCGGGCTCGACTCCGGGGCGGCGGATGCGGGCTTCAGCCCCTCGACCAACCGCTGGGCGAGGGCGGTGCGGCGCAGGCGCATTTCGTTGTTGCGGATGGCAATGGCGACGGCCTTGGATGAACCGACGAGGCAGACGAGTTTGCGGCCGCGGGTCAGGGCCGTGTAGATGAGATTGCGCTGCAGCATTTTGAAATGTTGGGTGGCCAGCAGCAGGACCACGGCGGGATACTCGCTGCCCTGGGCCTTGTGAATGGTGCAGGCGTAGGCGTGCACGAGTTCGTCCAGTTCGCTGAACTCGTAGGGCACCTGCCGTCCGTCGAAGTCGACCACGATGACCTGGTCCTCGGTGTTCACGCTGTGGATCAAGCCGATGTCGCCGTTGAACATTTCCTTGTCGTAGTTGTTGCGCACCTGCATGACACGGTCGCCGACGCGGTAGACGCGACCGAAACGCGGGACGCCGGCACCCGTGGGGTTCAGCGCCTGCTGGAGGAGGCTGTTGAGGTTGTCGGCGCCGAGCTGGTTCTTGCGCATCGGCGTCAGCACCTGGATGTCGGCCATGGGATCGAAGCGGAACTTGCGCGGGATGCGACGCGTGACGAGATCGACCACGCGTGCGATCACGTCGTCCGGCTCGCGCGCCTCGAAGAAGTAGAAATCCGAGTCTTCCTCGCCGGATGCGGACTCGATGAATTCGCCGTTGTTGATGTGGTGCGCGTTCTGCACGATCAGTCCTCCGTGCGCCTGGCGGAAGATGTGTTCCAATTTCACGAAGGGGATGCACTCGGACTGGATTAGGTCGCGCAGCACGTTGCCGGGGCCGACGCTGGGGAGTTGGTCGATATCGCCGACGAGCACGAGCACGCTGTTGTCACGCAGGGCGCTCACCACGGCGTACATCAGCAGGGCGTCGATCATGGACACTTCGTCCAGGATCAGGATGTCGGTTTCCAGCGGCAGGTTCGGCCCGTGCTCGAAGGTGCCGGTGCGCGGCGTGTACTTCAGCAGGCGGTGGATCGTGCTGGCGTCGTGCTGGGTGGCCTCCTGCATGCGCTTGGCGGCGCGGCCGGTGGGCGCCGCGAGCCCGACCTTGAGGCCACGCTTGGCATAGATGTCGACGAGGGCGCGGATGATGGTGGTCTTGCCGACGCCGGGGCCACCGGTGATGATGGAGACCTTGCGGGTCAGCGCCATGCGCAGGGCTTCCGACTGGCGCGTATCGAAGGTGATGCCGGCGCGTTCTTCGGCCCAGGGGACGGCCTTGTCGGCGACGATGGCGCGGAACGGGGCGGGCACCTGCAGCAGCGCGCCGATCTTGGCGGCGGTGCCCACCTCGGCCTCGAACAGGGCCGGCAGGTAGATGCGGGTGTCGTCGCGCACGAGCCGCCGGTTCGCCAACTCGTGCGTCAGCGCCTCCTGCAGCACCTCGGCCGGGATCTCCAGCAGCGCCTGGGCCTGCAGAATGAGTTCCGGCATCGCGCAGAAGCAGTGGCCTTCCTCGGTCATGGTTTGCAGGACGTGGGAGAGGCCGGCGCGTGAGCGCACAGCGGAGTGGGGCGGGACGCCCATGCTCATGGCCACGCGGTCGGCGGTCTTGAAGCCGATGCCCCAGACATCGGTGCAGAGGCGGTAGGGGTTCTCCGTGATGAGGGCGATGGCCTGGTTGCCATACTGGCGGTAGATGCGGGCGGCCTGCCCCGTGCCCACGCCGTGCCCCTGCAGGAAGATCATGATGTCGCGAACGGCAATCTGCTCCACCCACGATTCCTTGATCTGCTGGCGGCGCTTGGGGCCGATGCCCTCGACTTCCTCCAGGCGCCCCGAGTCCCGCTCGATGATGCGCAACGTGTCGGCCCCGAATTTTTCGACGAGGCGCTTGGCGACGACCTTGCCGACGCCGCGAATGAGGCCACCGGAGAGGAAGCGTTCGATGCCGGTGGCGGAGGTGGGGGGGATGCACTCCATGGCCTCGGCCTGGAACTGGACGCCGTGGGTCTTGTGGCGCGCCCAGCGTCCGCGCGTCTTCAGCATTTCGCCGATCCAGACGGCGCCGCAGTTGCCGACGACGGTCTGGAGTTCGCGGCGCCCCGGCACGCTGACCGTGCAGACCGTGTACCCGGTCTCCTCGGAACGAAAGAGGATGGCATCCACGGTGCCGGTCAGCTCTTCGATCGGGGCTTCCTCCGCCTGGGGCTTGGCGGGCGTGGCCGCAGCCGCGGCGGCGCGCGGGCGCACCACCGGCAAGTCCTCGTCATCTTCGTCGGCAAAATAGCGTGCCATAAGGGGATCCGGCGTTACCGGAAGTCCGCATCATCCCGCATTTTCCCCCATCCGGCAAGCGCATGGCGACCCCATGAGCACGGTCTTTACAAGTGGCCCATTTCGGACAAACGGCCGACACGGAGGTCGGCCCTCCACATCGAACAAAACTTTTCGGTGCCCTGGAGGGTCGGGCTCTGTCCCGACCGCGTCCGAACACCGTCAAAAGGGAAGACCGCGAGGCATGACGCACAGAGGCGGGTGAGGGGGAGGAATGGCTAATCTAGTACTGGACTAGATTGCATGCGGTGTGTACGCTGCGTCCAGTAACAAAGGGGGTTGTCATGCGAAAAGTCGCAATCGCGGGATTGGTGACGGTGATGCTGGCGGCGCAGGCCCTGGCCTCGACCAACGCAGCGGACCAGGCGGACGATGCCGGGTACGGTGGGGGCTGGACCAATGGCGCGACGGGCGCCGATGCCGGGTTCGGGCCGTGGGTGCTCTCGGTGACCTCCAACGATCTGGCGCGGAATGGCTTCTTTGTGGGCGACTCCACGGGCAACGGTTTTGGCGCGGATGGTACGGACATCAACACGGCGGGCAAGGCGTGGGGGTTGTACTCGAACCTCGGCCAGACGGCGGCGGGCGTGCGGCCGCTGGCCGGTGGGCCACTGGCGCCGGGGCAGGCGATTGAATTCCGGATGGACAATGGGCTCATCGAGGCCGGCGCGGTGGGCGCGGGCCTGCAGAATGCCCAGGCCCAGAATGTGTGGGAGGTCTTCTTCCGCGGCGGGCAAGCGTACTACGAGTATGTCGACGCGAGCGGCATGCAACTTTCCACGATCCCGTTCACGGACGACGGCATCGTCGTCACGGTACGGCTGACGAGCTACAACACCTATGTTGCCAAGATCAGCGAGGCCGAGGGCACCAACGTCATGAACATCACGGGGACGTTGATGATGCCGTACGGGGGATCGATCGTGAGCCAGTTGCGCGTGTTCTCCTATGATGTGGGCGAGGGTGGCGATCACGACGCGTACTTCAATGCGCTGACGGTTGACGCCGCGCCGGCGGTGTCGGCGCTGCCGGATCCGGCGATTTCGGTGATTGCGCACGCCACCGGCTCGGTGACGGTGACGTGGCCGGCGACCAACATGGCGTACTACGACCTTGAGACGACGACGAACCTGGTGACGGGGCCGTGGGGCGACGTGCCGGGTGCGACGGGGCTGGTGCCGTTGTCAAACACGCTCAGCGTGGTGCAGGCGCCGGGTGATTTCGCATTTTACCGGATTCAGCAGAATCCGTAGCCCGGTGGCCGCAGGCCTCAGCGATCGCGGCGCAGGAGTTCGAAGCTGAAGATGCGCATCTCGGGCAGTCCGTCTGCATGGCGGACGAGGTTGCCGGTGGCATCGACGGCGACGAGGATGTGGTTGCCGCGCAAGTTGAGGTCGGTGATGCCCACCGTGGCCAGCCGGTCATAGACACGAGACATGAGGTCCAGGTAGGCGTCGCGCTCCAGGATCCCGCGCTGCATGGCTTGGAGGGCGTCCATCGACTGGTAGTGATCGCGGTCGGCCTGGGCGAGGTCCTCGTCGGGCTTGTTCCAGTAGCCCCAGATTCCGATGTAGTCCCGTTCGGGGCGGAGCACCGGTAGCCCCTGAGCGGTGAACAGGTGGGCGTGGCTGGCATAGCGGCGGTCATCGCGCAAGAACTCCGGCAGCACGGATTCCTGGCCCGTCATGTAGATGGCGCGTGGGTAGGTGGTGGCGATGCCGCGCGTGGCGAGATCGAGCGCCAGGGCCACCTCCTCGAAGGGACTGTTGTAGCCGTAGTCCAGGATGTCGCGCTCCTCTTCGCGAAAGGGATCCATGTCCGGGCGCTGGCCGACGCGCGAAAGCTTCCAGACCAGTTGCACGTTGTCCTTCGTGAGCGTGCGGTAGACTTCATCCACGACGGAGATTTTTTCGCGCGGGGTGCGTTCCCATCGTTCGGGGAGGAAGTAGTCGAAGAGGGTGGGGTCGCGGCCGACGACCCAGAGCTCGCCGCCAGTGGTTTCGGCAGGGCCGTGGATGTAGTCGACACCGAAGATGGTGGCGAAGCGCAGGGGTTCGGGCAGGGCGGCCGGAGGCGGGAGGTCGAAGCGGTGCGACTGGCGTTGCAGGTAATCGCGGCGGCGCGCCTGCTTGACGGCGACCTCGCGCTCGGGCGTGCGGGCGAGCAGTTCAAAATCGACGACGGCGCGGTGGATGCGGCCGGCGGGGTCGCGGCGCACGCGGCCATCCTTGCCGACGCGCACGATCACATGCTGCGGTTTACGGTCGAGCACACGGAACCCCTTGGCCCGCATTTCGGCTTCCACCTCCAGCGTCAGGCCGACGGCTTCCGCTTTGTCGAGGGCGCCGAGGCGGCAGGCGGCAGCGGCGTCCATGCCTTTGATCCACTCGTAGATGACGGCGTACGAGCGGTGGATGTCCAGCGGGACGCCCGAATGGGTGAGCAGTTTGGCGGACATGCGGTGCGCCTTGCGGCCGGTCTGCCATTCTTCGAGGCGGCGCGCGGGGACGTAGATGGCCAATGGCTTGTGGGTGAGGATGGAGCCGGGGGATTCGTGGCGCGTGCCGCGCAGTTCCATGACCAGTGCGAATTCTTCGAAGGGGCTGTTGAAATCCGCCATCACGAGATCGTCGCAATGTTCGGCGCCGGGGATGTCCTCGCCCATGCGGTTCCACTTCAGGACGATATCCTGCTGGCGGCCGTTCACGGGTTTGGTGCGGACGCGGTAGATGTTACTGGTGGCGCCGGAGCCGGCCATCAGGCCGAAGAGCACCTCCGAGTGGGTGCGGAACCAGTCCTGATCCTTCCAGTGGTTTTCCGGCAGGAGCGCCTCGCGGAAGGGGCGCCCGAAGTCGGTCACATAAAGGTCGTCGCCATCCGGCAGGTGGATGTGCGTGTAGGAGACGCCGAGAATGATTTCGGTGTTCATGCCGGTCGTCGGAAATGCCGGCGCAACACGGTGGCCTGGCCCTTGTTGATCGTGCAGTGTTCGATGCGCATGGAGGCGAGGGTGCGGTCGATGCGGGCCTCTGACATGCCCTTGAAGCAACGTGCGAACGTGGTTTGCAGCACGCCCGCGGCGTACGTGCAGAGGGCGACCTTGCCCAGGTGCCCGGCCTGATGGTCCGCGCCGGCCGCGGGGTCGCCGATGACGTCGCCGATGAGGCGGTTCATGGCGATGTTGACATCGCGCATGGGCGTGGGCGCAAGCCAGCCCCAGCCCTCGGCCTGCAGGCGCCGCTTGGCTTCGAGAGCCGGGCGGATGGCCTGGCGGTAGGCGGTGTCGTCGCCGATGACGGCCAGTCCCATGACGCCAACGTCCTTGTAGGTCCAGGTGGTCCAATGCGCGCCGGCGGCATCCATGACCGCGATCTGGTCATCGAGGCCGCGGAGGCGGTCCGGCGTTTCAGCGGGTGGCCCGTTGAAGACGGCGCCGAACTCGCCGACCCAGAGCGGCACGCCATGCTTGCGGGCGAACTGCATGCCCTCGCAGGATGCGAACTCGGTGCTGAGGCGGCGGCGGTCCCAGGCGGTGGAGGGGTAGGGGCCGGCGCCGAGGCCGGGCGTCTGGTAGTTGTGGCTGCTGTAGACCAGATTGGGCGCGAAGGGCGCTTTCAGGCCGGCGAAGCGCATCGAATAGTGGTCACCCTCCAGGAAGATGATGTGATCGGGGTCGATGGCGCGGATGGCGTTGGTGACGCGCGCGTAGATTCCGTTCAAGGCGGACCAATCCGTGGCCACGGAATCGGTGTAGGGGTTGCGGTTGTTGCTGCCGGGGCTGGTGACGGGCTCGTTCATCACGTTGTAGCCGGCCACGGTTGAGTTGCCGCGGTAACGGCGCGCGAAGGCCTCCCACAGCGCCACGAAGCGATCCTGGAAATGGGGGTGCTGCCAGAACAGGGCGTGGTTCGTCGCGTTGTCGCAGTGCCAGTCCGGGTTTTGATAGCCCTGCACCGCATGCAGATCGAGGATCACGTAGAGGCCATGCTTCGCGCACCAGCGGATGGCACGGTCGAGACGCGCGAAGCCCTCCTCCCGGTAGTGGAACGGCGCGGCGTCATTCTCAAAATGGCGGTAGTTGAGGGGGATGCGGATGACGTTGGCGCCGCAGGCGGCCAGGAAGCGGACGTCACCCTCGGTGAAGAAGTGCTCCAGGTAGCGATCAAACCAGCAAGCGGTCTTCTTTTCGCCGATCTCGCGCACGAAGGCACCGCGCTGGGCATGGATGGCGCCGGGGTAGCCGTTGATGAAGTTCTCCATGTTCATCCAGCCGCCGATGCAGGTCCCGCGCAGGCGGACGGCCTTGCCACGCGCATTGACGATGCGGCTGCCTTTGACCTGGAGCATATCCATGGGTGCGTTCCTCTGTTCGATGGTCGATACCGGATAACACCTCCTATATAGCGTTTGCCGCGCGCCGATGCCAGCGGACTTGTGCCCGGGCTTGTGCCGGTGCGTGGGTCTGCGTACAGTTGGCGTCCATGAACACGAGCATCCTGAACCTGGGGGAATGCCGGTATCGGTCGCCACTGCGGCTGAACAGCGTGTCCGGCGACTTCGTCAGCAACTTCGTGTCGGACGCGATTCGCGTGTGCTACGACGCGGAGACAGGCGGCCCGGCCAGCGAGTTCAGCCACTTGCGCTTTGAGAAGGCGGGCCCGCGCGAGCGCTTGTTCTTCGATCCCGCGAACATACGTGCCGGCATTGTGACCTGCGGCGGCCTCTGCCCGGGGCTCAACACGGTCATCCGTTCGGTCTTTCTCGAACTGCACCACAACTACGGGGTGCGTCAGGTGCTGGGGTTTCGCTATGGCTACGAGGGCCTGAACGCGGCGCTGGGTCTGCCGCCGATCACGCTCAATCCGGACATGGTGGACGATATTCACGAGCACGGGGGCTCCATGCTGGGCTCGTCGCGCGGCAACCAACCCGTCGACGCGATGGCGGATGCGCTGGAGGCGCACGGCGTTGACATGCTATTTGCGGTGGGTGGGGATGGCACGCAGCGCGGGGCCCATGAGCTGGCTGTTGAACTTGGCCGGCGCGGCCGTGCGGTGGCGGTGGTGGGCATCCCGAAGACCATCGATAACGATATCCGTTTTGTGGCGCGCTCGTTCGGATACTCCACCGCGATCGACAAGGCGCGCGAGGTGCTGGCGGCGGCGCATGCGGAGGCGAAGGGCTATCGCAATGGGATTGGCCTGGTGCGCCTGATGGGGCGGGATTCCGGCTTCATCGCGGCCGGCGCCACCGTGGCGAGCCAGGAAGTGAACTTCACGCTCATCCCGGAGATCCCGCTGCGGCTTGATGGCGAGCGCGGGTTGCTGGCCATGCTGCAGAAGCGCGTGTTGGCCCGGGAGCACGCCGTGATCGCGGTGGCGGAAGGGGCGGGGCAGGACCTGCTCGCCGGCGAGGCCGCGCGCGATCCGTCCGGCAATGCCGTGCACAAGGATATCGGCTTGTACCTGCGCGAGCGGATCGTGGCGCACTTCCGCGAGCAGCGCATCCCTATCGCCATGAAGTACCTCGACCCGAGCTATCTGATTCGCGCGCTGCCGGCGAATTCGGAAGACAGCGTGTTGTGCGACGGCTATGCGCGGCAGGCGGTGCATGCGGCCATGGCCGGCAAGACCGATCTCGTCATCGGGCTGCGGGGTGACACGTTCCTGCATGTGCCGATCCCCATGGCCACCGCAAGCCGGCAGAAGGTCTCGCTGGAAAGCCTGTTGTGGAGTTCCGTCATGGCCACCACCGGCCAGCCGCAACAATTCGAATAAGCCCGGGGCGGGCAGGCGCGTTCCAGCCTGCAAAAATAAGTTTGCAGTGGAATCGACGTTGCGGCAGATTCGTCACTATAGCTGAAATTGCAATGCCTGCGAAGATGCGTGGCAACGCTTGTTCGAGGAGGATGCATGAAGCGGTTGATGATGACGGTCGCGATGGGGATGGCGGTGGCAGGATCGGCGCTGGCCGGTGCGATTAGCGGGACCGTGACCGCTCCGAATGGCACGACGGGGCTCTCGGGAATTGAGGTCACGGCGTACTCCGAGGTAGGCAGCGGCTTTGTGCCAGGCCCCAGCGTTTTCACGGCGGCCAATGGCACGTACACGCTTTCCGGACTTGGAGCCGGATCGTATGTCGTTGGGTTCTGGGATTCCGCGGGCACCTACATCCCGGAATACTACAACAATGTGGCGGATGCGTGGGATGGGACCGCGGTGGTGGTGGGGGCCTCGGGCACCGTTGGTGGCATCAACGCGTCGCTGGCGCTGGCCTCCAAGATTGCGGGACAAGTAACCAAGGCCGGCGGCGGCGGTGTGTCGAATGTGACGGTCGAGGCCTACGTCTGGAATAGCGGGTACTGGGACTGGGTCGACAGTGTGTCGGGCGCCGCCAACGGCACCTACACGATCGGGGGCCTTGCGGCGGGCACCTACCGGGTCGGATTCGAGCCTCAGGACCCGGCCTATGCGTCTGAATTCTATAACAACAAACTGACACTCGCGGAGGGCGACAGCATCGCGGTGCCGGTCACTGGCGTGGTGAGCAGCATCAATGCGGTATTGGAAGTCGGCGCGAGCATCCGAGGGACTATTACGGGCCCGAATGGCGTGACCCCACTTGGCGATATTAACGTGGAGGTCTATCGGGTCCCGACCGGCGGGAGTGGAGACTTGGTGTGGATGAACGATACGTGGTCGGCCAGCGATGGCACCTATGTGATGAGCGGGCTGCCGGCGGGCACGTACCGGTTGGCGTTTAACGACTACAGTGACCAGTACCTGCAGGAGTACTATAACAATGCGGAGACGCTAAGCGCGGCAACCGATGTGGTTGTTCCGGCGGGGGCCGCGGTGACGGGCATCAACGCGTCGCTGGCGGCGGCGTCGTCGATCGCGGGCCGGGTGACCGGTGCGAATGGGACGACCCCACTCGTGGACATTCAGGTGGTCGCGTGGGTGTCGGTTGCGGGGCCGTTTCCTGGATTCTACTACTGGAATTGGTACCAAAGCGCCGATACCGATACCAACGGCAACTACAGGATTTGGGGACTGGCGCCGGGCACCTACCGAGTTTCGTTCGAGGATGGGAACGGCCAGTATGCCCTCGAATACTATGACAATGTCTCGTCGGTTGAGGAGGCCACCGACGTGATCGTCCCGTCCGGTGGGGGGGCGGTGAGCGGAATCAATGCGTCACTCGGCGTGGCTGCGAAGATTACGGGCCGGGTGACGGGCCCGAATGGCACCACGCCCGTATTCGATGCCGACGTGACGGCTTACCGATGGAATGGCAACGACTGGGATTGGTTGGATCGCGACGACACCGACACCAATGGCGTCTACGCGATCCTGGGGTTGCCGGCGGGTACCTATCGGGTTGAGTTCGAGGATTACAACGGCCAGTACGTCGGCGAATATTACAACGATGCGGCGGACTTGGACTCCGCGACCGACATTGCGGTGGCGGCAGGGGCCACGGTTGGCAATATCAACGCGTCGCTGGCCCGCGCGGCCAGCATCGCCGGCCGCGTGACGGCGCCGAACGGCGTGACCCCGCTGGCGGACGTCGATGTGATGGCCTACACGTTCGATGGATCGTGGTGGAATGTGGAGGGCTGGGATTCGACCGACACCAATGGCGAATACCGCCTGACGGGCCTGGCGGCCGGAACCTATCGGGTAGGATTCGCCGACAACAGCGGACTTTATCTGGATGAGTACTATCACAACGCCACGAGCCTCGACACGGCGACCGATGTGATCGTGCCGGCCAGCACGGATGTGACCGGCATTAACGAGTCGCTGACCCGCGCGGCGCGCATCCTGGGGACCGTGCGTGCGGCGGACACGCAGGCGGGGCTGGCGGACGTTCCGGTCAGTGCCTTCCGCTTTGAGGTCGGCAGCTGGAACTACAAGGGTGAAACCGATACGGATGGTACGGGCTCGTATGTGCTGGGCGGCCTCGCGGAAACCGGGCTCTATGCCGTGGTCAGCTATCCCCTGTCCGGACCGTATGTCGGACAGTGGTATAACGGCGTGCCGGCGGAGGAATACAACGGTGGTCCGCCTGCCGGCGTGACGCTCGTCACCGTGCTCACGGGAGCGGACACGAATGGCGTGAACTTTGCGCTGGCGCGCGGGGCCGTGCTGCAGGGAGTCGTCTACGGTGAGACCACCCCGTTGGCCAACGCTCGCGTCGTCCTCAACGGGGGGGGCGGCGTGACAACCGACGCCGCGGGCCACTATCGCCATGAGGGCTTGTATGCCGGCGATTACGAGGTGAAGGTGGAAGCCGAGCGCTGGCAGGATGTCTGGTGGAGCAACGCGCACCACATCGCCCAGGCGGAACTGCTGCCCATAAGCACTGGCCAGGTCAGAACCATCGACTTCCGCCTCGACTGGGGCCAAAGCACGGCGCTCGTGTATGTGACTTCATCGCCAACCGGCGCCGTGATCTACCTGGACCATCAGAGCACGGGGCTCAAGACGCCGGCGATGATCGACGCGGGCGAGCGCACGCTGAATACCGCTGACGAGACCATTCTGCCGCATATTATCCAGGCGCGGTTACCCGGCTACCCGTGGCCGGCCCCGCAGGAAGTGGATGTGGCGGAGGGCGAGACGACCGACGTGTACTTCTATCTGGGGGACCCGGCCGCCGGCAGCGTGCGCGTGGTGACCACACCCGCCGGCGCATCGGTCTATGTCGATGGCACGGATGCCGCGATTGGCGTCTCGCCGATTACGGTCACGAATCTGGCGCCCGGCTCCCATACCGTGATACTCCAGCGCAATTCTTATCTACGCCCGGCGCCGATCAACGCCACCATTGTGGTCGAAGAGCAAACCGATGTGACGGTGTCGCTGGTGGCCACGTCGGCCGCGCCTTACCGCCCGTCGGTGACCATCCAGACGTTGCCTTCTCAGGCCAGCGTCTATGTGGACTATTCACCGCCGGTCTTCACGAGCGCCGTGCTGGTGGCGAATCTGGACCCCGTGGCGAGCGAAGGGACGAACTGGGTGACTGGGGCGCACGCCGTCCTGCTGCGCAAGACCGGCTACATCAAGGCCGCGCCGCGCCTGATCACGGCCGCGTCGAATGGTGTGGAGATCGTCTCGGTGGAACTCCTGACCAACCTGCCGACCACGAGTTCGACGACCACGACCTCCACAACGTCCACGTCCACGACGAGCACGAGCAGCACGAGTTCGTCGTCCTCCAGCAGCACCACGAGCACCACCAGTACCTCCTCGACGAGTACGGCGCCGGGGATGCCCGTGGGGAACGCGATGGACCAGGCTGGGCTGACATGGACCGGCGGCGGCAATCGCGCCTGGTTCGGCCAGACCAGCGTCACCCACGACGGAGTCGATGCGGCCCAGAGCGGGGCCATCACCCATAACCAAACGTCGTGGATGCAGACCACGATCACGGGCGGCACGAGCATCGGCTTCTGGTGGAGCCTGTCGGCGGAGACCAACGACACGCTGACGGTCAGCCTCGATGGGGTCCAGAAACTGGCGGCGGGCGGCACGCAGGCCTGGCGCTATGACGGCTTCTACATCCCCAGCGGCGTGCATACCGTGCGGTGGACGTACGCCAAGAATGCCTCGCTCACGCAGGGCTCGGACGCCGCCTGGGTGGATGGGCTCACCCTGGGCCTGTTCGGTGCGGCGACCCCGCTGGGTGGAGGCTGGTACTGGTCGGAGTGGTTTGGTTTTTATTCGGCGAACTTCAGCCCCTGGCTGTACCACAATGAACACGGCTGGATCTATCCCTTCGGCCAGGACCCGGGCAGTGTGGTGTTCTACGACTCGGGCATGGGCACCTTCTGGTGGACCTCGGAGGCGCTATACTCGTTCCTCTATCGCTTCGGCGATGACTCCTGGATGTGGTACGAGGAGGGCTCCACGAACCCGCGCTGGCTGTTGAATCTCCGGACGGGGTCATGGGAATCCGAGTAGACGCCGGTGCGGCCGGGGCGCCCGCCTGGGTGCCCCGCGTGGCGGCGGTGGGTGTGGTCGTCGCCGCCTGGGCCGCCTTGCCAGCGTCCTGGGGTGCGCTGGAGTTCTTCGATCCTCCGAAGCGGGTGGTGTGGGCCGCCATGTTGCTGGCGGTGCTTGCGGGGGGTGCGTTCCGGCGCGGCCCGCTGGCCGCTCGCGTGCCTGACGACGTCCTCGCCGCCCTGCTGCTGGCCGGCGCCATGGTCGCGCGACAGGCCTTTGCTCCTGATCCGTGGCGCGAGGTTGGCGTTCTCATGGCTTGGTTGTTGCCGCTGGTGGCCTATGCCGCCGGCCGCTCGCTCTCGCCACGTGGCGGCAGCCGTCCCGCCATGCTGGTCGCCCTCGCCTGGGTCTGGGGCTCCCAAGTGCTGCTGATGGGGGTCCAGGCGCTGCGCCTCGATCCGATCTTTACGGCAACCACCACGGCGATGGCCGGAATTGCCCCGCGCATGATCGGCACCATCGGCTACCACAACCAGGCGGCTGCCGCCCTCGCCTTGGCGGGCGGGGTCTTGGCGCTGACGGCGATGCGACGGCCTGTCGCCCTGGCGGTGGCTATGGTTACGGGCGGCCTCATCTGTCTGACGGGTTGCCGCGGCGCGATGGCGGGGTTCCTGGTTGCCATCGCGCTAGCGACGATGGTACGCGCAGCCGCGATGGCGCCGGCCCCCGCCGCACGGCGGCGCCTGATCCTGCAACTGCTGGGGCTGGGGGCGCTGGGGGTGGGATTGGCGCTGGCGATCCCGATGTCGCGCCATCGACTCGTCCTGCTGCTGGATCCATTTGATCCGGCTTCACACCTGGCGGGGCGGTTGCAGATGGCCAGGGTGGCGTGGCACCTCTGGCTCACCGATCCATTCTGGGGTGCCGGCGCCGGCGCCTATGCCTTCCAATACCTGGATGGACTGGGCGCGCTTCTGCCAGCCGCCAAGACCGCGTCCCTGCTGGCGACCGTGGAATACGTCCGTGAGGCGCACATGGATCCCCTGCAGTTCCTGGCTGAGTTTGGGACCATCAGCCTGCTCCTGGCGGGGCTTCTCCTTGCACGGGTGGGGCGTGCAGCCGTCGGCGGTTGGCGACAAGGCGAGGCCGCATCGCGAGCCGGTTGCGCCATCGTCGCGTTCGTGATTACGTATATGGGTATAGATGGCATGGTGGCGTTTCCACTTCAGGCGGCCATGGTGGGGCCCTTGGGTGGGCTGCTGCTGGGGCTTTGGCTGCCGGTCGTGGGGCACGTGGAGACGGAGGGTGATGGGTGCCGGGCGGCAGGCTGCCGGCGATGGGGGCGCCGCGTAGCCGGTGCAGGCTGGCTGGCGTTGGCCGCGACACTACTGGCGTGGAATGTGTGCGATCTGGGTCTGACCCTGGCCGTGCCCCGTGCCCGCTCGGCTGAAGAGGCCCTGACTCTGGCAACCCGCCTACGCGCATCCATGCCGTGGAGTCACCGTTATGTGGCATTTCTGGGTGCCCGTGTTGCGGAACGCGGCGACCCCATTCGCGGGGGGGAGTTGCTCCTGCATGCCGAGCGAGGCTACCGCGACATCCCCTTGTGGCGGAATCTTGGAGCCTGCCTGGTGCAGCGGGGACAATTGGCGGATGCCGAGGCCATCTACCGACGGTGGGCTGCGTGCGGACTCGATCATCGCGACGCCCTCGAAAGTCTCGCCGCGGTGCTGGAGGCGACCGGCCGTGCGGGCGAGGCGGCAGACGTTCTGGTCGCAGGCCGTAGTTTGTGGCCGGACGCCGCGATGGAGATCGGCCGTCGCTGCGTCGTGCTCCTGCTTCAGGCGGGCCGCCCGGCGGAGGGGCTGGCGATCGTGGAGCAGGTGGAGCGGCACGAGGTGGCGTCCGCCCGCGCCTTGCCGGCGGAGTTCGAGAATCTACGCGGTGCGTGCCACGCCAGCCTGGGGAATGTCGAGCAGGCGCGTCGCGGGTACGAGCGCGCCTTGCAGCGCAACCCGAACCTCCAGAGCGCCCGCCGCAATCTGGATCAGCTCCCGCCACCGGCAGCCCCGTGAGGGCGCGGCTGCGCGAACCCCGATGATGGCCACCCGTGATCTGCGGTTAACGGTTCTGGCCCGCGCCGCCGATGCGCGCAATCGGCCACTCCGACACGGCTCAGCCGGAGGCTTCGCCCTACCCACTCCTCATCAAGCATCGCGTGCGGACTCGAGGTAGGGCGAAGCCTCAGGCTGAGCTGCGCCCACAGGGCCGTACTCATGGGGTGCCTCTCCTTAGCCGCACATTGGCGGCCACACCCACCGATTGCCAGAGGCCGCTTGCGCCGGCATACTGGTCCGTGAAGACGATGCGAACCCCACGCTCCATACTTCGTTGCGTCTCGGCGCTGGCGCGGATCCTCCTTCTTGGGGTCTGGCTGCCGGCGTTGGCGCATGCGGCCGAGTATCACGTGGCCACCAACGGTTCGGACGCGGCCTCCGGCGCTAACGGCGCTCCCTGGCGCACGATTCAGTACGCCATGCAACAGGCGGTCGCCGGCGATCGCATTCTCGTTCATGTGGGCGCCTACGGCGAACGCGTGCGGGCTATTCGTTCTGGGGTGCCGGGATTCCCCATCACGCTGCGCGCCGCCAGCAACGAAACGGCCGCGCTCGACGGCAGCAGCCTCACCGTGGGGGAAGGGGCTGACGCCCTCCTGACACTTGCAGGCGTGTCGCATCTCATCGTGGAGGGTCTGGAAATTCGCAGCTTTCGTACGGCAGCGCCGGACCACAACCCCATGGGTGTCTTCGTCGCGGGCGCGGCGTCCGACCTCGTGCTTCGCAAGCTGCGCATTCATG
>CAZWQJ010000025.1:0-31855 GCA_964635825.1 uncultured Victivallales bacterium | reverse complement strand
AATATCGGAATACCATAGCGGGGCGGGCGGGGAAGGGGCAAGGAGGAAGTTCGTTCGGATTGGACCGAGGCGTGGGCTTGGTGCTAGCAATAGGGGATGAGCACCAAGCGAGATCAGGCTGGCGAGGGGACGTGGATGGCCGGGTATGGCCGGCGGGAGATCACGCCCAAGGTTGGGGCGGTGCCGGTGGGGTATTTTGACGACCTGCGGTCGACGGGGGTGCACGATCCGCTGGAGGTCGGGGTGGTGTGTGTGCAGGACTCGGTGGGGGGCGAGCGGGCCCTGCTGCTGGCCTTCGATCTGGGCTGGATGCAGTACGGTGCGATCGAGCGGGTGGCGCGGGCGGTGCAGCGGGCGACGGGTGTTCCGCGGCGGCTGCAGATGTTCAACTGCAGCCACACGCACAGCGCGCCGCTATTCGATTCGGCCACGCCGTTTGTGGATGGCGAGCCGTGGGCGCTGGCGCCGGATGGTTCTTCCTATTTTGCGCACCTAATGCGGCAGACGGTGGCGGCGGCGCGCGAGGCGGTGGCCACGCTGCATCGGGTGCACGTTTGCGCGGCGCGGGTGCCGATGGATACGGCGGTGAACCGCAACATCTACACGCCGGAAGGGCGCAACCATAACTTTCCGTGCGAGCGGCACCTGTTGCCGCTGGCGAATGGTGCTGTGGACAACGGCCTGGGGATGCTGCTTTTTTTCAGCACCCAGGGGCAGGCGCTGGAGTATGTGGTGGTGAACTATGCCTGCCATCCGCTCAACGCGGGGGGGCATACGGCGGAAATCAGTGCGGATTACGTGGGGGTGTATCGCGCGCTGGTGCGTGAGTCATCGCGTGCGCAGCCGATGTTTCTGCAGGGGGCTCTGGGCAACACGCATCCGCGCGTGCCGGAGGGTGGGTATTCGGCGGCGCGCCGGCATGGGGAGCGGCTGGCGGAAGCGGTGTTGGGGCAGGCCTACTCCAGCCGTTGGGGGACGCTCGCGCAGGACTATGCGCTGCGGGTGCCGGCAATCCGTGGCCGCGTGTGGCGACACGCCTTTCCGCTGACGGCGCATGGGGCTGGCTGGTACCGCACGATTGTGGACAATCCGCTGGTGCAGCCGCAGGTGTTCCGCCGGGCCGGCAAGCCGCACCTGCGGACGGCGCTGCAGGTGCTGCAACTGGGGGAGCTGGCGCTGTGCGGGCTGCCGGGGGAACTCACGGCGGAGTTGGCGCTGCAGATTAAGTGGAACTCGCCCTACCGGCATACGTGGATGTCCGGCATGGCCACGGATTATCTGGGTTACCTGAATCATCGTTTTGCGTATGTGCATGGCGGCTACGAGGCGCAGACTTCGGTCCTGCCGCCGGAGGAAGGGTATCGCATCGCGGACCGTCTGGTGCGCGAGCTGGCGACGTTGAACGGGGTTGGAGGGGGAAACTGACATGTTGTTGAAGCCATTTGCCGAAGTCAAACCGCACGGGGGTACGCCCACCGTTTTCATCGATGGGCAGCCGGTGCCGTATCATCTGGCGTGGTTTCAGACGCCGGGCCGCGAGGAGCTCGACTCCTTCAAGCGCGTGGTGGCGGCCACCGCGCGGCGAACCGGTGTTCATCTGTACGCATTTGAGAATGGGACGGTATCGATGGGGGCCGGGCGGCCCTGGATTCCGGGGCCGCGCGAGGGCCACGATGGCGATTACGACCTCGACGTGGTTGCGGAGGATTTTCTGCCCTTTCTGGAGGCCGATCCGGAGGCGCGATTTCATGTGCGCCTGTACATGGAGTACAATCCGGAGTGGGCGACGAACAAATGGTGGAGCAAGCGGCATCCGGAAGAGTGCCTGATCAACAATAGGGGCTGGCAGGCGGAAGAATCGTTTGCCTCGCTTGTCTGGCGCGCGCAGGTGAAGGATTTCATTGGGCGCTTTGTGGCGCACGTGGACAAGCTCGGGCTGCTGGAGCGCATTGTGGCGCTGCAGGTGAATGCGGGAAGTACGTGTGAGTGGTTCAAATATCCGCTGCAGGTAGGCGATCTGTGCGGGGATTACTCGCCGCCGATGCAGCGCTACTTCCGTGGGTTCCTGCGGCAGCGCTACGGCAACGATGAGGCGGTCCTGCGCGCGGCCTGGGCCGATGCGAACGTGACCTTCGAGACGGCGGAGGTGCCGACGCACGCGCAGCAGTTTGCGGCGAGGCACTACCTGTTGCGCGATCCCGCCACGGAACAGCGCGCGATCGACTACTTGCGGGCGACCTCCGCGTTGCACGCCGACGTGATTGAAGATTTTGCCGGCACCGTGAAGGCGGTGACGCAGCGGCGTGTGCTGGCGGGTGTGTTCTGCGGCTACTGGATCGGGTTCCAGTTGAACAGTGACTACTTCCGTGACGGCACGGAGCTGCCCGGTGCCCACACGCGCCTGCAGCGCACGGGGCACCTCGCGTTCCATCGGCTCGTGCAGTGCCCGGATATTGACTTCTTTGTTTCGCCGCTGGATTACGGCTTCCGCGGGATCGGCGGACACACGGCGGCCATGATTCCGAATGGCACGGTGCACGCGCATGGCAAGATCTACATCCAGGAGAATGACGAGCGCTGCTGGCATCCGACGCGTCGCGACTATGGCGCGGTACGGAGCGGAGCGGATTTTCGCGCGGTCTACCGCCGCACGCTGGCGGACGCGATCATCGCGGGCATGGGGACGTGGTCGACGGCGATCCCCTGGCTGGTGGAGAAGGCGGAGCATATTCCCGGTCACTCCTCGGGCATCATGCACTCGGATGCGGTCAAGGATCTACCGGCGGACGAGTGCTCGCGCAGTGTTGACAACTTTGCCGACTGCCACCGGATCGATCGGCTGGCGCTGACGCTGGACCGCACGCCGTCGGCGGAGATTTGCGTCTTGCTGGATGACGAGAGTTTTTATCACCAGACGTACCTGAAGAATCTGGAGCTGCCCTCGGTGTATGAGTTGGCGTTGCGCACGCTGCCGCATCTTGGGGCGCCGGCGGAGTTCCATGTGCTCAACGATTTTCTGGCGGGGCGGCTGCGGCCGTTCAAGCTGTATGTGTTTGTGAACGCATACCAGCTCGATGACACCCGCCGCGCGCAGCTCAAGCGTCAGCTGCAGCGGCGGCGCGGGGCTGGCAAGCCGCAGGAGCGGCCCGTGGCGTTGTGGCTATACGCGGGTGGGGTGCTCAACCGCGAGCTCTCGGTGGACCACATGGCGGAGGTCACGGGGTTCCGTTGTGAGATGACGCGGACACCCTGGGGGCCGTTCATGCACGTGACGGATTTCACGCATCCGATCACGCGCGGGTTGCCGGAGGACATCACCTGGGGTACGGATCTGAATTTGTCGCCGACGTTCTATGTGCAGGATCCGGATGCGCGGGTGCTGGGCAACGTGGTGCACGCGCAGGGGCGCTGCGCGGAAGGGTTGGCGGTCAAGGAGTTCGCGCGGTGGCGGTCCGTGTTCTGCGCGACGCCCAACATGCCGCCGGCGGTGCTGCGCGGCGTGGCGCGCTACGCGGGCGTGCATCTCTATGGCGAGGCGGGCGATGTGCTGTACGCCGGGCGCGAGTTGCTGGCGGTGCACACGGTGGGCGGCGGGGCGCGCACATTCCAATTGCCGCGCAAGGCGGGCGTGGTGATGGACCTGTTCACCCGCAAGGTCGTGGCGCGGAACACGCGGCGCTTCACGGTGAAGCTGCCCAAGGTCTCGACGACGATGTGGTACACGGGGCCGGCGGCGAAGGCGAAGCGCCGCTGACCGCTCGTACTACTATCAGGCAACTTCTTGTTTTCCTGAGAAGATTTTCAGCCACAAAAAGGCACAAAACGCACAAAAGCACCGGCGCTATAGCGCCGTTCATTGTTTGCGCATTTTGTGCCTCTTTGTGGCAAATCCAGTTTGGTTGCGGCCTTCAGAGGCCGCGCTGAGCAACATGCGGGTTAAGATCCTGGCCGACACGGCTTGCCCGCCGCAGGCCCGGCGCAGGCGGGAGGTCGGCCCTCCAGGGATGAAGCCGATAGTGGGCTTGCCGGAGAAGGGGCCCGATGCGGTTAGGCGCCGGATTTTTTCAGTGAGTTTTTGCTGCGGGTGGATTGGAGGTCGACGCCGGGGACGCGATGTTCCAGCAGGGCGGTGGAGATATCGATGACTTCGCGTGCTTCGTCGGGGGTGGTGGTGCCGATGCAGACCATGTCGCAGGGGCGGATGGTGCTCCAGACAAAGGCGAGGCCCACGGGCGGGAGGAGGCGGCCGGCGGCGAGGGGTTTGATGGTGATGACGGGTTTGGCGGCTTCGCTGATGATGCGCATGACCCAATCGGCCTCGACCTGCATGAGGAAGCCGGCGGCGTTGTAGAGCTGGATGTAGGTTTCGATATCCGCGCCCTGCGCATCGGCGTAGGGAATGGTTTCGGGCATGTGGGTGGAGAGGCCCGGGATCATATCGTAGCGGCGGATCAGGCGGGTGATGGGGTCGAGGTCGCGGATGGTTTTGGAGCGGCGGTCGACGAGGGCGTCGGTGGTGGCCTGGTGCGGGAGGCAGAAGGCGGCGCCCATTTCCTTGCAGGCGGCGATGATGCGTTCGGGTTCCTGGTCGGGCGGGTCGTTGGGGCGGATGGCGAGGTGCGGGGTGAGCAGGCGGATGAGGGGTCTGCCGGCGCGCTGTTCGGCGCGGGCGATGGCTTCGCGCATGGGGCCGTGAAGGTCGCCACCCAGAACGGCATCGATGCCCGCGGCCATAAAGACGGAAAGAATCTCGGCGACGCGCTCGGGGGTCTGGTGCTCCTTGATGAAGCGGTCTTTGGCGAGGCTGGTATGAGAGTAGCCGCGGAACCAGTTGGTGCCGATGATCAAGCGCGGCAGCGAGACGCCGCCGACTTCTGTACGGGGGAATTCCGTTGTGCTCATGTCGTCGTGTCCTCCCTGGGTGAAGGCGCCAGACTCGACGCCCGCCGTTGTGTCCGCAACGCTCACAGGAATTTGGTGGCAGCGCAAGACGCATGTGTGTATGGGGAGGCATTCCCGGGCGCATCTGCGATTCGGTGTAACGACGCCAAGAACGGCTCACCCGGAGGGTTCGCCCTACCCCGGGCATGTGGTCTCAGGCCGGTCGGGCGAACCGTCCCGGTGAGGCGCACCGAATCGCAGATGTGCCCGAGCTTCCCGGAACTGGAACTGGAGAGGTGACGCGGCCGGCATGCGGGGCGGCGCTTCTTCGATGGAAACAAGGCGGGCAATGCGATATCTGGGTTGGTTGTCAGCGATTGTCGTGGCGCTGCTGGGCGCCGGCGTGGCGGCGCACCTGGCGGGCGATGTGTACTCCGCGGAGTTGTGGTACGACCATTCGCTGAACGCGACGGCGGCGAAGTCGCTGGCGACGGGGCATGGCTACGCGACTTTTCGTTACGGCGTGGCGAAGCCCTTCGATCCGATTGTCACCACGGGCCCGACGTTGATCGTGCCGGCGGCGCTGGCGATTTGGTTTTTCGGCAATCGCTACTGGGCGCCGGGGCTGGCGTCGGCGGTGCTGAATGGGGTGCTGATCACGCTGGTGTGCCTGTCGGCGCGGCGGCTGTGGCCCGGGTGTGGGCGGGGGCTGGCATTTGCGGCGGTGCTGCTGGCGGCGGTGCCGTTGTGCCTGTACGGAATCTACTACTACACACTGTACGGCGAAGCGGTGTGCGCGTGGTTCACGCTGTTGGGCGTGCTGCGCTATTATCGCGAGCCGCGGCGTTTGCGGACGGCGGTGCAGGCGGCGTGCTGGTTCGGGGCGGCGTATGTGACGAAGTCGTTGTCGGCGCTGGCGCTGGTGGCGGTGGGGTTGGCGGCGATGCTGTCGTGGCTGGCGGGGTGCGAGCGCGCGGGCCGCGGGGCGGTGCGGCTCGCGGTGATGATCGGCGTGTATGCGGCGCTGTGCGTGGGTTACCAGGCGGCGCGCGATGGGTATGTCCGGCACTACGGCTACGCGCTGGAGACGCACCGCGCCGAGGAGCGCGCGATGTTCATCGATCACGGCTCGGGGATCGGGCCGCTGCAGCGGGCTTGGGTGCAGCGGGCGGCGGAACCCGGCGCGGTCGCGCGGCATGTGCGGGCGCTGGCGACGGCCAATGCGAAGATACTGCGTAGCGAACACACCCCGGTAGAAATGGCGTTGGCGTTGGCGCTGTGGGCGGGGGTGATGGGCGGGTCGTGGAGCGTGCTGAGGCGCCGGGGGAGGGCGGGGCCCACGCCAACGGCGGACGACGCGGCGCTGACCGCGGGGGCGCTTTGTGCGGCGGCGCTGGCGCTGTACTTCGCGGTGACGCTGGCGTGGTATCTGCTGATCTACAGCGAAGGCTGGTACCGGCATGTCTATATGGGGGTGGTTAGCATGGTGGCGGCGGTGGCGCTGTGGGTGACGCTGCCGCGGGCGGGCAGGGCGGTGGGGGCATGGGCGGCGATGCTGCTGCTGGCGGTTGCGTTGGCCGTGGTGCGCGGGCCACACGGGCGCGAATTCGTGCGGTCCACGCGCGCGGCGCGGAGTCCGGTGCTGGAGGCGCAACTGCAGACGGCGGCGTTTGTGGACCGGACGGCCAGCAACGCGGTGTTTCTCGCGGCAGGCTGGTGGGCGAATCCGGAGATCGAATATCTCGCGGCGGATCCGCGATTCCGGTTTCAGGACTATTACCAGGTGAGGGACACGCTGGACGCGGCGGCGGTGCCGGTGTACCTGCTGCGCGGCCTGGCCTGGAACTGGGGCGGGGATCCGGTGCTGACGGCGCTGCAGGCGCGCGGCGACCGCGAGGTGGTGTTTCGGGCAGAGCCGTATGTGGTGGCGCTGCTGGCCACGCCGGCGGCGGCAACGGCCAACGCACAGGCCCTACCAGCTCTCCCAGTCGTTGCTGGTGAAGTTGTAGAACCAGCGCGGTGAGGTGGAGTCGGTGAGGTACCAGAGCCAGGCGGCGGGGGTGAAGCGGTAGAGGTAGGGGTAGAGGGTGCTGCCGGACCAGAGCCAATTCAGGTCGGCGGTCCAGAAGAGGATTTCGGTTGGGTTGGTGCCGGCGGCATACATCCAGCCGTGCTGGGCGTGATAGATCCAGCCGGTGCCGGAATCATGGAAGAAGCCGAACCAGCCGAGCCAACGCCAGCCGCCACCGAGATCGACGGCGCCGTCCCAAAGAAGGGGGCTGGTGGCGCCGATGCCGAAGAGCGACCATGGGCGGAAGGCGCCGACGACATTCGCGTTGCAGGTGTTGACGAGGTTGCCGGCGGGGGCGAGCGGCGTCTGGGGGCGGTCGTCGCCGGGGAAGGGCGGGATCGGCTGCATGGGAATGTGGAGGCTGGTGCCGGGGAGCGGGCGGAAGTCGCCATGCTCGGGATCCACGAGTTGCGGCTCGGTCTGGTTGATGGCGTTGTCGGCGAGGACCTGGGCGCGGTTGCAGGTGGGGTTGTCGTCCTGGCCGCCGGTGCCGGGATCGCCGAAACCAAGCGGGTGGTCGGAGGGGCCGTTCCAGATGAGATTGCCGACGATGCGCAGGTTGTCGTCGACGTGGGAGGGGTTGGGGACGTTGCTGTCGGCGGGCGGGGTGACGGGGCCGCCGAGGTTGAAGTGCTGCCAGCGGCTGCCGAAGCCGGTGGGGTTGTAGATGAGGTTGTTGTAGAGGTAGATGTTGCGGGAGGGGATGTAGGCGGACTCGGGCTGGGTGTTGCCCCAGCCGCCGGCGGCGTTGAGTTCGGTGCAGCGGGCGGTGTTGCCGTCGTTGCCGTGGCTGCCGTGTAGAACTTCGATGACGTGGTCGTTCGTGCCGACTTTGTAGAGGGTGTTGTAGGCGAGCAGGACGTTGTAGCCGCCGTTGACGCCCATGCCGGCGATGCCGGTGTGATGGATGTAGTTGTTCACGAACTTGATGTCCTCGACTTCGTAGTGGATCCAGGGCGGCGTCATGAATTCGAAGCCGGTGCCATTGCCGGCGATGAAGCCGCCGGTGTCGCCATGGTCGATCTCGTTGCCTTCGATGCGCAGGTGGGCGGAGCCGCCTTTCACGAGCAGGCACCACTCTCCGGCGTTGTGGATGCGGCTGGCGAGGATGTGGCCGTACTGCACGGCGACGTAGTCGAGCGGGTACCAGAAGGCGCCGCTGATGTCGCACTCTTCGACGTAGAGGTGCTGGGTCTGGTTGGCCTTGAGGGTTTCCTGCGTCTGGCGGACGGTGCCGTCGAAACCGTCCAGCCGGCAACCGCGCAGGAGAACATGGTCGCAGGCTTCCAGGTGGACGGCATTGGCGCCGCCGCCGGTGCCGGGGTCGGTGACGATGTCGACGTCGAGCAGGTAGAGGTAGCGGCAGGCGTGGATGTTGAGGTAGCCGTGAAGGCGGACGGTGCCCCGACCGGCGGCGGCCTGGATGATGACGGGGGCGGCGGCGGTGCCGAGACGCGTGTCGAAGTATACGGGCAGGGATGACTCGGGGTAGTCGCCGGGTTGGAGCAGGATGCGGTTGCCGGTGGTGAGGGTGACGCCGATGGGGATGCGGGCCCAAGCTTCGTCAAGGGTGCGAAGGGGGGCGTTGCTGGCGCCGGACTGGGTGTCGAGGCCGGTCGTGGGGTCCACCCAAAGGTCGGTGAGGGTGGGCGAGCCGATCTCGTAGCGCGGAGCGCCGGGGGTCTGGGCCGACGCGCGCAAAAGAACGCTGCACGCCAATATCGTCGCCAATTGCAGGATCCGGGTCGGTTTCATTGGACCTCCATGCGTACGTGAACGGATCAACGGACAGATACTACCAAAGCATGGCGCATGCCAGAATTGGAGCGAAGCTATTCACCTGTCCCCAAATTGTGAGGTTGTAGTGTGTTGCACAGCAATTGGTTGTGGTGTCGCGAAATTCACCTGTCCCCCGGGGCGGGTGGGGACGGGTGAATGGGCGGGGGGTTATCGGGGATGGTGACTTGGAGGCGGTAGAGGCGGGCGGGGGGTGGGGCGGGGTCGGAGAGGGACATGGTGGTGCCGGAGCCACGGAGGGAGCGGTGGGTGGGGGCGTCTTGCCAAGAGCCGTGCAGGAGGTCGTCGATGAATTGGAGGGTGTAGCGGCGGGAGGTGGAGGAGGGGAAGCGGATGGTGGCGCCGGAGTCGGTGTTGATGGCCTGGAGGGTGAAATGGCTGGCGGGGTCGGCGGGGTTGGTGTCGGCGACGAACTCATCGAGGTTGGAGACGCCGTCGCGATCGGGGTCGTCGTTGGGGGTGCGGCTGGCGGTGGGGAGTCGGGCGGCGGCCCAGGAGGTGTAGGCGGTGGCGGTGGGGGTCGAGGTTGTGGGGACGAGGGGCGTGGGCGCGTGGATGACGGACTTGGAGGCGGGTGCGGGGCGGGCCTGGAGGATGGCGAGGCTGGTTCCTTTGGCGGTGTTGTCTTTGTAGAAGACGAAGGCCTTGTCGCCGACGCTGACGAGGGTGGGTCGGCAGCGTCCTTCGCCGGCGGTGGTGAAGCGTGCGAGG
Organism: uncultured Victivallales bacterium; assembly: GCA_964635825.1. GTDB lineage: Bacteria > Verrucomicrobiota > Kiritimatiellia > UBA8416 > JAIOPI01 > CAZWQJ01. The sequence goes on along the minus strand of CAZWQJ010000025.1, from coordinate 22,395 downwards.
CCGGCTTGCCAGCTCCAGGAGTTGCCGCCGTCCAGGGAGTAGCGATAGCGCAATTCGGAGTTGGAGCCGGCCTGGCTCTGGCCATCGGGGTTGAGGGCGACGATGAGGATGCGGCGGCCGTTTTCGGAGACGGCCATGGAGCAGAGTCCGACGCCGAGGTGCCAGGTGCCGAGGCCGCCAAAGACTTGTTTATCGGAGGCGAAGGCCTTCGTGTTGGCGGCGTTGTAGCGGTTGTAGAAGATGGCGCCGTCGGCTCCGTAGGCGATGTGCTGGTTGCCATTGGCATCGACGGCGATGGCGGGGAACCCGCGGCGACCGCTGCCGGCCTCGTGGGCGTTGAGGTTGGCGGTGAGGGCGGGGACGGGATTGTCGGTGGCGGCGGTGCGGCTGAAATAGCTTTCGCCGTCGGAGTCGCACTTGCCGGAAGCGAAGAAGAGGGTGGTGCCGCGTGCGCGGATCAGTTGGTCGCCATCGATGCGGCCGACGTCGGCGATCTCGCCGAGGGCGCGCATGGAGCCGGCGGCCTCGCGGTAGAATTTGACGGGGCCCCAGACGGTGTCGCCATTGGCTGAGCTGTGGGAGAGGTAGACGGCGCCGGCGGTGGTGGCGGCGAGGCCGACCTGGTAATTGCGCGGGGTTGGGTTCACGGCCTTGTAGGAGGTCCAGGCGCCGGCGGCGGTGCGTTTGGAGTACCAGAGTTCATAGCCGGCGCCCCAACTGCCGTTGCGTCGCGTGAGAAGATGGGCGGTGCCGGCACCATCCACGGCGATGGCCGGATTGTAGTCCATGGCGTTCTGGGCCTGATCGGGAGCGGGGCCCGCTTCGTCGACGAGTTTGTTGCCGTTGGCGTCGAATTGGTAGTAGCGGCTGGTGACGAGGTGAATGCGGTTATCCGGGCCGACGGCGGCATCGGATTGTTCGCCCGAGGCGACGACGCCCTTGAAGGTCCAGACCTGGGCCTGCGCGGACGACAGGATCAGGGCGCCGACCCACAGGGCGGTCGATGCAATACCAAGCGAGTGGCGAGTGCTCATGCCGTCTTCCGCTGTTGAGGTTGCGTCTCGGCCAATTTGGTTAGCAGGAGCCGTGCCTGTGGGGCGGCAATCGTGATGAAAAGGGGAGAGAGACGGCGATGGGGCCGGTTTGGGGCGAAAAGAGTACACAAACGGGGGAGACGGGTCGTGCTCCTCAGCGCGGCGGTTGAAACCACGGATTTCACGGATCGCACTGATGCGGAACAGGATACGAACAAGCACGCTTCACCGGCTGGGTAAAGGGCTGGTTTGTCTCGCCCCCTGACATCCGTGTCATCCGTACTATCCGTGGTGGCTACGGCTCTTTCTCGGGGGGAATGATATTGGGGGTGGGGGCGGGCGTACCCGTGCGCGGAGCGCCCGGGCCACCGCGGTCGACAAGAGAATACCGTTCAGGGTTGAACGGGCGGGGCGACAAATATGGGCGCGGCGGGGTGTGGAAAAGATGCGGGCGCCGGCAGGAGGAGGACCTGACCGGCGCCCGCGGTTGCAGGTGGCTGGCTTACGCGTTGGCCGGCGGCCGTTTCATGGCCGCGACGATGGACTGCACGAGGATGGTCATGGCCAAGGCCCCGATCAGCGCCCCTAGCACCACGCGCTGATCGGGGTTTACGTAAAGTTTAGAAAACCATTGGGAACCGACGTGCCATCCCGTGATGACGGGGGCGGCGGCGACCGCGAATTTGGCGATCGGCCAGCACAGCACAAAGGCCAAGGCGCCGATTCCCAACACGAACATGTTGTGTGTGACGAGGAGCTCCATGGCGATCATCAGGGGGAGCACATTCCATTTGAAGACGTAGTCATAGGAAAGGCGTTCGCAGCGGCTCATCTCGCGCCGACCCTCGAAGAGGAAGGCGACCCAGATGATCATCAGAAACCCAGCGATGATGGCGGAAAGTGTTGCGCTCATGGTCATCGAGATCTCCGTTTCCGGAGGCCCCATTCTCCTGTGAACCCTATATGCAGCTGCCGTGCCAAGCGTAGGCCGTTTGGGGACAGGTGATTTGTTTTGTTGTGTAACATTCTTTATTGCAATTGGTTGTGACCGGGATGGTGGCGTCGGGTTTCGGTTGATGGGGGGATTGTCTCGCTTGGGGGCGCGATACGTCTCGATCCTGCGAAACACGGGAGGCGTGTGGGGATGGCGTGGCGGTGGCGGTCCCGAGCAGAAATCGCGTCCGTTGTTTTGGAAACGTGGTAAAGATGAAGATGTTGGGGGTGAGAGGGTGCGAGGGTTGGAGTTGATCGGTGTAAGCGAATGAAACTGGGCATCCTGTGGTTGGTAAGGCGGCGAGTGGCGGATCTGGCGGGCGTGCTGGGGTTGGTGGTGGCATGCGCGGTGGTTCCGCTGGTGGTGCGCGCGCATTTTGTTCCGGTGTCGGCGGAGACGATGTTGTTGTGGACTGGCGAGGCCCTCAACGTTGACTTCTTTTCCCACCTGAAGGCGCAGTTGATCATCGGGTGTGGGGCGGCCTGCCTGGTGGGGCTGTTGCTGGCACCGGCCTGGCGTGCGGGGGCCTGGCGTCACTACTTGGGAATTGGCGTGCTGGCGGTGTGCCTGGTGGCATCCACGTGGTGGTCGGATCACCGGGCGCTGGCGGTCTGGGGATATCCCGGGCGGTATGAAGGTGCGCTGGTGTGGGGGGCCTACCTGCTGCTGTTCCTGACGGCACTGAACCGCGTGCGCCAGCCGAACCTGATACGGCTGCTGCTGGTCGCTGTGACGGGATCCGCGGCCGTGATCGCCATCCTGGGGCTGGCGCAGTACGTGGGCCACGATCTTCTGATGGACACGGATCTGGGGCGCCGGTTGCTGGTGCCGGCGCACAATCCGTATGCGGGTCAGGGGGCCCCGGCGTTCGGGAGCCAACCCTTTACGATCACCGCGACGCTATACAATCCCAACTATGTGGGCAGCTACGCGGCGATGGTGGCGCCGATGTGCCTGGGGCTCTATCTCTTTGCGGAGCGGCGGGCGGTACGTGCGGGGTTGCTGGTGTTGACGGGGATGCTGTTCCTGTTGTTGTTGGGATCGCAATCGCGCGGGGGGCTGTTGGCGGCGGCGGTGGCGACGACGCTGGTGCTGGCGGCGGCGTGGCGTGCGGGGGGCGGGCGTCTGCGCCGGCTATGGCCGCTGGCGGCGGCGCTGGTGGTTTGTGCAGCGTTTGCGAACTGGGCGTCCGGCGGGCTGGTGGTGCGAGAGGTGGGTGCGTTGCGGGCGGACTTGATGGCGTTGGCCGCGCCACCGCCCCCCGGGCTGATGGTCACGCGCATCGCCGCGGCCGGCGACACGATTTCCTTCGAGACCACGCGTGAGTCGTTGCGGGTGAGCCAGCAGGATGGCCGCTTGGAGTTCCGCGACGGGGGGCATGTGCTGCGCGTGCGTCCCGCGGGAGGTGCAGGCGAGTTGCGGTTCCTGAATCGGCGCTATCATGGGTACCGGGTTCAGGTGTGGCCGGACAACCGGCTGGCGATTCAGCGCGACGGCCTGCCGGAATTTCAGTTCCGTTGGTTGGCGGATGGGTTTCACCTGCTGGATTCGAGAGGGGTAGCGGTGCCGGCGGAGCTGGCGCAGGAGTGGCGGGTGGGTGTGCGGGGTGGGTTGGGGTCCGGGCGGGTCTTCATCTGGTCGCGCACATTGCCGCTGCTGCGAACCCGCTGGTGGCGGGGTGACGGACCGGATACCTTTGCCGCGCATTTTCCGCAGCACGATCTGGTGCAGAAGGCCAACGTCTATGGTCGACTCGACCTGGTGGTGGACAAGCCGCACAACGCGTATCTGCAGACGGCCGTGAACACGGGCGTGCTTTCCTTGTTGGGGTTGCTGGTGGTGCTGATGGGCCAGTTGGCGTGCGGCGTTCGGCTGTATCTGCGCCAGCCGGCGCGTGGGCCGCTGGCGGGAGCTGGGGTGGGGCTGTTTGGCGCCGCCGCGGGCTACGCGGTGGCTGCGCTCTTCAATGACAGTGTCGTCTCCGTGGCGCCGGTGTTCTGGACCCTGCTGGGACTCGGCGCGGCGGTGAATCTGGCGGGCGGCGTTGCAAGGCTCCAGACGGACCGGGCGGAGCCGGTCCCTCCATCGGACGCCTTCGAGAAATAGAAACGGCTCTGGAGGGTCGGCGGCTCGCCGACCGTGTTCACGAAACAACGAGCTATTCGCTCACCCCATTACGCGCGCGCGAGGCGGATCACGTTCCAACTCAATGGGGACAAGTTTGCATGGATGCGGCCGTCCTGCGCCCTGGCGTCGCCGTCGGTGTTGGGGCGTACGGTATCGGGGTGTTCGCGCGTGTTGGTGGCGAGGGGGTTGGGGTGGGTGAGGCGCAGGTGTTCGATGACGCGCAGGGCGGGCAGGTCGCGCGCGTCGACGTCGAGGGTCAGTGAGGCGGATGGGTGGCGGTTGAGGGCGAAGAGGGTGACGGCGCCGGACGCGTCGTCGATGGTGGCGACGGCATCGAGGTAGGGGACCTCGCCGGCGGCTTTGTCCGTGTAGCATGCGGACACGGGGGCGACATCGAGGGCGACGCCGCGGCCGAAGACGGAGGCGTGGAGGAAGGGGTAGTAGATGGTCTGGCGCCAGGCGCCGCCGCCGGTGGTGGTCATGATGGGGGCGATGACGTTGACGAGTTGGGCGAGGCAGGCCATTTTCACGCGGTCGGCGTGCTTGATCAATTTGATGAGCATCCCGCCGACCAGCAGGGCGTCCTCGAAGGTGTAGATGTCTTCGAGCATGGGTGGCGCTTCCTGCCATGGGGCCATCTGTGCGTCGGCCGCGCGCGAGTGGTACCAGACATTCCATTCATCGAACGAGAGGTTGACGGACTTGGCGCTCTGCTTGCGTGCCTTGACGTCGTCGCAGATGCGGATGATGTCGAGGATCTGGCGTTCCATGAGTTCCGAGTTGGCGAGCAGGGCGGCGGTGTCGCCGTGTTTGGCGTAGTACTGGTGAAGCGATAGGTAGTCGACATGCTCGTAGGTGTGCTCCAGGACGGTGCGGTCCCAGGAGCCGAACGACTTCATGGACGAATTGGAGCTGCCGCAGGAGACGAGTTCGATGGTGGGGTCGACCCACTTCATGACCTTGGCGGTTTCGCAGGCGATGCGGCCGTACTCGTCGGCGGTGCGGCTGCAGATTTGCCAGGGGCCGTCCATTTCGTTGCCGAGGCACCAGACGCGCACGTTGTGGGGGCTGGCGGCGCCGTTGGCGCGGCGGCGATCGCTCCAGGCGGTGCCGCCCGGGTGGTTGCAGTACTCGACGAGGGCGCGGGCGGCGTCGGGGCCGCGTGTGCCGAGGTTCACGGCGAGCATGGGCTCCGTGCCGACCGACCGGCACCAGGCGATGAACTCATCGGTGCCGAACGCATTGGTTTCGAGTGAGCGCCAGGCGAGATCGAGGCGGCGCGGGCGCGCGTGGAGCGGGCCGACACCGTCCTCCCAATCGTAGCCGGATACAAAATTGCCGCCGGGGTAGCGGACGATGGGGACGTGGAGGTCGCGTACGAGCGCGGCGACATCGGTGCGGAAGCCGCGGTTGTCGGCCTGAGGGTGGCCGGGTTCGTAGATGCCGCCGTAGATGGCGCGGCCGAGATGTTCCAGGAAGGATCCGTACAGGCGGGGATCGACGGTGCCGATGCGGCGGTCGCGGCTGAGGGTGGCGGTAGCGGAAGCGGTGGGCATGGGACCTCCTAAGGTGGGCAAACCAGATGAACGCCGAACATCCAACATCGAACACCGAACATCGAAGTCAGGAGGTCTGGACTTCGGCGTTCGAGGTTGGATGTTCAGTGTTCGATGTTCGTCCAAAAAGATGCACGCATTTGCGCATGATGTCCGGCCGGAACAATCTCATCGTCCGTGGGCCATCATGCGTGAGCGGCCGGGGCGGCGTCAACAGATGTGGATTGGGCTTTATTCCGGGTCCGGGGCTGGCGCATGATGCCGGTTGCGGGAAGGATGACACATGGAGCACGCCGAAGAGAATGGCGCCGCCGCGTCACGCGCGCGCCGCCGACGGGGAGGGTTTGCGTCGCTGGGGCCCGGCGACAGCCGGCGCTTGCTGGGGGCCGCGATGGCGCTCATTCTCGTCATCCCCATCCTCACGTTTTCCTTTCTCTTGATGCACCTGCCGCCGCGCGATCACTTTCTTGTGCGGGATCTTTCGGTTGCGACGGTGTTGGTGGCGTTGATCAGCGTCACGCTGGGATTACTGCTGCTGATCCAGCAACCGCTGGCGGTGGCGCGGCTGCGGCGGTTTATGGATGCGGTGCTGCAGGGCAAGTTGGATGCGGGTCCTGGTGCGACCGGCGACCTTCCGGATCTGGATGCGATTGAAAGCGGCGTGAACACGTTGATTGGGCGGCTGGACCGGCAGATGGCGGAAGTGAACGCCGAGCTGGGGCGGGTGGAAGCGCTGATCGATCAGCGGGTGTTGGCGAGCCGCGGTGAGGGCAACGCGGCGAGCGTGGGGCCGGCCTGGGTTCGCGTGGATGGCACGGGTGAGGGCGCGGTGTGGATGCGCAGCCTGTTGAGCCGGGACCAACTCCGGATTCTGTTGAGCGATGTGTTGGAGCTGACGGGGACGGCCGCCGCCACGTATGACGAGCACGGCGCGCTGGTGCTGGGGCTGGCGGCTCCATGGCTGGCGCCGCTGTGTGTGCGGGAGCCCACCTGGTTTGATGTGGACGGTCCGCGCACGGTGCGCGAGCTGGTGCGGACCAGTCTCGGCGAGGCGGCGATCCTGGAGACCCCGGCGGAGATCGGGGGCTCGATGTTGGTGGCGCCGGTGAAGGTGCGCGGCCGGACGGTGGGCGCGGTGGCCATGCACTATGGGGTCATCAGCGCGGACCCGGCCGTGCGGGCGGTGCTGGCGGCGCGGCATGGGGCGACAGACGCCGAGCTGCAGGCGGTGTTATCGGCGCAGCGTGTGGCGCCGGCATTCACGGTGGCGCTGGCCCGCAACCGGTTGCTCTCGACGGCGCTGTTTGTGGGCGAGTGCATCGAGCGGGCGCTGGAGGAAGCGGATTTGCGGCGGCATCACCACGATCTGGAGGATGCCATCCAGGCGCGCACGGCGGAGTTGGAGCGCGCCAATCAGCGCCTGCAGATGGAAGTACACGAGCGCCGCCGCGCGGAAGAGCTGAAGGATGAATTTGTGAGCACGGTGTCGCACGAGCTGCGCACGCCGCTGGCCATCACGAAGGAGGGGATCGCGCTGCTGCTGGATGGGATCCCGGGCACGGTGAACGACAAGCAGCGGAAAGTGCTCTCCTCGGCCAAGGGGAATATCGACCGGCTCGCGCGCATCATCAACGACCTGCTCGACATTTCGAAGATCGAGGCGGGCAAGATGGAGATGCGCAAGGACCGGGTGGATTTTGTGGAGATGGCGGAGGGGGTGCTGGCGGGGATGGAGGCGGTTGCGCGCCAGAAGGGGCTCCGGCTTGAGACCGGGTGGCTGCTGGAGCAGCGCGATGTCTATGCGGATGGCGGGCGCCTGGTGCAGGTGCTGACCAACCTGCTCAGCAACGCGGTGAAGTTCACGCGCGAAGGCTTTGTGCGGCTGACGGCGGTGAACCGCCCGGGCGTCGTGGAGTGCGTGGTGGAGGATTCGGGAGTGGGGCTTTCGCCGCAGGACGCCACGCGCGTGTTTGAGAAGTTCACTCAGTTTGGGCGCGTGGAAGGCGCGGGTGAAAAGGGCACGGGGCTCGGGCTGGCGATCGCCAAGCAGATTGTGGAGTTGCACCGCGGCCAGATCCATGTGGAAAGCGAGCCGGGGAAGGGGTCGCGCTTCGTGTTCACGGTCCCGCTGTATAGTGAGGCGGAGGTGGTGCGCGAGACGATCGAGGCGGCGATTGTGGATGCGCGGACGCAGCAGGATACGTTCCTCCTGCTGCTGTTTGATCTGGGGCGGGATGTGCTCGAGACGGCCGCGCAGCGGCGCCACTTTGATCTTGGGTTCCAGCAGTTGCGCGCGATGCAGAATCTGGCGCGGGCTTCGGACCGCCTGGCGATGCGCGCGGGGGCCCAGGTGGTGATGGCGGCGCGCGTGGCCCCGCCGCAGCTCGGAATCCTCTACCGCCGCTGGCGCACGCAGGTGGATCTGTGCTTCAAGCAAGTCGACCCATCCCTTGACGTCCGTTTATCCTGTGGCTATGCTGAATACCCGGAAGACGGCTCTACCGCCGATGAATTGCTGGGGAAAGCCGAGCGCACGCTGTCGCCGATCGACACGGGGGATCATGGCGGCACGGGGCGGGGGTAGGCCGTTGGGTGACACACGATGAGACCGAAGAAGATTCTGCTGGTGGATGACGAGCCGGAGTTTGTGGAGTTGGTGCAGATGCGGTTGGAGGCCAACCACTACGACGTCGTCACGGCGAATACGGGAGAAGAGGCGTTGGCGCGTGCGGAGGCGGAAGCGCCGAACCTGATCCTGTTGGATGTGATGATGCCGGGGATGGATGGGATTGAGACCCTGCGCAAGCTGCGGCTGATGAAATCGATGGAGCAGACGCCGATCATCATGTTGACGGCGCGCGGGGAGAGCCGCTCGATTTTCAAGGCGCAGGACAGTCGTGTGACGGACTATCTGATCAAGCCCTGCGAGGCGCAGGATTTGCTGGCGATGGTGAAGCGGTATGCGTGAGGGCTGGAGGGGCGGCGCACGCTTGTCTGAAAAAGGGCTTGCGGTCGGGGGCCAACTCCGGTAAGAATTCTCGTTTTGTTGCTAGAAAGGGCGCGGATATCGCGAATCATGAAGTACACCGGACCTAAGGTTAAGCTGTCGCGTCGTGTCGGCATACCGCTGACGCGCAAGTCATCGAAGTGGATTGATCGCAAACCGGGCGCGGCGGGCATGCACCGTTCGCGTTTTGGGCGCAAGGTGTCGGACTACGGGAAGCAGTTGCTGGAGAAGCAGCGGCTGGCGTTCCAGTACAACATCACCGACCGCAAGCTGCGCAATTACTACGCCAAGGCCTCAACGAAGCACGGCAATACGGGTGAGAACCTGATGCACATGCTGGAGTCGCGACTGGATGCGTTGACGTTGCGCGCGGGATTCGCGACGACGATTTACGCGGCGCGGCAGTTGGTGGGACACGGACACATTCAGGTCAACGGGCGGCGGGTGAACATTCCGTCGTATCTGGTGCGGCCGGGCAGCAAGATTTCGGTGAAGACGAAGAGCCGCGAGCTGGATGCGATCAAGAACGCGATTCAGAGCGTGGAGCCGGTTCCGTACTTGATGACGGACAAGGACGAGATGACGGCGATGTACACGCGCCTGCCGGAGATCAAAGAGATCCCGGTGGTGTGCGAAGTGGCGGTCGTCGTCGAATTCTACTCCAAGTAATCGACGCGGCGGCAGTGATGAAAAAGGGACCGGCTTCGGCCGGTCCCTTTTTGTTTGTGGGGTGGTTGATTGACGGAAGCCCACATCGATTCCGCATCAAGCCTTGTGGTTTTTGTGGTTGAACACCAGATCTCTGGCAGAACTCCTTGAGGAAACGGCCGGGGTGGCACCCGGCCCTCCCGGATCTACCCCAAACGGAGCAACCTTGAGGACGGGAGGGCGCGGTGCCACCCGCGCCGAGTGGTTCTGCAAGAGGCTCCGTCTTTGTCTATCCGATCTTCGACGAAGCTCGCGACAAAGCTCGCGACAAAGAGTTCAGAGAACACCTGCCAGCAATCCGCTACCGTCCGCCTTCTTGAGACCAGTCGTTGCCCAGGTTTCGATCTCAGGGCGGGTGCGGTGTCGGGGGCTACTCGACGGCGACTTGGTCGAAGCGGACGTCGGCGCCGCTGGTGCGGGCGGCATCGGCGTTGGGGAAGGGGCCGACGCGGGTTTGGATCTGCATGGAGCGCCGCGCGGGCAGGCCCTGGGGGAAGCGGTACGACTCCCAGCGGCGGCTGGTGGGTGAGTAGACGCCGAGGACACAGGTTTTGACATCGACGGGCGTGGTGTTTTCGACGGTCAGGGTGATGAAGCCGCGGGAGTTGAGGCTGGGCTGGATTTTCAGGTAGCGCGCCGGGTGTTCGCTGAGGTCCATGCGGGCGAGCAGGACGGCGGCCTTCTGGCCATCGGAGGATGGGGAGCTGGCGGCGGTGCGGAAGTGCTGGATGGCGGCATCGGAGTTGCCGCTATCGCGTGCGACGGCGCCGAGGAGGTAGTGGCCGGTGGCGGTGGGGAGGAGGGCGGTGCTCTTCTCCAGGTCGGCGCGCGCGGCGTCGGGTTTGCCCATTTCGTAGAAGAGCTGGCCGCGCGTGAGGTAGTACTCGAAATTGCGGTTATCGAGGGCGACGGCGCGGTCCATGCTTTGGCGGGCGTTGCCAAAATCGCGTTGAGAGGCGTAGGCCTTGGCGGCGAGGGCATGGAACCGGGCCTCGCGCGGCTGCTTGGCGATTGCATTCTGGGCGAGTTTTTGGGCGCGGGCGGGGTCGCCGGCCTGGAGGGCGGCATAGCCCTTCTTGGCCTCTTCGTAGGCGGGTTTGGTCTGGACCAGGGGTTCCATCGCTTTCGCGTATTCTTCGCGCCCCATATAGCCGCCGGCGGGGTACTTGGCGGCGTGCTCGCGGTTCTTCGCGACGCGTTCGCGCGAGGGCGGGTGCGTGGAGAGGAGGCCGGTCAGCCAGTTGCCGTCCTTGCCTTCCGAGAGGCGGACGAAGGTTTCCTGCAGGGCGACGGCGGCCTGGGGGTCGTAGCCGGCGCGGACCATGTATTCGATGCCGTAGCGGTCGGACTCGAGTTCATCACTGCGGCTGTATTTCATCATGGCCACACCGGCGGCGAGACCGGAACCCGCGATGATGAGGTCCGCGGCATCGTTGTCCTTGGCCCACAGGCCGATGCCCATGAGGACGCCCTGAGCGAACATGCCGCGTTCCATACTATTGGCGCCATGGCCGGCGGCAACGTGGACGATCTCGTGCGAGAGCACGGCGGCCAGTTCGGCCTCGCTCTTCAGTTCGGTGAGGAGTCCGCGGTTGACGGCCATCTTGCCGCCGGGGATGGCCCAGGCGTTGGGCACATCGCTGTTCAGGACGACGATCTCGTAGGGGAGATTGGGGCGGTCGCTCACCGACCACAGTTTTTCGCCGACTTTGCTGACGTAGGCGGAGACGGTGGGTTCGGCGGTGTAGGTGCCGCCCTGGGCCTGCTGGTAGGCGCTGTAGTTGGACTGGCCGATGCGTACTTCCTGGCTCTCGGAGACCAGTCGGAATTCGCGGCGTTTGGTGACGGGGTTGGTGGCGCAGCCGGTGCTCCACACGGCCAGCAGAATAAGGACCGCCCACTGCGCGGCCCGCTGCATCCATGGCGAATGCGGTCGCCGAGCCGGCGACCCTCCAGCCTGCGATTGAGGATGACGAGCGTGGAGGGCCCGCGGCCCGCGGGCCGGGGCATCCTTTGCGACGGGGGCCGTGTGAATGCCGGCAGATTCGATATTGGATGTCTTCATCATGTTTGCCTCTCCCCTAAGACGTTTGCGGGGGCATTCCTATTCATGGCGGCTGGGCGGCGCGCCGGGGGTCATGTAGAGAATGGCCCGCAGTTGCTGCATGGAGGATACCACGAAATTGGCGCCGGCGCCGTGGAATGTGTGGCCTGGGTTGTGGAAGAAGCAGGTGGCGGTGCCGGCCGCGCGGCCGCAATCGAGGTCGTGCACGTAGTCGCCGACGGTGAGGACCTGCGGCGCGGGAAGGTTCCAGTGGCGCAGGATGTGGAGGATGACTTCGGGGTGCGGCTTCATGTAGGGGAACTCGCGCGCGACGATGGCATCGAACTCCAGGTGAAAGCGTTGGCAGAGGTGGTCGACGCTGCGGCGGGCGTTGCGGGTGGCGATGCCGAGTTTGCATCCATCGCGCCGCAGATCCGCGAGGAGCGCGGCGGCGCCTTCTTGCAGGTCCTGATGCCGCATGGCCTCGTCCTCATGGCGCTGAATGATAGCCCAGGCGGCTGGCTGCTGGTCGGGGGGCAGTGCGTGAATCTGGTGGGCCACGTCGCCGGGCTCGAAGCCGAGTTCGCGGCGGATGAGGGCGAAGTCCAGCGTGGGCCGGGTGAGGGTGCCGTCCATATCGAAGATGACACCGAGGAATGCGTTGGTCATGGCGTTGGCGGGCGTGGTGGCGGCCGGTCGCCGGCGTTGGCGTTTAGAGTCGCCACTGGTAGAGCAGGCGAACGCGACCGAGTTGTTCCGACCACGCGGCGGGTGAAAGGCCCTGGAACGCTCGCAGGAACGTGGAGATGGAAAAGCGCTCTTCGTAGCGGAAGACCTTGATGTCGTGGGTGCCGAGCAGTTCGGCGGTGGCGGCCTGGGCATCTTCCCAGTAGCCGATTTCATCCACCAGCCCAGCATCGACGGCCTGCACGGCGGTGATGATGCGGCCATCGGCGATGGCACGGACGTCGGCCTCCGGCAGTTCGCGGCGTTCGGAGACGAGCTCGACGAAGCGGGTGTAGAGGGAGTCGACGATGCCCTGGAGCAGGGCGCGCTGTTCCGGGGAGACCTCCTGGAGGGGGTTGAGCAGATCCTTGTTGGCGCCGGACTTGATGGTGACGTCGTGCACGCCGATGCGGTTGCCGAGTTCGCGCATGTTGAGGGTCTGCATGATGACGCCGATGGAGCCGGTGATGGTGGTGGGGCGGGCCACGATGTGATCGGCGGCGAGGGACAAGTAGTACGCGCCGGAGGCGGCGACGTCGCCGAAGATGGCGACGATCACGCGCTCCTCATCCTCGGCGCGAAAATTCATGAGGGCCTGGTAGAGCACATCGCTGGCGGTGATGCCGCCGCCGCCGCTGTCGACGTCGAGGATGAGCGCGCGCACCTCGGGGTCGTGGGTGGCGCGGCGGATGGCCATCAGGGCGAGCTGCGAGGGCGAGGCGACGGGGGTGCCGAGGATGTCGGAGCCCTCGTCGAGCGAGATGAAGCCGCGGATGGGGATGACGACGGTTTTGATTTCGCCGCCGCCGCAGGACCAGACCTCATCGAAATCCGGAAACTCGTCGACGCCCCAGGAGACCGTATCGTGCTTCATGAAGCCGCAGGACTTGCCGAGCAGGACGCCGGCGGTGATCAGTCCAGCGCCGGCGACGACAACGAGGGCTAGAATGGACACCAGGGCCCACAAGCAGCCGCGCGAACGTTTACGAGGTTCAGGCATGGGAACAACTCCTCAAACCGGGAATTCTACGCCAGCCACGGGGGGTGGGGCAAGATCGCCGTCGTGAGGCCGGGGGAGGTGCATTGCACCTCTGCGGGGATAGGTGCGGAATGACGGGCAGTCAGGAGTCGGCTTCGTTCTCGGCAAGGGACTACGTGGACTGACCATGCAGCCAGGACGCCCTATCGAGAACCTTGCCGAGAACTACATCGAAGCAGCCCGTTGAGAATGGCGCGGCTCAGCCGGAGGCTTCGCCCTACCTTGCGGAATTGGGCCTTCTGGGTAGGGCGAGGCGTCCCGCCGAGCCGTCTTTGACGCCATGAGGTCCATTTTCAACGGGCTGCTTGGGATGCAAGGAACCGTAGAATTTGAAGTCCGGAGTTTGCTCTGTACCCGCCCGCGGAGCGGCCGGGCCACCTGTAGGGAAGGCGTGTTTAGCCGGGCGGGATGGTGCGGCCCTGGGGGTCGCGGGTGGGTTGGTTGGTGCGTTCGGCGAGGCGGGACTGGAGGGCGGGGGTGGTGACATGTTCGAGGCGCTCGGCGGCGGCGTGGGCGTGGGCATCGGGCAGGCCGAGGTGGCGGTTGAGGTAGCTCTCCCAGAGGCGGTGCGAGCGCACGAGGTTGCGGGCGGCGAGGCGGCCGGCGTCGGTGAGGTGGTAGGCGCCCTCGCGGCGGGCGAGATGGCCCTGGCGCCGCAGGTGGCCCCAGGCGAGCAGGCGGGCGACGGGGCCGACGCCGAGGGCATCGCGCATGAGGGCGGGGGCCAGAGCGGGGGCGCGGTCGCCGCGTTCTTCCAGCCGGTAGACGAGACCGAGCAGATCTTCCTGCACGCGGCGCAGATCCAGTTGGTGGCGGCGCCAGATGCGGGCGAAGACGCCATGGCGGGGCGAGGCGAGCAGGGCGGCGAGGAAGAGCAGGCCGACCACGACGGCCATCATGCCGGAGGTGCTGGTGCTGATGTCGTTGAAGCCGAACCAGGCGGGGCCCATGACGGCGGCGGCATGGCCGGCGATGGCGCTGATGGCGGCGATGGCGACGCTCAGGGCGATCATGCGGCCGAGGCGGTCGGTGAGCAGGTAGGCGGTGGCCGGCGGGACCACGAGCATGGCGATGACGAGGATGCTGCCCACGCTTTCGAAGCAGGCGACGGTGGTGACGGCGACCACGGCCATGAGGGCGTAATGCATGACGCGGGCGGAGAGCCCGAGCGTGGTGGCGAGTTCCGGATCGAAGGCGGTGAGTTTGAGTTCCTTGAAGAAGAGGATGACGAAGAGTGCGTTGACGAGGACGACGCAGCCGAGGGTGATGACGACGCGCGGGATGGCGGCGCCGGCGAGGGAGATGGTGTCGAGCGGGGTGAGTTCGATGGCGCCGTAGAGGACGCAGCCGGGGTCGAGGTCGACGCGGTCGGCGGCGCGGACGATGACGATGAGGCCGAGGGCGAAGAGGGTGGTGAAGACGACGCCCATGGAGGCGCTTTCTTCGACTTTGCCGAGGCGGTGAATCCATTGGGTGAGCAGGGCGGTGAGGAGGCCGACAGCCGCGGCGCCGACGAACATGGGCAGGCCGCTGCGGCTGCCGGTGACCAGGAAGGCGACGGCCAGCCCAGGCAGGACGGCGTGGCTGATCGCGTCGCCCATCATGCTCATGCGGCGCAGGACGAGGAAGTTGCCGGGTAGGGCGCAGGCGACGGCGCTGAGGACGCCGGCCGCGACGATCCAGAGATCCATGGAGGTCCAGATCATCGCGCGGGCTCCGGGGGGACGATGTTGGCGGGGAGGTCGGGGCCGGCGAGTGCCTCGAGGCGCGCGGTCAGGGCGGGGCCGAGGACATGCTCGACGGCGTCGGCGGTATCGTCCACGTGCACAGCGGCGATGTCGGCGTGGGTGAGGAGGTAGAGTTCCCAGAGGCGATGATTGCGGACGACGCGGCGCGTGGCGGCCTCACCGGCGGCGGTGAGGCGCAGGTGGCCGTCGGGGAGGCGGGTGAGGAGGTGCTGGCGGGCGGCGGCGCGCAGAGCGGCGGCGAACTCGTGGCGGGTCCAGGCGCGCTCGGCGCGGAGGGCGGATTCGGCCAGGGCGTCGCCGAGGGGGACGTTGGCGCCGGGGGCGGTGAGGCGCTCGTGCCATTCGTAGCAGTCGCGCAGGAGATTCTGGGAGCGGACGCGGGTGACGACGCGGCTGCGCTCGCGGACGCGGAGCAGGACGCCGCGGGCGGTGCCGAAGATCATGCTCAGCAGGAAGAGGGTGCCGGCGGCGACGACGATGATGGCGCCGGCGGGGAGGCGCGGCTGGAGGGCGCTGAGCAGGGAGCCCACGAGGCCGCTGGCGCCGCCGATGAGGGCCGAGATCCACAGCATGTGGGAGAGGTGATGGGTCCAGAAGCGGGCGGCGGCCGGGGGGATGGTGAGGAGGGCGATCATCAGGATCAAGCCGACGGCCTGGAGTCCGATGACGGTGACGAGGACGACGAGGACCATCATGGTGACATCGAGGGCGCCGGCGGACCAGCCGAGGGCGCGGGCGTATTCGGTGTCGAAGCAGAGCAGGCCGAACTCCTTGAAGAGGATGAGGCAGACGGCGAGGACGAGGGCGGCGGCGCCGGCGATGAGCCAGGCATCGCGGGCGAGCATGGAGGCGGTTTTGCCGTAGATGAAGGATTCGAGGCCGGCGGCATGGCCAAAGGTTTGTTGCTGGATGATGCCGAGGATGGCGACGCCGAGGCCGAAGAAGACGCTGAGGACGATGCCGAGGGCGGCATCCTCTTTGAGGCGGGTCTGCTGGCGGATGAGGAGGACGGCGCCCATGCCGAGAAGGCCGGCGACGGTGGCGCCGGCGAGGAGGCCGGGGAGCCAGCGGCCAGTGCCGCCCGCGGCGGTCATCAGCAGGAAGGCAATGCCGATGCCGGGCAAGGTGGCGTGGCTGACGGCGTCACCCATCAGGGCGCGCTTGCGCAGGAGCATGAAGGTGCCGATGACGCCGGCGGCGATGCCGAGCATGACGGTGCCGAGCACGACCACGCGCGTGTTGTAGTCCGCCAGCGACAGGACGCGGAGCAGCGAGTGGGTGGGGGCCAGCGTGGCGAGGGGGATGGATGAATTCATGGCGGTGACGCGCGCCTTCCAAGCCGGAAAACACCCAACATCCAACATCGAACGCCGAACGTCCAAGTTCGGAGCGGATCTGAACTTCGGCGTTGGACGTTGGGTGTTGGGGGTTGCGTGTTGCGCATGGTCTCAGCGTCCTGCGGAGCGGGCCATGGCCTGGGCGGCTTCGTCGAGCAGGGTGAGTTTGCCGCCGTAGGTTTTTTGCAGGTTTTCGGAGGTGAAGACCTGGGCGGTGGGGCCGCTGGCGACGATGCGCATATTCAGCAGGATGACCTCGTCAAAATACTGGGGGACGGTTTGCAAGTCGTGATGGACGACGAAGACGGTTTTGCCGGCGGCGATGAGGTCGCGCAGGAGGGAGATGATGGCGCCTTCGGTGGCGGCGTCGACGCCGGCGAAGGGTTCATCCATGAAGTAGATGCGGGCGTCCTGGACGAGGGCGCGGGCGAGGAAGACGCGTTGTTGCTGGCCGCCGGAGAGTTGGCTGATCTGGCGGCGGGCGTAATCGGCCATGCCGACGCGGTCGAGGGCGGCGAGGGCGGCCTCGCGGTCGCGGGCGCGGACGGGCCGGCACCAGCCGATGTGGCCGTAGCGGCCCATGCAGACCACGTCCAGGGCGTTGACGGGGAAATCCCAATCGACGCTTTCGCGCTGGGGCACATAGCCGACGAGGTGGCGCTGGCGGCGGTAGGTGTCGCCGTAGATGCGCACGGTGCCGGCGACGCGCGGGATGAGATCGAGGGCGGCCTTGATGAGGGTGCTTTTGCCGGCGCCATTGGGGCCGAGGATGCCGATGAGCTTGCCTTCGGGGGCGTCGTACTCGATGTCCCAGAGGACGGGCTTGTGGTGGTAGGCGACGGTCATGTCGTCGATGGAGAGCGGGGCCCGGGCGGAATGTTCGTGCCCGAGATGGCGCGGGGTGCGGGGTGAGCGGCTGAGGCGGCTGGAGGCGGCGGCGTTCATGGGGTGGTGGCTCCGGCGGCGGGGTGTGAGGCGGAAGGCGGTGTGAGGCGACCAAACAGTCCGAGTTCGGGTGCCTGACCGCCGAGGGCGCGGGTGA
The DNA here is from genome assembly GCA_964635825.1 of uncultured Victivallales bacterium. GTDB lineage: Bacteria > Verrucomicrobiota > Kiritimatiellia > UBA8416 > JAIOPI01 > CAZWQJ01. The sequence goes on along the minus strand of CAZWQJ010000025.1, from coordinate 5,033 downwards.
TGAGGGTGACGTTGTGATCGATCATGCCGATGTAGGTGCCTTCGTAGGTGCCGGCAAGGCCCATGGCGTCGGAGTAGAGTTCGCCGCCGATCTGCACGGCGTGGCCCTGGGCATGCGCGCCTTCGAGCAGGGCCCGCACGTTTTTGTCTGGCACGCTGGACTCCACGAAGACGGCGCGCACGTTGCGTTCCACGAGCATGGCGATGAGCCGGCGGATGTCTTCCAGGCCGGCCTCGGACTCGGTGGAGATGCCCTGGATGCCGCGCACCTCGATGCCGTAGGCGCGGCCGAAGTAGCTGAAGGCGTCGTGGGCGGTGATGAGCACGCGGCTGCCGGCGGGGATGCTGGCGATGCAGGTGCGGGTATAGGCATCGAGCGCTTCGAGTTCGCCGAGGTAGCGCGTGGAGTTGGCGAGGTAGGAGTCGGCGTGGGCGGGGTCGAAGTCGATGAGGGCCTGGGTGGCGGTGCGCACGGCTTGCTTCCAGGCGCCGACATCCATCCAGAGGTGCGGGTCGGGGTGATGGCCGGGGCCGGGCGCCTGCAGGAGGTACTGTTCGGCGACGCGCTCGGCGACGGCGATGGCGGGCTTGCTGCGCCCGATGTGTTCGAGCGTTTCGGTCATCTTTCCTTCGAGCAGGTGACCGGAGTAGAAGACGATGTCAGCGGCCATGAGGGCGGCGACATCGTTGCGGGTTGGCTTGTACAAGTGGGGATCGACGCCCGTGCCGATGAGGCCGGTGACGCGCGCGTGCTCGCCAGCGACGGCGCGCACGATGTCGGCGACCATGCCGACGGTGGCGACGGCGTGGTAGGTGGCGGGCGCGTTGGTGGCGGGGGGGGCTGCGTCGGCCGAGGGCGGAGGCGTCGGGGCGCGCGAGCAGGCGCCGGCGGTGAGCAGGGCCGCGAGCGCGAAGACGGCGGCGAGGGCGCGCGCGATGCCGCGGGATGGGGTGAGGGCGAATCGTGCGTAGGCGGTGTTCATGATGCGGCGACCCGGATGTGGGGTAGCGCCTCCTCTCCAATGTTGAATTCGCGTTCGCCGCAGCGGACCTGCAACGAGCGCCCATAGGGTTCCTGTCCGAGAAGCGTGAATTCGGTGCCGGGGTAGAGGCCGAGGTCGCCGAGATAGCGCAGGAGGGCGGCGTCGCGGTCGTCCACTTCGACAATGCGGACGGTGGCGCCGGGGAGGGCGGTGGTGAGCGGGGTGGTGGCGACGTGCTCGACGTGGCCATCCTTGCTGGGGATGGGGGAGCCGTGCGGATCGGTGCGCGGGTCGGATAGGGCGGCGGCCATGCGGTCTTCGACGTCCTCCGACAGCACATGCTCCAGCCGCTCCGCTTCCGCGTGCACCTGGTCCCACGGTACGCCGAGGGCTTGGGCGAGATACGATTCGATCAACCGGTGATGGCGGACGATTTCCAGGGCGACCTTCATGCCGGGGGCATTCAGGCGAACACCCTGATAGGGGACATACTCCACCAGGCAGCCTTCCACGCGGGACAGGCGCTGGATCATGTTCGTGACGGAAGCCGGGCGCTGGCCGAGGCGAGCCGCCAGGGCGGTTGTCGCGACCCAGCTATCCCCTTCCTGCAGGCCGTAAATCGCCCTCACAAAGTCCTCGACCGACTGTGTTAAAGATTTTCGATTCATGAAGATATTATTTAGACGAACCTAAATATGCGGAATTAATTGGGGTTCTGCAATGGAAATCGTGTCTCCGGGAGGGGCACGGGAGGGGACAGGTGAATTGTGGTGAGGGGACAGGTGAAAAGTGGATGGGGATAAGGAAATGGACCGCAGATGGACGCAGATGGACGCAGATGGGGGCGGAACCGGGGAACGTGGGGAGAGGTGAATGGACGTGAGGGGACGGGTGAATGGGATGGCCAGAGGAACCGCAGATTGACGAATGATGATTTGCGAGTTTTGAAGGGTGGGAGGGGCTGGGAGGGCGGGGTTAGCGGGTGTGGGGGCGGGCGGAGACGATGAAGAGGGGGACGGAGGCGCGGTGGCGGACTTTGTCGATGGTGGTGCCGTAGACGATGTCGCCGATGAGGCGGTGGCCATGGGTGGTCATGGCGATGAGGTCGCACTCTTTGGTGCGGGCGGTCTGGAGGATTCCGGTGGCGGGATCGCCCATGGCGAGGTGGTGGGTGCAGGAGAGGCCCTGCTTGGCGAGTTGGGCGGCGACCTTGTCGAGGTAGGCGCGGTCCTCGCGCATTTCCTCGGACTCCGTGAGGTTCAGGTTTTCGTAGTGGCGGGCGGCCCAGCCGTCGGCCACGTGGACGAGCAGGAGTTCGGCTTTCAGCAGTAGCGCCAGCGGGGCGATTTCGCGCAGCAGGGCGTTGTCGGCCTTGGTGTGATCCAGGGCCACGAGGATTCTGCGATACATGGCTTACCCTCCCCAGCCGGCGACCCATGACGAGAGGCCGGTGAAATCTGCGAGGAACTTGACGTTCAGGACGACGATGAGTGCGGCCACGAGTCCGGCGAGTCCCTTGAGCCACCATGGGTTAGCGAACACGCCCATCTTACGGCGATCGTTGGTGAAGCGCACGAGTGGAATGACGGCGAAGGAGAGTTGCAGGCTGAGGATGACCTGGCTGATGACCAGGAGGCGGGCGATGCCGCTGTCGCCATAGAGGGCGGCGACGACGATGGCCGGGATGATGGCGAGGAGGCGGGTGATGAGGCGCCGCAACCAGGGGCGCATGCGGATGCGCAGGAAGCCTTCCATCACGATCTGGCCGGCGAGGGTGCCGGTGAGGGTGGAGCTTTGGCCGGAGGCGAGGAGCGCGAGGGCGAAGACGGTGCTGGCGAGGGAGACGCCGAGGGTGGGGCTGAGCAGTTGGTAGGCGTCCTGGATTTCGGCGACCTGGAAGTGTCCGTGGCGGTGGAAGGTGGCGGCGGAGACGATCAGGATGGCGGCGTTGATGAAGAGCGCGAGCATGAGGGCGACGACGGAATCGGCCGTGGCATAGCGAATGGCCTCGCGCTTGCCGGCCTCGGTCTGGGCGTACTTGCGTGTCTGGACGATGGACGAGTGGAGGTAGAGGTTGTGTGGCATGACGGTGGCGCCGAGGATGCCGATGGCGAGGAAGAGCATGTCGGGATTGGTGACGAGATCGGCCTTGGGGATGAAGCCGCGCAGGACGGCGCCGGCGGAGGGATGGGAGACGAGGATTTCGAAGCCGAAGCAAATGCCGATGGTGGAGACGAGGGTGACGACGAGCGCCTCGGTATAGCGGAAGCCCTTGTTTTGGAGCAGCATGAGGATGAGGACATCGAGGGCGGTCAGACAGACGCCCGCGATGAGGGGGAGGCCGAAGAGGAGGCGCAGGGCGATGGCGGAGCCGATGACTTCGGCGAGATCGCAGGCGCAGATGGCCAGTTCGCAAAGCGCCCAGAGGGTGAGGGCGACGGGTTTGGTGTAGTGATCGCGGCAGGCTTGTGCGAGATCGCGGCCGGTGGCGATGCCGAGTTTGGCGCAGAGGGACTGCAGCAGGATGGCCATCAGGCTGGCGAGCAGGACGACGCTGAGCAGTTGGTAGCCGAAGGCGGAGCCGGCGGCGAGGTCGGTGGCCCAGTTGCCGGGGTCCATATAGCCGACGGCCACGAGGTAGCCGGGGCCTGAGAAGGCCAGCAGCTTGCGCAGGAAGCCGCCGCGTGTGGGGATGGGGATGGAGGCGTGCACCTCTTCGAGGCTGGGTCGGCCGCCCGCGGATCGCCAACCGGAGCCCGGCGGTGGTGCGCCGGTCTCGGAGGGCGTCGCGTCGGTCTTGCGGTCTGGCCGGTCGTGTTTCACGGTATGTGGTGGCACTCGCGGCCCGGCGCCGGAGGGGCGCGAGGTCGAAGAGACCGATCCACTGTAGCGACGGTGGCGCGCGGCGTCGAGTGTTGGGCTTGCATCTGGATGGGGTGCGTGTTTGGATGGAACGGCGGACATGCAGCACCCACGGTGCCAGCCCAAGGCGGCCGGGTGTGTGTGGCCGCGGAAGGATCCTGCATCGTGAAGAACCTGTCCGTATTGCTACATGCCGGAGACCACGCCTCGCCGCGAGCCGTGATCGAGCAGCGCGTGGCGATGGGGCTCTCCCTGGCGACGGGTGTACTGATGCTGGTGGGGAAGCTGTACGCCTACGCGATCACCGATTCGGCGGCGATCATGTCCGACGCGGCGGAGTCGGTGGTGCACCTGTTTGCCGTTGGCTTTGCAGCGTACAGCCTCTGGCTCTCGCAGCAACCGGCAGACCATTCCCATCCCTATGGGCACGAGAAGATCGGCTACTTCTCGGCCGGCATGGAGGGGGTGCTGATCATCATTGCCGGTCTCTTCATCCTCTATTCCTCCGCGCACAAGTGGGCCCATGGGCTCTCGCTGCAGAATCTGTCCACGGGAACCATGCTGGTGGCGGCCGCGGCCGTCATCAATGGCGTTTTGGGTGGGTTTCTGGTGTGGAAGGGAAGGCGCACCGGGTCCGTGATTCTGACCGCCAACGGGCACCATGTGCTGACGGATGTGTGGACGAGCGCGGGGGTGGTGGCGGGACTGCTGTTGACGATGGCGACGGGCTGGCTGCCGTTCGATCCGATTGTGGCCATGCTGGCGGCCGGCAATATTTTATGGACGGGCGCGCAGCTCATGCGGCAATCCGTGGGTGGGCTGATGGATGAGGGTGATCCGGAATTGGAGGCGCTTGTTCGCCGGACGCTGGACGAGGAAACGCGCTCGCGCGGGTTCACGTTCCACCAGATGCGCTACCGGGCAAGTGGCACATCCCTCTGGATCGAAGTTCACCTGCTGTTGCCCGGCAAGACCTCGCTGGCGCGGGCCCATGCGATTGCGAGTGAAGTGGAGGCGGCGCTGCTGAAGAAGCTGCCGGTGACGCTGCACTTCACGTCGCACCTCGAGCCGCTCGAGAAGCACGACGAGCAGCATGCGCACTCCGCAGTGACCGACGACTAGCCCGGATGTTGCACGAGCCCCTCGTGCAACATCCGCCCGCAGGGCCGAAGCAGAGGCGCTTCGCGCC